>JAEWPB010000058.1 GCA_023399465.1 Pseudomonadota bacterium
TCTGTTTCGTCGTGCTGTCGTCGCTGCTGCTCTTCGCGCGCCTGCGCTGGCCGAGCAGCGCTGCGGCCGACCGCCTGCTCGAGGAGCGCAACCACCTTCCCCATCAGCCCGTGGCGGTGCAGCAGGACGAGCCCGCCTTCGACACTCCGTTTGCGCGGGCACTGTGGAAGGAGCACCAGGCGCGCATGGCAGCCCGTATCGCCGGGCTCGACGCCGGGCTTCCGCGGCCGGACATCGCCCGTCACGACCGCTACGGCCTTCGCGCCGTCCCCGCGCTGCTTCTGGCGGCTGCGCTGGGCTATTCGTTTTCGAACGGCGCCGGAACGATCTACGACGCCTTCAGCCGCCATGAAACGCTCGGTACCGACCCGGACCTGCGCATCGATGCCTGGGTGACGCCGCCAGCCTATACCGGCCGGGCGCCCGTCTACCTGACCGGAAACGGCGAGCAAAGGCAGGGCCTGATCAGCGTGCCGCAGTTTTCCGAACTCACCATTCGGCTGACCGGCGGAGAAGGAAACGAGAAGGTCACTTTCAGTGGGATGGACAGCAAGCAGGCAATCGAGATTGTCCCGCAGGCGGCCAGGGAAACGGCAAGCGCCGCCACACCGGCTTCCACGCCTGACACGAGCGCGCCACTCGCGCCCAGAACACGCATTCACGAACTCGCCGAAAGCGGCACGCTTCACGCCAATGGCGAGGACTGGCACTTCTCGGTGATCACCGACACGCCTCCGGAAATCGCTTTCGACGGCATGCCGCGTCGCAGCGCCAACGGTTCGCTGGAAATCGGCTTCCGTACCAAGGACGACTACGGCATCGTGAAGGCCCATGCCGAGATCGTGCCGACCGAGGCCGCCGATCCGCAGGCGGTACCGCTCTTTCCGCCGCCGGAGTTCAAGCTAGACCTGCCGCGCAGGAACAGCCGCGAGGCAAAGGGCCTGACCAGCCGAAACCTCACCGAACATCCGCTCGCCGGAAAGCCGGTAAAGATCACGCTCGTCGCCGAGGATGCGATGGGCCAGACCGGCCGCAGCCAGCCGTTCGACATGATGCTGCCGAGCCGCGGTTTCAGCGAGCCGCTTGCAGCGGCAGTTGCCGAGCAGCGGCAGATCTTCTCGCTCGATGTTCGCAAGCTGCCACAGGCCATCGCTTACAACGAGGCGCTGACGGTGCGCGCGGACGAGACCATCCCCAACCTCACCCACTTCCTCCTCATCCGCTCGGCGCTCGGGCGCATGCAGAACGCATATAACGAGGAAACGCTGAAGGATGCTGCCGGCCATCTGTGGGAAATTGCCATCGGTATCGAGGATGGCGATCTGTCGGTTGCCGAGCGCAACCTCCGCGATGCCCAGCAGGCGCTTGCCGACGCCCTCGAGCGCAACGCGCCCGACGCCGAGATAAAGAAGCTGATGGACGAGGTCCGCAAGGCGATGCAGGAATACCTGAACGCCATGGCCGACCGGATGCAGAACGCCCCCGAAATCAGCCAGAACCAGCAGGCACGCAATTTCCTGCGCCAGCAGGATCTCGAGAACATGCTCGACCAGATCGAGAATCTCGCCCGCTCCGGCAACCGCGACCAGGCCCGCCAGATGCTCTCGGAGATGCAGCGGCTGATGAACAACCTGCAGGCAGGCCGCCGGCCACAGCAGGGGCAGAACCAGCAGAACAGCAAGCTTCGCCAGGAAATCGACAAGCTCGGCCAGTTGATGCAGAACCAGCAGAAGCTGATGGAGGAGACCTTCAAGCTCGATCAGGCGCTGAAGGACCGCATGATGCGTGGCGACCCAGGCGAAGGCGAGGAAGGCGATCTTTTCCAGCAAGAGGCTCCCCAGGGCGGCCAGCAGAATTCGCCCTTCGACCAGATGACCGAGGAACAGCTGCGCGAGGCACTCAAGAACCTGCAGGCTCAGCAGGACGCGCTTGGCAAGACCCTCGGCGAAGTCGAGAAGGGGCTAGGCGAACTCGGCATCAAGCCGGGCCAGGGCTTTGCCCAGGCCGAGCGGGAAATGAAGGGAGCATCCGGTGCGCTTGGACAGGGCGAAGGAGAGCAGGCCGTGCAGGGCCAGGGCCGCGCACTCGAGGCACTGCGCCAGGGCGCGCAGGACATGATGGGTCAGATGATGCAGGCCATGCAGGGCCAGCAGGGTGAAGGCCAGGGGCAGATGGGCGAAGACGGCCGCGATCCACTCGGCCGACCGCGACGCGCAGAAGGCCCCGACTTCGGCAATGACGTCAAGGTTCCCGATGAAATCGACGTGCAGCGCGCACGTGAGATCCTCGACGCGATCCGCGAGAAGCTCGGCGGCAATCCGGGTACCGAAGTCGAGCGGCGCTATCTCGAACGCCTGCTCGACATCAACTGATCCCGCGCGCCGACGGCGCAATCGGACAGAATGCGAGTAAAGGAAGGTCTGGGCTGGCGCCTCAGGCGGCCAGCGCCCGTGCCACGGCCTTGCGGATATCCGGCAGGGCAAAGGGCTTCGACACGACGTCGATGATCTTGGTTGCGAGGTCGTCCGCGCGTTCGCGCTGTTCGGCGTAGCCGGTCATCAGCAGGATCTTAAGCCCCGGAAAGGCGTCGGACGCCTCGTGGGCCAGCTCGATCCCATCCATCACCGGCATGCGGATATCCGACAGCAGGAGATCGAAGGAACCGTCCTTCAGCTTTTCAAGCCCTTCAGCACCGTCCGCCGCCTCAGTGGTCTCGTGACCATCGAGGCGCAGGGCGCGGGCAACGAAGGAACGCAGGGAATCTTCGTCTTCCGTAATCAGGATTTTTGCCATGGTCGAATCGCTCCGTCTGTCCATCATGCCCGGCAAGGAAATCACCAGACTTTCCTTTGCGATCGGTAAACGATGGCGGCGATAAGACCGCATGGTTAACAAGCCGTCACGCGTCTCCGGTCACGACGCCGACGAACGGCAGTTCGCGGAATGCATAGGCGACATCCATGCCGTAGCCGACGACGAAATAGTCGGGGCATTCGAAACCGACGTAATCGGCTTCCAGCTGCTCCTTGCGCTTGACCTTCTTGTCGAGCAGCACGGCAATCGAAACGTTGCGGGCACCGCGCTCGTAGAGCAGTTCCTTGGCAAACAGCAGGGTACGGCCGGATTCGAGAATGTCATCGATTAGAAGGACGTCGCGATCCTTCACGTCGCTGTCGATATCCTTGACGATGCGCACGCCCTGCGACACCGTTCCGGTGCCGTAACTGGAGAGGGTGATGAACTCCACCTCGGGCGCCAGGCCGCTGTCGTGCAGCGAGCGGATCAGGTCGGCCGCGAAAATGAACGACCCCTTCAATACGGCGATGACGAGAAGATCCTTGGTCGGACCGTCGGCAATCTGCTTCGCCATTGCGTGGTTGCGCTCTGCGATCTGCTCGGCGGTGTAGAGCGGCTCGATATTCTTTCCGCGGACGACGGGCATAGGCTTTTCACTCCATGGGAACTTTCGAGAGCAGCCGATAGCACGTTCAACGGATCGAAACATCCATATCTGTAAAGGAAAGCCGCACTTCCGGCATTTTTCCACCAGGATGGGGCAATCTCATGGAGATTCCGCGGCTGTGACCGGGTTCGAGGTCGGCGGCGGGCGGCGCGATCATCGTTCGCGTCAGCAAACGGCCGCCGGAAACGAGGTCGGCACGGATCGGCGAAAGCGTGCGTGTCGCACCGGTGCGGTTTTCGATGATGGCGGTCAGGAGCAGCACCCGCATGCCGTTGGCATCCTGCGGTGTGAGGTTCACATGCGTCAGGGCGAGCGCGGCTGGTGCGGCGGGCGGTGCCGAGGCGCCCGCAATCGCCGAAAACCCACCGGCGAGAGCGAAGACGGAGATCGATGCCGCCGCGACGATCACGGGAAAACGGCGGGCCGGCACCTTGCGCAACAGGCGTTCCGCGGCCATCGCCACGCTGACGGCGACCTCGCGCACGACGCCGAGCACGGCACCTGAACGTTTCCGGGCCGAGAGGCGATTGTTGTCGTTTTGCGGCATGCCGCTTCCGCGCGGACGCAAAGACGCATCACGGATCACCACGAAATCGGCATCAACGACTTCGGGCCGCTGAACGGAACGCTCCACTCTCCGCTGTTCGGGCGGCAGAAGGTCGTAGCGTTGGTCGTGTCGACGTGGACGGGCCTGGAATGCACCCATGGTAACCGTACCTCCTGGCCGTCATTCAACGGGTCGAACCGGCCGCCGCGAGCCCATTGCACGATGCAAAAGCCCGGCATATCCCGGTGCACCGAGGAAATCGGGCATTGAAACAGATCTTTCCTAGTCGTAAACGTGAATGGTTAATGCTTCGCAAAGACGGGCGGAAAACCGCCGTTTTTCGCGTAGAGTTTACCGGCTGTTAACGGCCATCGTT
The DNA here is from genome assembly GCA_023399465.1 of Pseudomonadota bacterium. Lineage (GTDB taxonomy): Bacteria > Pseudomonadota > Alphaproteobacteria > Rhizobiales > Rhizobiaceae > Ferirhizobium. Next base: position 4,387 of record JAEWPB010000058.1, read on the forward strand.
GACCACTCTTGGCTGTCTGCAATCCTAGCGACTGGACCACCCATTGATACGTTTCGAGAATGTCGGCTTGCGCTATGGAATGGGCCCGGAAATCCTTCGGGACCTGACATTCGACATTCCCGGAAAATCCTTCCAGTTCCTGACCGGCCCCTCCGGCGCCGGCAAGACGACGCTTCTGCGTCTGCTGTTCCTGTCGCTGCAGCCGACCCGCGGCCTGATCCGCATGTTCGACCGCGACATCTCGCAGGTGCCTCATGCCGAACTGCCGATGCTTCGCCGTCGCGTCGGGATCGTCTACCAGGACTTTCGCCTGCTTGATCACCTGACGACCTACGAGAATGTCGCGTTGCCGCTAAGAGTGCGGGGCAAGGAGGAGTCGTCCTATCGCACCGACGTTCTCGAGCTTTTGAAATGGGTCGGGCTTGGCGAGCGCATCAACGTGCTGCCGCCGGTGCTTTCGGGCGGGGAGAAGCAGCGCACCGCAATCGCCCGGGCGCTGATCGACCGGCCGGAAATCCTGCTGGCCGACGAGCCGACCGGCAACGTCGACCCGCCGATGGCGCGCCGTCTGCTCAGCCTGTTCCTAGAACTCAACAGGCTCGGCACCGCCGTGGTGATCGCAACCCACGACCTTGGCCTGATGGATCAGGTCGAGGCACGCCGCATGATTCTGACCGAGGGGCATCTGGACATCTATGAGTGAGCCGGAAACAGCGCGCCTTCGGAAAGGCGCATCCCAGCAGGCCAGGCGGCCGGAGATGCGGGTCCGCCCGACCGGGCCGATCGTGCCGCCCTCGAACATCCAGGGCAACGCCCTGATGGTGGTTATCGCCATCATGGCCTTCCTCGCCTGCCTGACGCTCGGTGGTGTCAGCATGGTACGGGCGACGGCGGCAAGCTGGCAAAGCCAGATCTCCCGCGAGGTCACCATCCAGATCAAGCCGGATGAAAATCTCGACATGGAGAAGGCGCTGGAGCAGGCTCGCAACCTCGCCCTGACCTTCGTCGGCACGAAGGACGGCAAGATCATGGACGACAGCGCCACCGCGCGCCTGCTCGAGCCATGGCTCGGTGCCGGCCTCGATCTCAGCGAACTGCCAGTGCCGCGACTGGTGATCATCACCATCGACGAAACCAATCCGCCGGATTTCGAGGCGATGCGGTCGCTGCTCAAGGAAACGATCCCGCAAGCCTTTCTCGACGATCACCGCACCTGGGTTGATCGCCTGGTCTCGATGGCGCGCACCACCGTCATGATCGGGGTCGGCATCCTTGCGCTGGTGTTCACCGCCATGGTGCTCACCGTCGTCTTCGCGACCCGCGGCGCCCTCTCGGGCAATCGGCATATCGTCGAAGTCCTGCATTTCGTCGGTGCCGAGGGTTCCTTCATCGCCACCGAGTTCCAGAAGCACTTCCTGAAGATCAGCCTGAAGGGATCGGCAGCCGGCGGCGTCTGCGCCGCCCTGCTCTTCATGATCGCCAGTTTCTGGCAGAGCCGTTCGCTGGCCACGCCCGAAAGCGATCAGGCGACGGCGCTGTTCGGGACCTTCACGATCGGCTTCCTCGGCTATGCCGGGATCTTCGCGACCATGATCATCATCGCCCTGCTCACGACGCTGACCGCGCGCATCACGGTGATGCGGACGATTTATGAAATCGACATGATGCGGGCCGATCCGTCGCGCACGGATCACACTCCCGGGTGATCGCAAAGGGCCGCGGTCATTTATTAGGAAACAGCCTGTTCCTCGCCGCAATCTGCTTGTATCAACGAATCATGACATTGCGCAGAACCAATCCGCAAGCCGATCGGGGCAATCGGGACGGGTGGCTTTCCCGCCGGGGACCTATACGCCGTATTGCGCGCTACTGCGCCTTGGTTCTGCTCATTCTTTTCGCCGGCGTTTTCGCCGGTTTTCTGTGGTTTGCCGATTCCGTCACGTCGATGCGCCCGCCGCAGCAGGCGAAAGCCGACGCCATCGTGGTGCTGACCGGCGGCTACCAGCGCATCGAGCAGGCGGTATCGCTGCTCGCCGATGGCGCCGGTGGACGGCTGCTCATCTCCGGCGTCCACCCCTCAACCACGCCGACGCAGATCCGCAAGATGACACAAGGGCCGCAGGCTCTTTTCGCCTGCTGCGTCGACATCGGCTATGAGGCGCTCGACACCATCGGCAATGCAAACGAAGCCGTGCGCTGGATCCACAGCAAGGGCTTTCGCAGTGTCCTCGTCGTCACCAACAACTATCACATGCCCCGCAGCCTGCTGGAACTGAAGCGCCTCGACCCGGCGACCGACTTCATCCCCTACCCCGTCGTCAACTCGGACCTCAAGCGCAAGAACTGGTTCAGCGACCCGAATGCACTGCGCACCCTGCTCAGCGAATACGGCAAGATCGTCGCGACCTCGCTGCGCGATCTTGCCGGATGGCCCGGCGCGACGGGTCTTAGGACCGACAGCGACACCGTCGCTGCGGCACAGGCCGCTCCTTGAACCACCACCAGCCGGCACAAGTGCTTTCGCTTCACGACAATATCGTGTAGGCACGCGCAAGCACTGCCGAGGAAAATCGCTCGATGATCACTTTGCGTTCAATCCTGTTCAACGCCGCGTTCTATGCCAACATCATCATTCGCATGATCGTGCTGACACCGCTGTATTTCTTGCTGCCGCGCAAGAAGGCCTATTTCATTCCCAAGGGCTGGGCGACTTCGAGCAACTGGTTGATGAAGAACATCGTCGGCACCACGTTCGAAATCGAAGGCCTCGAGAACATTCCCAAGGGCGGTTACATCTTCGCGCCGAAGCATCAATCCTTTTGGGACACCTTCGGCCTGCTGCCCTGGCTCGACGATCCGGTCTACATTCTCAAGCGCGAACTGATGTGGATCCCGCTCTTCGGCTGGTATATCGCCAAGCAGCGAATGATCCCGGTCAATCGCGGTGCGAAGGGCAAGGTGATGCTCAATGTGATGAAGCGCGCCAAGCAGGAGGTCGAATCCGGCCGCCAGTTGATCATCTATCCGGAAGGCACCCGCCGTTCGCCGGGCGCGGAACCGGAATACAAGTACGGCATCGCCCGGATGTATCGCGATCTCGGCGTGCCCGTCGTGCCGGTTGCCATGCATCCCGGCCTGTTCTGGCCGCGCCGGAAGTTCCTGCGTTTCCCCGGTCACTTCAAGGTGCGGATCCTTCCGGCGATCCCGCCGGGCCTCGATCCGGACGAGTTCTACCAACGGCTCGTCGAGGTCACGGAAAAGGCAAGCGACGACCTGCTGCTTGAAACCGTTGCCAACAACCCGCACCTGCCGTTGCCGCCGACGGCGGTCAAGCGTCTCGCCGAGCTTCAGGCCGCTTCCTGACGGATCCTGTTCATTTCCGCGATCACCTGCTCGAGCCAGTGGTCGCGGATGCCCATCTCCTGGAGGTGGGCGACGGTGTTGAGGACATAGGCGTCATTCGGACCCGACTTGCCGCGCGCCCCATGCACGATGCGCGCCGCTTCCGGCACTGCGAGATTGCCCGCATACTGGTGATGTTCCCGGTCGATGACATAGGTCACGGCCTTCACGCGCCGGCCATCCGCAAGCGCAACCGGCATCACCCTTTCCTTGTAGACATGGGTTACCAGTTCGCGTTCCCTCAGGTAGCCTAGCACCGCGTCCTGTTCACTCATTGACACCCGGAATGCCATGCCACGGCAGGAACCGCCGCGATCGAGGCCCAGCACCAGCCCCGGCTGTTCCTGGCTGCCGCGATGGACCCAGGAGCGCACGCAAAGCGACCGCCTGTAGCCGAAGACCTGCGCGCCTGCGCGTTCCGTAAAAGCAAAGCCCGGGTTCCACATCAGCGAGCCGTAGCCAAAGACCCAAAATTCGTCCATATCGCACGTCAAATCACATTGCTAATCCACGACCCACCATTGGAGAACATCATGGCAGCGTCAAGTCGGAACCCGCGTTCCGGTAGCGTCAGAAAGTTCTGGTTGCTTGGCACCGGCGTCGTCGCCGCCGTCGCCCTCTACACCGCAGGCTGGTTCTATGCCGCCAATCAGCTGCAATCGCGCCTCGCCACCGTCCTCGGCCAGGATCATGCCAACGGCGTATCGGTCGATTGCCCGGACATGGAGTTCCGTGGCTATCCGTTCAGGATCGGCCTGTTCTGCTCGAAAGTGACTGTCGACGACGGTCCGAACGGCATATCGGCGACTTTCGGCCCGCTGCGGTCCGCCGCGCAGGTCTATGCCCCCTGGCGGGCGGTATGGGAAATGGATGGCCCCGCCGAAGTGCGCGCCGCTCCAGGCCTGACCGTTTCGGCAGATTGGGACCGGCTGCAGTCGAGCCTTCGCGCCGGCTTTGGCGGCATCGACCAGACCTCGCTTCTGGTGGAGGGAGTAACGGCAAGCCTGATCTCCGCCTTCACGACCCCGAAGCTCGACCTCAACGTCAAGCGCGGCGAGGTGCACCTGCGGCGCAACGGCGCCGACATGGACGCCGCACTGCTGTTCGAAGCGGCCAACGCCAGGATCGAGGACGACCCGCGGCAATTGCCGACGCTTTCGGGCAGCGCTGACCTGACGCTGGTGGACAAGGCCGAGTTCATGAGTGGCCGCGACGAGACCGGTACCGGACCCTATGGCATGAAGGGCGAAATGCGCCGCCTCGTCGTCGATCTCGGCGATGGACGGATCGTCACCGTATCCGGGCCGTTCTCGATCAACGACCAGGGCCTGATCTCAGGCAAGTTCCACGTCGAGATCGAGAAGATCAAGGGCTGGCAGGATGCCATCGCCGCGGCCTTCCCGGAGGGCGAAAAGAACGTCAAGCTCGCGAGTTCGCTGCTGAAGAGCCTCGCTAGCGGCAAGGACGACGTGAGCGTCGACCTCAAGGTCACGGATGGCGTCGTCACCCTGAGCTTCATTCCGATCGGCTTCATTCCGCCGATCTGAAGAACGTCAGTCGGCCTTCGGATCGAGTGCGTGGCGGCCGAAATCGGGCGCCTCGACATCCTGGCCGGCCTCGATGATCGAGCGGCGGATGGCACGGGTGCGGGTGAAGAGGTCGAAGAGCTTGTCGCCGTCGCCCCAGCGGATAGCCCGCTGCAACGACGCCAGATCCTCGGAAAAGCGCGACAGCATTTCGAGGATCGCATCGCGGTTGTGCAGGCAGACGTCGCGCCACATCGTCGGATCGGATGCCGCCAGACGGGTGAAATCGCGAAAGCCGGATGCCGAATACTTGATGACTTCCGATTCCGTTACCGTCTGCAGGTCGTCGGCCGTGCCGACGATGTTGTAGGCGATGATGTGCGGCAGGTGCGAAACGATGGCCAGCACCTTGTCGTGATGCTCGGGGTCCATCTGGTCGACCTTGGAGCCGAGCGCTTCCCAGAAACCCATCAACCGGGCCAGGGCGTCCTGATCGGTGCCTTCGACCGGGGTGAAGATGCACCAGCGTCCGCGGAAAAGGCCGTTGAAACCGGCGTCCGGACCGGATTTTTCCGTGCCCGCCAGGGGGTGGCCGGGAATGAAATGGACGTTGTCGGGCATATGCGGTTGCATCTGGGCAATGACCGACGCCTTGGTCGAGCCGACGTCCGTGACGATCGCACCCGGCTTCAGATGGGCGGCGATTTCCTTGGCGACGCTTTCCGACGCGCCGACAGGAACGGAGACGATGACCAGGTCGGCATCCTTCACCGCATCGGCAGCGGAACTCACATAGCGGTCGCCGAGCCCCAGTTCCTCGGCACGCTTCAGCGTTGCCTCACTGCGGCTCGAGATCACGACTTCGCCGGCCAGTCCGAGTTCGCGGACGCCGCGCGCGATGGAGGAACCGATCAGGCCGATACCGATCAGCGCGATCCGGTCGAAATGAATATTGCTCATGCCCTGCGACCCATAAACTCGCCCAGCGACTCGATGACGCCACGGTTGGCTTCTTCCGTGCCGATACTCATGCGCAGGGCGTTGGCGAACCCGTAGCCGCGCACTGCGCGGAGGATGTAACCGCGGCTGGTGAGAAACTCGTCCGCTTCTGCTGCCCGCTTGCCGTCGACATCGGGGAAGTGAATGAGGACGAAGTTGGCGACCGAGGGCGTGACCTTGAGACCGATCGATTCCAGCGCCACCGTCAGCTTGTCGAGCCAAAGGTTGTTGTGGGCGACGGCGCCTTCGATGAAGGCCTGATCGCGCACCGCGGCTGCGCCGGCGGCGATCGCCGGAGCGTTGAGGTTGAACGGCCCGCGTACCCGGTTCAGCGCGTCGATGATGGCAGCCGGTCCGTAGATCCAGCCGATGCGAAGCGCGGCGAGACCATAGGCCTTGGAAAAGGTCCGCGTCATCACGACGTTTTGCGACGACGACACCAGCTCGACGCCGGCCTCATAGTCGTTGCGGCGGACATATTCGGCATAGGCGGCATCGAGCACGAGCAGCACGTTCTTCGGCAGGGCCGCGTGCAGACGGCGGATCTCGGCGACCGGAACATAGGTGCCGGTCGGGTTGCCGGGATTGGCGATGAACACCATCTTGGTCTTCGGCGTCACGGCCGCGAGGATCGCATCGACATCGACGTGGCACTCGCGCTCTTTCACCGTGACCGGAGTAGCGCCCGCGGCCAGAATCTGGATCTTGTAGACGAGGAAGCCGTGCTCGGTGATGATGGCTTCATCCCCGGCGCCGAGATAGACGTGGCAAAGCAGGCCGAGCAGTTCGTCTGAACCGTTGCCGCACAGGATATTGGCGACGTTCAGTCCATGGACCGAGCCGATCGCCTCGCGAAGTTCCAGCGCCTGGCCGTCCGGGTAGCGCTCGAGCTGGTCGGCGGTGAGGCGGAACGCCTCGATTGCCTTCGGGCTCGCGCCGAGCGGGGATTCGTTCGAGGAAAGCTTGAACACCCGCGCGACACCGGGAGCATGTTCCTTGCCGGGCACATAGGCGGCAATATCCAGAATACCCGGGCGCGGAACAGGCTGGTTCATCTCAATGCTCATCGGATCGACCTTCAGGATCCGGGCGTGCGCCCGGCGTGTTTTCGTGGTCCTGTGGCATTAAAGGGGAATGCGGGTTTTGTCGAGGGCAGAGCGGGGCTCGCCAGTCGCTCAGCTATCCTTCCTGATCGCCGTTCGCGTGGTGGGAACACCCTGCGGCGCCAGCACCGGAACGAACACCCGGCGGGAGGCCCGCGCGGCAACCGGTAGCCCCTGATAGAGCCGCTTTTGCGCCTCGACGACGATCACGCCCGAGAAGACCGGCCAGAAGGTACGCCCAAGCCGTTCGAAGGCGCTGCGAAGGCGCAGAACCATGCGCAGCTTCGACGGCGGGAAGAACAGCGCTTCCGCCGTCGCGCCGGGCGTGAAGTTGGTCTCGCGCAACAGCGCCGTCAGCTGTCCGCGCGAATAGGGCCGTCCGGATCCGAACGGCGTATGCTCCATGCGCGCCCAGACGCCGCGACGGTTCGGCACGACGATGACCAGCCGACCCCCGGGAGCAAGGACGCGCCACAGTTCCTTCAGCGTCTCACGCGGGTTTTCGGCAAATTCCAGCGAGTGCACCATCAGCACCCGGTCGATGGACGAATCCGGAAGCGGCAACTCCTCGTCGAAGATCAGGGCGGTGGAGGACAGTTCACCGACCGGCCAGTTCACCGCCCCCTGCCCTGCTGGCATGAAGGCAAACGTCCTTTCGGTATCGCCGCGAAAGCGATCGAGATAAGGCACGGCATAGCCCAGCCCCACGAGGCGCTCTTCCGGCAGGCGCGCCCAGAGCGACGACAGCGCCATGACGATGGAATGCTCCGCGAATTGCCCGAGTTCGGAATGATAAAACTGGCGGAGATCGACGATATCGGTGTGCATTTTCCGGATGTTAGCAGCCGGGCGTTGGACTTCAAGGCCGAAGCCGCTACATTTGCCGGAAGCAAAGCAACCAGAGAGCGTTTGAGCCATGGTACCATTGGAAATAGAGGTATTTCTCTGCCGCACGGATAACTTCGGCGTGCTGCTGCATGATCCGCGAACGGGAGAAACGGCCTCGATCGATGCGCCTGAGGCAGGCCCGATCATCGCGGCGGCGGACCGTCGCGGCTGGGAGATCAGCCATATCTTCACGACCCACCACCACGGCGACCATGTCGACGCCAACCTGGCGCTTAAGGAACATTACGGCTGCGAAATCATCGGCCCGGTCAACGAGGCGGTGGCAATCCCGGGCCTCGACCGCGCCGTCGGCGATGGCGATCGCTTCGAATTTGCCGAACGGCCCGTTGCCGTCATCGGCACGCCCGGCCATACCGCCGGCCATATCTGCTATCACCTGCCCGACGACAAGCTGCTCTTTGCCGCCGACACCCTGTTCGCGCTCGGCTGCGGCCGGCTTTTCGAAAGGCCCGCAGCCGACATGTGGCACTCGCTGCAGAAGCTTGCCGCGCTGCCGGACGAGACCGCCGTCTATTTCGGCCACGAGTACACGCTCGCAAACGCCCGCTTCGCCCTCACCATCGACCCCGACAACCAGAGACTGAAAACGCGGGCCGCCGAGATTGAAGCGCTGCGTGCCGCAGGACGCTTCACCATCCCCACCACCATCGGACTGGAGAAGGAAACCAATCCCTTCCTGCGCCCCGGCGATCCGGATATCCGCCGCCGCCTGGGGATGGAAACCCGAAGCGACGAGGAGGTCTTTGCCGAAATCCGCCGACGCAAGGACAGTTTCTGATGACTCCGAAGGAAATCATCCGGGAGCTCGGGATGGAGCGACATCCCGAGGGCGGCTGGTACGTCCAGACCTTCCGCGACGTCGAAGGCGGTGCCCGCGGCCACTCGACCGCCATCTACTACCTGCTCGAGGAAGGCGAACGCTCCCATTGGCATCGCGTGCACGATGCCGCGGAAGTCTGGCACTACTATGCCGGCGCACCGCTGGCACTCCACCGCTCGGCAGACGGCGTGACCTCAGAAACGTTGACACTCGGCCCCGACCTTAGGCTCGGCGAGCGGCCACAGATCATCATTCCGGCGAACTGGTGGCAAGCGGCCGAAACGCTCGGCCACTTCACCCTGGTCGGTTGCACCGTGGCACCCGGCTTCGAGTTTTCGAGCTTCGAGATGGCGCCGCCCGGCTGGAAGCCATCCGGAGCGCGAGGCTAGAAGCCGATCAGCGCCAGCGTCAGGACAAGCTGTGCGGTGTAGTAACTTGCCCATACGAAGATCGCCGCCATGCTTGCGATCCGGCTGTCGGGCGAAAACACGAAAATCCGCAACGCCAGCGCCGTATCCGAGAGCATGAAGATGATGGCGCCGACGAAAATCGTCGCATCCTCGAGCATCAGCGCCGTCACTGCCATGGCGACGATCACGGTGATATAGGCCATGACCGGCAGGACGAGATTGCCGACCGGCCGACGAAGCCTCAGGGCCATGCCGAGGCCCAGCGCAATGACGGCGACTGCGGCCAGCCATCGCCATGGCTCCAGGGTCAGCAGCCCCGGAGCCGCCGCCGACAGGAAAAGCGCGATATAGGCGACATGGGCCAGGAGGAACGACGACAGGCCGCCGAGAAGCGGCGCGTCGCCCTCATAGGCGAGAAATGCGTCGCCCAGGGCGCTGAGCAGCAGCGCCAGCACCAGCAGAGCCGGGCCGCCCGCCATGGCTGCATAGAACGCGAGCAGCAGGATCGGCAGCGTCTTGCAGACGGTGCGCAATGTCCCCGGCGTATCGCCGACATATCTGAGGTAGCCGATTCCGAGCAGGCCGGATACGGCAAGTGTCGCAAATTGTACCTCGATCACGTCTCCCCCTTCGTGCTCGAAAGTTTTTCCCCTAACTCGTCTCGGCGGCGCTCTTCCTGGTCTGGAACATGTCGCGGGCACCGAGCACCGCACCACCGGTCACCAGCAAGCAGGCGATTGCGATCCCCCAGTTCGGCTCCCCGAACCCGAAGAGCAACAGGATGAGCGTCGACAGCAGCGGCGCAGCATAGCTCGCCGCACCGAGAATCTGAATATCCCCGTTCTTGACGCCGTAGTCCCATGCATAGAAGGCCGCGCCGACGGGCAGCAGGCCGAGGCCGGCAACGGCCGCCCATTCAGTGGCCGCCTGCGGCCAGACCGTCTGCTCAAGGAAGAGATGGCAGATGAACGACAGGATGGCGGTCGCCAGGCAGAAGCCGGTGACGACATCGGTCGAGACCGCGTCGAAGCGCCGCGACAGCAGCGAATATCCGGCCCAGGTGAAAGCGCAGAGGAATGCGGCACCATAGCCGACCGCATAGGCGCTCTCGAAATTCAGGCCGTTGCGGCCGACGATCAATGCGGTACCGCTGAGACCCGCAAGCGCGCCCAGAACGTGGTACCAGCGCAGGCGTTCACCCGGAAGCATGGCCGAACCGACGACAATCAGCAGCGGCCAGAGATAGGCGATCAGGCCGGCCTCGACAGCCGGCGCATTCCGGAGCGCGGTAAAATAAAGAAAGTGATAGCCGAACAGACCCGCAATGCCGGTGATCCAGACCTTGGCCGGCTGCTTCAGCAAAGCCAGTCGTTCGGGACGCAGCGCAAGCACGACGATCCCCGGCAGACTGCCGATCGCGAAGCACACCGCGGTGAGCTGGAATGGTGGCATCTTGCCGGAGGCGGCCGTGAACAGGGCCAGGAACGACCACATGAGAATGGCCGAGAAGCCGATGATTGTTGCCCGAGCCTTCAAACTATTCCCCCCGCTTCTGCACGCGCTCTGCAGTCACGCGACCGGTGCACGAGGGTTACCTCCCTCAGCGTCGCTCCGACGACATCCCTGGCCGAGGGACTGCATGCCTCAAGACTATTGCCCGAACTTTACCGCCGAAATCGATAGCGGCCCGAAATCCGTCGGGATCCGGACATAGACCGGAGCATATACATTGACCGCATCGGCCTTGGCAAACCAGATCTCCATGTTGCTCAGCTTGGCGAGGTAGTTGATATCCTTGCGACCTTTGCGAAAACCTGCTTTCGGCACGAACCGCACACTGCAGACGATCGCCTGCGTCTTCACGCCCCCGGCCGTGTAGGTCTTCTCCCCCTTGGGAGCGAGGACGAGGTCCATTCGCGTCTCGCCATCGAAGATCGGCAGGGTCGAGGGGCAGACCTTGGAATCCCCCGGGAAGATCACCCCGGAGATCGGGTCGAGCACGCGACGAAGATCCTTTGCCGTCACCGGCACCCAGTTGCGCGGGCGCCGCGGTTCCGGCCGCGTCGACGTCGAGGTCACGTTGCCGTTGCGGAAATTGACCTCGTACAGGCGGTTGCGCTTGCCCTTGGTGTAGGACAACACATATTGATGCGCCTGCAGCTTTTCCTTGTTCATGGTGCCGCGCACCGATGTTTGTGCGGAAATCGATGTGATGATGTTGGCGATACCGGCCGACTTGACGGTGCCTGAGATGGCGTAGTTCTTGTTGTCGACGGTCGTCGAGAACGACGCCCGCGCGATCGGCAGCCCCGACAGCGTCACGCTGTATTCGGTCTTGTGCCGAACCTCGGCCGCCGCCCCGGAAGCCAGAGCAGCGGCAAACACCGTGCCGAGAACCAAATACCGCCCGAAATGCACCATTTCGACTTGCCTTTTCTTCGCTGGCGAGGGATTAACATCGTCAGGTTCTTTATCTTGCTTTCAATTCTCCTCCTAGAGGAGAAAAGCAGCAGGTTTTTGGCAGAATCGTTCCGCCGGCAAAGGTTAGGCTTGACGCGGTCGGAGTCACTGACTATAGAACCGCAACTTTCCAATAATGGCCAGTTGGATTGAAGGCCGGGTGTGTTCCGGTTGGTCGGTCTGATGGCGCAGAACAATAGGTGTTTCATATGTCCCGCATGTGCGAATTGACCGGCAAGGGCGTCCAGTCGGGCAACAATGTCAGCCACGCCAACAACAAGACGAAGCGCAAGTTCCTTCCGAACCTGTGCAACGTAACGCTGATTTCCGACGCTCTCGGCCAGCGTTTTCGTCTTCGCGTCTCGGCTGCAGCACTGCGCTCGGTCGAACATCGTGGCGGCCTTGACGCGTTCCTGATCAAGTCCAGCGAAAACGAACTGAGCATGCGCGCTCGTCTGCTGCGTCGCCAGATCGTCAAGAAGGCTGCCGAAGCCGCATAAGGCTTCGCGCATCACATCGCTATCGGCGCAAAAGGCTTGCACGGATCAACCCGGACAAGCCTTTTGCTTTGACCGGTACCGCTCCCGCAACTGGTGGCATCTCCCAGGGTAAAAAAAATGCACACAATCCGACACTTCCTTATTTATACCGTACTGATGACGCTGGTCGTCGTCGCCTCGAACTTCCTCGTCCAGTTTCCCCTGACGGGCACCATCGGCGGCATCCAGCTCGGCGACCTCCTGACCTGGGGCGCTTTCTCCTATCCGATCGCCTTTCTCGTCACCGACCTCTGCAACCGGCAATTCGGCCCGGCCATGGCCCGCAAGGTGGTCTTTGCCGGCTTCGTCGTCGGCGTGACGCTGTCGTTCTGGACATCGGTGCCGCGCATCGCCATCGCTTCGGGCTCGGCCTATCTCGCCGGCCAGCTTCTCGATATCGCGGTCTTCAACCGGCTCCGCCGGCAGGCCTGGTGGCGTGCACCGCTGCTTGCCTCGCTGTTCGGCTCGATGCTCGACACGCTGCTGTTCTTCTCGTTCGCCTTTGCCGCATTCTTCGTCTTCTTCGGCCCGAACGAGCCGTTCGCGATCGAGCAGGCTCCGATCCTCGGCGTCATGGCCATGGAAGCGCCGCGCTGGGTCTCCTGGGCGCTTGGCGACCTTGCGGTGAAGATCCTTGTCGGCTTCGTCATGCTGCTGCCCTACGGGGCTCTGATGAGCGTTCTGAAGCCGATGCCACCGGCCAAGACCGCCTGAACCAACCAATAGAATTGCCACCTATTGCGTCGCGCTTCCCTTCGGAGGCGCGACATTTTCGTTCGTGGCACTGCCTGGATGGGGCTCTGAAAGGCGGAACTCGAGCATCAGGTTGCGCTCGAGCATCGAGTGGTTGTCATCGGAAGTGACGATGAGGCGCGTGCTGCCATCCTCGGCCTCGATCACATCCAGCCCTTCCATGTTGTCGATCTGGTAGCCGAGCCCGGCTTCCATCAGGATCTCGCCGTCGATCACGGCGCCAGGACGGATATCCGCGCCGTTGATGCGGCGAATGCGCATACCAAGCCCGGTCGAAAGCTCGAAGCGTCGCTCGAGGAGCAACAGGTCGCCATCGGGCAGGAAGGCGCCGTCGGTAATATCGTAGCGATCGCTCCGCTTGACGGTGAACTGCCCCTTGCGCGGGCCGTCCAGTATCGCCGCGAGCATATTACCGGCATCGTCGACACTTTTTTCCGCGATCACCAGCAGGCCGCCCTTCAGCGGACTGTCCTTCGGGGCAACGACGAGTGTTTCGAAACCGCCGTTGCGACGCAGTTCACGCACCGGGATAGGAAACGCTATCGAGCCGACCGGCGGCGACGTCTCGAAGCCGGGATCCGGGTAGGCGTCGATGCGATGCATCTGCTCGAAGCTGACGATCGCCTTTCCGTCGCGCAGTGCCAGGCCCTCGGCGTCCACTCTCCACTTGTCCTGGTCTGCCCTGCCATTGGCTCCCACCATGGAGGTGATATCCACCTCGGACAGGCCGCTCAACCGCCCCTCGCCATCGCGCTCTATCGCCCCGGTGATCCAGTGGCCGGTGTCGAGCACACCGACAAAGTGACGGCCGTCGGGACGAAAGCGGATGGACGACAGCGAGCCGAACAGGCTGTTGTCGGAATCCATCACCAGACCGCCTACATAGGTGAGATTGCCGAAGGTCGCATTGCCCGACGCTACGTGAAAATACGGGATCTGCCGGCTTTCGACGACGAGAGCCTCGGCCGCAGCCGGCAGCGGCAGGAAACAGGCAATCAGCGCGACGTGCCGCAGCAACCGCACCGACCGGCGGGCGAGGTTCCCTCGCCCGTTTGAGGGCTTAGCCGGCACGCCGCAGCCGGCCCGTGCGCGCCCCTGACGCGCCCTGATCCTCGAACAGCGCCGCAAGCTGTTCGGTCATCGCGCCGGCGAGTTCGTCGGCATCGACGATGGTAACCGCCTTGCGATAATAGCGGGTGACGTCGTGGCCGATGCCGATCGCCAGAAGTTCAACCGGCGAGCGGGTCTCGATCTGCTCGATCACCGCCCGCAAATGCCGCTCCAGGTAGTTGCCCGGATTGACCGACAGGGTCGAATCGTCGACCGGGGCGCCATCCGAAATCATCATCAGGATCTTGCGCTGCTCCGGCCGTCCGAGAAGCCGCTGGTGGGCCCAGATCAGCGCCTCGCCGTCGATGTTTTCCTTGAGCAGCCCCTCACGCATCATCAGGCCGAGATTGCGCCTTGCGCGCCGCCACGGGGCATCCGCCGACTTGTAGACGATATGGCGCAGGTCGTTCAGGCGACCGGGTGTCGCCGGCTTGCCATTGGCGAGCCACTTCTCGCGCGACTGGCCGCCCTTCCACGCCTTGGTGGTGAAGCCGAGGATCTCGACCTTGACGCCGCAGCGCTCGAGCGTGCGCGCGAGAATGTCGGCGCAGGTGGCGGCAACGGTAATCGGCCGGCCACGCATCGAGCCGGAATTGTCGATCAGAAGCGTGACCACCGTGTCGCGGAACTTGGTGTCGCGCTCCATCTTGAAGGAGAGCGGCTGCATCGGATCGATGATGATGCGCTGCAGACGGGCCGTATCGAGATATCCCTCCTCCAGGTCGAAGTCCCACGAGCGGTTCTGCTTGGCCATCAGGCGGCGCTGCAGGCGGTTGGCAAGCCGTCCGACTGCACCTTGAAGATGCGCGAGCTGCTTGTCGAGGAAGGCGCGCAGGCGATCGAGTTCGGCCTCGTCGCACAGCTCTTCCGCGGTGATCGTCTCGTCGAACTCCTCGGTATATACGTGGTAGTCGACCTTTTCGTTGAAATCGTCGAAGGGCGAATTGGGGCGTCGGGTCTCACCGGGCGATTCGGAATCATCCTCGCCCTCGTCCATCATCTCCTCGTCGGAGACTTCGGCACCGTCCATTTCGCCGTCATCCATCTGCTCCTGGGCAGCATCGCTCTCTTCGGCGGGCGCGGCCTCGGAACCGGCGTCCTCCTCGGCGCTTTCCTGCTCCTGCTCCTGGCTGCGGGGCTGTTCCTCGTCAGTGGAATCGCTCTCGGAATCCTCGTCCAGCTCATCGTCGCCGTAGTCTTCCGCCATTTCCATGGAGGAGAGCATGCTACGCACGACGCGGGCGAAGGCCTGCTGGTCGTTGAGCGCACCGGACAGGTTCTTGAGCTCGGCCGATGCCTTGTCCTCGATGAACGGGCGCCAGAGATCGAGCACCTTTCCGGCGCTTGCCGGCGCTTTTTCGCCGGTCAGCGTTTCGCGGACGATCATGGCAACAGCCTCGCCGAGCGGCGCATCCTCCTGGCGGTCGATGCCGCCGAAATTGGCCTTGGCGTATTTTTCAGCGTGCATGGCACTGAGGTTCGTGGCCATTCCCGCCATCCGCAGTGCGCCGATCGACTCGACGCGCGCCTGTTCCACGGCGTCGAAGATCGCCCGCGCGTCGGAACCGTGCGGCGCCATGGCCGTGTGGATCTTTTCGTCATGGCAGGCAAGGCGCAGCGCCATGGAATCGCCGATGCCGCGCGTTATCGCAAGCTCCTCCGGCGTCGGCCGCTTGGAAAGCTCCGGAAGCCGCACGCGGTCGCCCGCAAGACCCGGGCGCTCGTTGGCGAAGACCACCTCGACATTGCCGTTGCCCGCAACCGAACGCACGCACCCGGTCAGCGCGCGCTTGAAGGGCTCGGCGGCGCCCTCCCTCGGGTTCGGCTTCGCTTTGGAGTTGGAGCTCACGACAGATCCTTCTTCACCCAGATGCGCAATTGCCCGCGCAGAAAATAACCAAGTACACGTGGTCGCAGTCAACAAAACGGCAGTTTCATCGACAGGCGGAGCGCGGTCGCCCGCGCCCCGTACAGATCGTTCAGGCGCTGGCGCTGAGCGCGATGTTGGCCGCGCTTTCCTTCAGCTCGACGCCGAAGGCACGCTGGTAGTGCTCGGCGACCAGTGCCCGTTCCAGTTCGTCGCACTTGTTGAGGAAGGTGACGCGGAACGCAAACGCGATATCGCCGAAGATATAGGCGTTCTCCGCCCAGGTGATAACCGTACGCGGGCTCATCACCGTCGAAAGGTCGCCGTTCATGAAGGCGGCGCGGGTGAGATCGGCAACGCGCACCATCTTGGAAATCGTCTCGCGGCCCTTGTCGGCGGCAAAGCCCTTGACCTTCGCGGCGACGATGTCGACTTCCTTGTCGTGCGGCAGATAGTTCAACGTGGTGACGATTGACCAGCGGTCCATCTGCGCCTGGTTGATCTGCTGGGTACCGTGGTAGAGGCCGGTGGTGTCGCCGAGACCGACGGTGTTCGCGGTCGCGAACAGGCGGAAGGCCGGGTGCGGGCGAATGACGCGGCTCTGGTCGAGCAGCGTCAGGCGGCCCGAGGATTCCAGCACGCGCTGGATGACGAACATGACGTCCGGGCGGCCGGCATCGTACTCGTCGAACACGAGCGCGACATTGTGCTGGTAGGCCCAGGGCAGGATGCCGTCCTTGAATTCGGTGATCTGCATGCCGTCCTTGACGACGATCGCGTCCTTGCCGACGAGATCGATACGGCTGACATGGCTGTCGAGATTGACGCGCACGCACGGCCAGTTCAGGCGGGCAGCGACCTGCTCGATGTGGGTGGACTTGCCGGTACCATGAAAGCCGGAAACCATGACGCGGCGATTGTGGGCGAAGCCTGCCAGGATCGCCAGGGTCGTTTCGCGATCGAAGAGGTAGTCCGGATCGAGATCGGGAACATACGCATCGCCTTCGCTATAGGCCGGGACGCGCAGGTCGGTATCGATCCCAAAGACTTCCCGGACGGATACCGTGGTATCCGGCAGATTGGTATAATCGAGTTCAATTTTGCTCATCATGTCTCCAAGGCGGGCGATGAACACCCGACCGCAATGTCTAGGCTATTTCATATTGCTTTCGCTTAGCAGAAACCACCCTGCTTTAACAATTGATACGCTTGAATAACGGCGCGAAAACGCTCTTCCGAACCCCTATCTCCGCCATTTGCGTCGGGGTGGTGTTTTTTTACCAGCTCCTTGTAACGGCTCTTGATATCGCTCGCCGATGCCCCGGCAGAGAGCCCCATCGTGTCGAACGCCTTCGCCTCGAGCGTCTTCAGCTTCGGAGCGTGGCGCTGGTAGCGCGAACCGCGGTCGCGGCCGTTCTGCACGAAACCGAACGGGTCCTTGAACCGCGCCTGGCCGCCGACGCGGATATCCGCCTGGGCCGGGCCGGAACCTGCCGCCCGGTTGACGCCGACGGTCCATGTCGGCCGGTGCCCGGTGATCGCTTCCTTCTGGTAGCGGGCGATCTCGTTGTCCGACAGGCCGGAAAAGTAGTTGTAGCCCTTGTTGTATTCCTTGACGTGCTCGAAGCAGAACAGAAAGAACTGGCCTTCGGCATTGCGTCCGACCGGGGCGCGATGAACGCCCGGCTTGTCGCAGCCGTCCCACTGGCAGGTGGCGACGGCGCGCTCACTCTCCTGCTCCCGCTTGCGGCGGGTGCGGATGCGATCGAAATATTTGGAATCAAGCTTCATCATGCTTAATTATGGGCCTGCGAAAGCTGGACAACAAGAATTGACAAACAGGAATGTTGCTGGCTTTGTGACCGCTTTTTTGTTGGTTTCAAAGGATATCCCCGATGTCGCTGCACTCCCGGATCGTCGCCAAGCTCGAGGAGGCTTTTCAGCCGGAACGGCTGATCGTCATCAACGAAAGCGCCCAGCACGCCGGCCATCAGCCGGGCATCACCGGCGAGGGCGAGACCCATATGCGGGTGCGGATCGTGTCGGAAAAATTTGCCGGCATGCCGCGCCTCGCCCGCCACCGCGCCATCACCGAGCTGCTTCGCCCCGAGCTTGACGCCGGACTGCACGCCGTTGCCATCGAACCGGCCGCTCCGGGCGAACCGACCCGCTGGTAGCTTAGCGGGTTAAGCCGGGTTCGGGGTTTCGCCCGCCGGACGGATACGCAACTTGGTGATGCGGTTCTTGTCGCGCTTCATGACGATAAAGCGCTTGCCGTAGAAGGTGAACGCCTGCCGCTCCTCCGGGATCGTCATCGACTCGTGGATCACGAGACCGGCGATCGTGGTCGCTTCGTCGTCCGGGAGGTTCCAGTCGAGCGCGCGATTGAGATCGCGGATCGGCACCGAACCGTCGACGACGATCGAGCCGTCGGCCTCCTGGCGTACACCCTGAATATCGAGATCGTGCTCGTCGGCAATATCGCCGACAATCTCCTCGAGAATGTCCTCGAGCGTCACCACGCCCTGCACTTCACCATATTCGTCGACGACCACGGCGAAATGCACCTTGCGCCTGAGGAACGCGTTCAGCTGGTCCTTGAGGCTGGTGCTGTCGGGCACGAACCAGGGCTTCTGCGCGATCTTGGCGATATCGAGATTTTCCGGCTCGACATTGGGCTCGGCCAGCGCACGGACCAGGTCCTTCGAATGAATGACACCGATGATGTTGTCGGTCGAGCCGCGCCAGACCGGCATGCGGGTAAACGGGCTGTCGAGCATCGTGCGCACCAGCTGCTCCGGCGGATCGTCGGCGTTCAGCGCCTTCATTGCGGTGCGGTGGATCATGATGTCAGAAAGCTCGAGCTCCTCGAGATCGAGAACGCCGCCGAGGCGGTCACGGTCGGCCTTGACGAACGAGCCCTCCTTGTGGAGCAAATCGACGGTGCCGCGCAGTTCCTCATGGGCGGACAACATCGAGGTTTCGCGCGACAACGGAACGCCAAAAAGCCCGAGAATGCGGCGAACGATGAAATTGACCACGGAGGAGACCGGGCCGGCGACCGCGACATAGACCCTGACAACCGGCGCCACCGCCAGGGAAAACCGGTCGGGGGAAAAGATCGCCCAGCTCTTCGGCAGGACTTCGGAGAAGATCACGAGCAGAACCGTCATCATCACCGTGGCGAAAGCCACCCCGTGTTCGCCGAAAATGCTGAGAAACAGGCTGGTCGTCAGGGCGGAGGCCAGGATGTTGACCAGGTTGTTGCCGATCAGCAGTGCGCCGATCAGGCGGTCTCGCCTCGAGATCAGCCGGTTCACCAGGCTCGCCCGTGCATCCCCGCTCGATTCGAGACTGTGCATACGCGCTCGCGACACTGCCGTTAGCGCCGTTTCCGATCCCGAGAAGAAGGCCGATATGATGATCAGCGCCAGGACGGAGACCAGCGTCAGCCAATTTTCGGCCAGCACTGTCATGAGCGTCTCGAACGTCATGTCGGATGCTTCTCCTTCAGAAAGCTCAGGACCTCGGAAGCCGGCACGTCATCGGCAACGAAGGACTGGCCGATACCGCGCGTCAGAATGAATGTCAGTTTGCCGGCCTTCACCTTCTTGTCCTGGGCAATCGCATCCATCAGCACTTCGGCCGGCGGCAGGGCGCCGGGGATTTCCGCCATCGTCGTCGGCAGGCCAACGGCCTTGAGATGCGCCACGACACGACGGGCGGCGTCCGGGCTGGCAAGGTTCATGCGCGCGGAAAACTCGTGGGCGAGCACCATGCCGATGGCCACGCCCTCGCCATGCACGAGACGGCTGCTATCGTACTGGGTGGCCGCTTCGAGCGCATGACCGAAGGTGTGGCCGAGATTGAGCAGTGCCCGCTGGCCGTTCTCGCGCTCGTCGGCGGCCACGACATCGGCCTTCGCCTGGCAGCTCGCGGCAATCGCCTCGATGCGGGCGGCGCCGCCGGCGAACACGTCCTGCCAGTTCGTTTCAAGCCATGAGAAGAAGTCCGGCTTGTCGATCAGCCCATACTTGGCCACCTCGGCATAGCCGGCACGGAACTCGCGCGCGCTCAGCGTATTCAGCACGTCGGCATCGGCCAGCACCAGATCGGGCTGATAGAAGACGCCGATGAGGTTCTTGCCGTGGCGGCTGTTGATGCCGGTCTTGCCGCCCACGGAGGAGTCGACCTGGGAAAGCAGCGACGTCGGAACCTGGACGAAACGCACGCCGCGACGAACAATGCCGGCGGCAAAGCCGGTGAGGTCGCCGATGACCCCGCCGCCAAGCGCGATCACCGCATCGTTGCGCTCGATACGGGCTTCCAAAACCTTGTCGCAGACGGCCATCAGATGCTCGAAGCTCTTGGTCTTCTCGCCGGCGGGCAAGACAAGCGACGTGACTGCAATGCCTTCTGCCGCAAGGCTGGCGGTCAGGGCCTCGAGATAGCGCGGAGCCACGTTCTCGTCGGTGATGATCGCGGCACGGCGTCCCTTCACCCGGGCGGCAATCTCGCGACCGGCGCGCGCAATAAGCCCCGGGCCGATGAGGATGTCATAGGACCGATCGCCGAGCGGCACGCGCACCAGGCGCTCGGCGGATTGGGGCTCGATGGTATTCATGCGTTCGCACTCTCGCTTGCAACGCCGGCAATCGCGGCCAGCACTTCATTGACTATGGTTTCCTTGCGCACGTCGCGCGACTGGACCGTGAGATCGGCTTCCCCGTAGATCGGGTAGCGGGCAGTCATCAGTTTCTCCAATGTCTGCCGCGGGTTCTCGGTCTTCAACAGCGGGCGGGTATCACGCTTGTTGACCCGCTCCCACAGCACGTCGAGGTCCGCCCGTAGCCACAGTGATATACCGCCACGCTTGATCTGCCGACGCGTGCGCTCGTTGATGAATGCGCCGCCGCCGGTCGAAACGACGCGGGGCCCGGTCCTCAGCAGCCGCTTGATGACCCGCGTTTCCAAGGCCCGGAATTCCTCTTCGCCATAGGCGGCGAACAGCTCGGAAATCGTCATGCGCGATACGCGCTCGATCTCCGCGTCGGTATCGATGAAGGGAATTCCCAGCCGGTTTGCCGTCATCCGGCCGATCGCCGATTTGCCGGCCCCCATCAGGCCCACCAGGATCAGATTGCGGTTTCCGAGCGCATCTCGCGCCCTGTCCTTCAAGGTATCGCCAGCAGGTGCGGTAATCTCGGTCATCGGCCTCAACTATAATGGTTTGTAAACGGTATCGACAAATGAGGGGAAAGCGTCAAGCCATAGCGCAAGAAAGGCGGCCGCAATTTCCCCTTCTTGCGCTGGAAAACAAGCTTGTCCATAAAAGGCTGCCATCGAAGGCCGAAGGAGCGCTGATGCCGACCCTGTTCCGTTTTCTGTTCATCTGCACCCTGATCGCCGGAACGATCTATGCCGGCATGATTGCGCTCGTCTTCCTCGTCGAACCGCGCGAACGCGACGTCACCGTCCGCATTCCTTCCGAGCGGCTCAATCCGCCGAAGCCCTGATCCACGAAGAAGGAACCCGCCTCGCGCATGAAAGACCTGAGCATTGCCCATGTGGAGTCATTCCTGGAAATGATGAGCGCCGAGCGCGGCGCCGCCGGCAATACGCTTGTCTCCTACGAGCGCGACCTCGATGACCTGCACGGCTTCCTCGTCCAACGGAAGGTCCGCCTGACAGAGGCCGCGCCAGCCGATCTCTCAGCCTATCTCGCCCATCTCGCCGCCCAGGGCTTCAAGGCCTCCTCCCAGGCCCGCCGGCTCTCGGCGATGCGGCAGTTTTACAAGTTTCTTTATGCCGAGGGGATCCGCGGCGACGACCCGACCGGCATCATCGACGCCCCCAAGAAGGGACGGGCGCTGCCGAAGACCATGACCGTCGACGACGTATCCCGTCTTCTGGCGCAGGCCGAGACGGAAGCCACGACGCCCGGCCCCGGGCAGATCTCGCGGGCGCGGATGTTCGCGCTGATCGAGCTTCTCTATGCCACCGGCATGCGCGTCAGCGAACTGGTGTCGCTGCCCGCCAAGGTGCTCGACCAGGATGGCCGCTTCCTGATGATCCGCGGCAAGGGCAACAAGGACCGGCTGGTCCCGCTGTCGCTGTCGGCCATCGCCGCGCTGAAAGCCTATGGCGCGCTACGCGCCGCCGAGGCGCGGGCGGCGAAGCAGCCGGAAGAGAGCCCGTGGCTGTTTCCCTCCTCAGGAAAGCAGGGTTTTCTGCCCCGGCAGGTCTTTGCCCGCGACCTCAAGGATCTGGCGATCCGGGCCGGGCTGTCGCCCTCCGCCATCTCGCCGCATGTGATGCGGCATGCCTTTGCCAGCCACCTCCTGCAGAATGGCGCCGACCTGCGCGTCGTCCAGGAACTGCTGGGGCATTCGGACATTTCAACGACACAAATCTATACGCATGTGTTGGAAGAGCGGCTGCACCAGCTGGTACAAACACATCACCCCCTTGCCAAACGGGCTAAAAAGCAGGATTAAGCCCGGCAGAATGGGGGAATTCTTCCCTGGCTTCATGGGCAAAAGGATCGGAAACGCATCTCATGCACAACTATCTCGATTTCGAAAAACCAATCTCGGATCTCGAAGGCAAGATCCACGAGCTGAAAAGGCTCGCCGCCGAAGACGAGAGCATCGATACATCGGACGAGATCGGCCGCCTGGAAATCAGGGTTCGTGAAGCGACCGGCGACATCTATTCGAAGCTCAACGCCTGGCAGAAGACGCAGGTCGCGCGCCATCCGCAGCGCCCGCATTTCATCGACTACGCCGCCCGGCTCTTCGAAGACTTCACTCCGCTCGCCGGTGACCGCAAGTTTTCCGAGGATGCCGCTATCCAGACAGGCCTTGCCCGCTTTCGCGGCCAGCCGGTCGCGGTTATCGGCCAGGAAAAGGGCAACGACACCAAGTCGCGCCTGAAGCACAATTTCGGCAGCGCCCGCCCTGAAGGCTACCGCAAGGCGATCCGAGTCATGGAAATGGCCGATCGCTTCGGCCTGCCGATCATCACCCTAGTGGATACCGCAGGCGCCTATCCCGGTGTCGGCGCGGAAGAACGCGGCCAGGCCGAGGCCATCGCCCGCTCGACCGAGATGTGTCTTGCCGTCCGCGCCCCGATCATTTCGGTGGTCGTCGGCGAAGGCGGCTCCGGCGGCGCGATCGCCATTGCCGTGGGCAACCGCGTCTACATGCTCGAACACTCGATCTACAGCGTGATCTCGCCGGAAGGCGCCGCTTCGATCCTGTGGCGCGATTCCGCACGCGCCAAGGAAGCCGCAACCAACATGAAAATCACCGCCGAGGACCTGAAGGGACTGGGCATCATCGACGGCATCATTCCCGAGCCGCTCGGTGGCGCCCATCGCGATCCAGAGAAGGTGATCGCCGCGACCGGCGACACCATCGCCCAGGCGCTCTCGGAACTTGCCGGACGCAGCGGCGACGAACTGCGATCGGATCGCCGCCAGAAGTTCCTCAACATGGGCCGCAACCTCTGAAGCCTGCCGCCCTGACCATGCTGTGGCCAAATCTTCGCCACATTACTGATATCTGAGATTGTACCCGCTCACGGAATGGCTTATCCCGTGAGCGGGTAAGTTTTTGTAAAGCATACCGCGATTATGATTCCTTTTCCCTTGTATTGAGCGGCAAATGAGGCCGTCTCAGCGTTTACGGGCTCAGGTAATGCGCATCAGGAATTTTATCGTCATCTCCCTCATGGCCGCAGCCCTCGCCGGCTGCAACGACACCCTCGATGCCGTCGATCTCGCCAGCGTCAAGAACAAGGTGGAGCACCCCCTTTCCAAGCGCATTGTCGAGCAGATGAAGGCGAAGGGCATGGAGCGCACCGCTCCGATCATGATCCGCATCTTCAAGGAAGAGGGCACGCTCGAGGTCTGGAAGGCGAAGACCAACAACCGCTTCGACAAGATCGCGGACTACAAGATCTGCGCCTGGTCGGGCCGTCTGGGGCCGAAGATCAAGGAAGGCGACCGTCAGGCGCCCGAAGGCTTCTACCCGCTTTCGCCGCACCACATGAATCCCAATTCGAGCTACTATCTGGCGATCAATACCGGCTTTCCGAACCGCTACGACCAGGCGAACGGCCGCAACGGCACCAACCTGATGATCCATGGCGCCTGCTCGTCGTCCGGCTGCTACTCGATGACCGACGAGCAGGTTCTCGAGATCTATGCCTTCGCGCGCGACGCCTTCAAGGGCGGCCAGCAGGCGGTTCAGCTTCAGGCCTTCCCCTTCCGGATGACCGCCGAGAACATGGCGCGTCACCGCAACAGCCCGCACATCGAATTCTGGAACATGCTGAAGGTCGGCTACGACCACTTCGAAGTCACCAAGCGGCCGCCGGAGGTCAACGTCTGCGAGAAGAAGTATGTCTTCAACCAGCAGACGGAGGGCAGCGGCACGTTCTCGGCTTCGGCCAGCTGCCCGCCGATGTCGACCCCGCCGGCGCTGCAGGCCGCCCTTGCCTCCTACGACAAGGCCTATGATCGCGACTACGAGAAGGCGCTGAAGAAGTTCGACGGCCTGGTGTGGTACGAGCCAAGCGAAGCCGAGCGCAAGGAACTGGTCAAGGACCAGCGCAAGGGCCGCGAACTTGCCTATGCGCCGACCGGATCGTCGTTAGCGGCCGGAAAGCTGATGAAGCTGCACGAATACGAGCAGGTACTGGCGAAGCGCGACGGCAAGCCTGCAGTGGCGCCTGATGGCGCACCGGCGACGACCACCGCGTCCATCCCGCCGGCAAGGGCCGGCCAGAGTGCACCAGCGGCCGCTACCGCCGCGGCGACGGCAACGGCTGCGCCAGCCCAGCAGACGGGTGCACCCGTGCCGACGCCCAATCCTGCAGCTCCTGCCTCCGTTGCCGTGGCAACGCCGGAACCCGCTGCAAGGAAGACCTTCTGGAAGCTTTTCTCCAGGGCTGATGAAGCGCAGCCTGAAGCAGCGCCGGCTGCCCTCGCGGCGACACCGCAGCAATCCCCCGCGCCCGCTACGGACGGAGCCAACGCACCCGTCGCGCAGCCTGCTCAGGCCAGTGTGCCCGTGCCGGCGCCCAACCCGAATGCCGCCGAAATCCAGCCCGTGGCAGCTGCGGAGACCCCGCAGAAGCCCGCATGGAAATTCTGGGCGAAACAGTAAAGACGATGACTGTCCTCTACGATCTCAAGGGGCTGAAATGCCCCTTGCCGGTTCTCAAGACCAGGCGCCGGCTTCAGACGATGGCGCCGGGCGCAGAACTGCAGATCGAGACCACCGATCCGCTGGCCGTGATCGACATTCCGCATTTCTGCAATGAGAACGGTCACCAGTTGATCGAGAGCAAAAAGACCGAAAGCGGCCACCGCTTCGTGATCCGGAAGGGCTGACGGGGCGCAATCCTTCTTTCCGGAGGATGCGCCCTCGCCTCACATCTTGAAGCCGGGAATTGCCAGCGGATTGTCCTCGAGCGCCGCCCGGTCCGGCCGGTCGATGCGCGGCGTGCCGGTGAACGCGTCGAAGAGGTCGGTCACAAAGGCTTCCGGCAGATCCCGGGTAATCAGCACCATGCGCGTACGCCGGTCGGCAGGATCCGGCCAGGCCGGCAGCCGCGCCGGCGGATGGAACACGTTCTGCACGCCGTGAAGCACGACCGGACGATCGGGATCGGCGGAGAGGCAGACGATGGCCTTCATGCGCAACAGCCGCTCGCCATGGGCGGAGCGCAACAGATCGACGAACATTTCCAGCGCCGCCGGATCGACCGGCTTGTCATGCACGATCGAGAACGACCGGATCGCATCGCCATGGCGATTGACGTCGTGATGATGGTGGTGATGGCCGTGACCGGCCGCATGCCCGTGGCCATGGTGCCCATGGTCATGGTCGTGCGTGTGCGGGTCCTCCGCGCCCAGCCAGCGGGCCACGTCCGGGATCTTGGTCGCCGGGTCGTAGAGCCCGTTCACCAGCAACGCCGCGCTGCCGGCCTCCTCCGCATCGCCGTCGATGATTGCCGCTCGCGGGTTGAGCGCCCGGAGCCGCTCAGTCAGCGCCGCGACCGTATCGGCACCGGCAAGCGTCACCTTGGAAATGACCAGCCGGTCGGCGACCGCCGCCTGCTTCACCGCTTCGATATGGTTGTCGAGCGTCTGCTGGCCGTTCACCGCGTCGACGACCGTGACGACTCCATCGAGCTCGAAGTTCATGTCAATGACCGGATTGCCCATCACCGACTGCATCACCGGCGCCGGATCGGCCAGCCCCGTAGTCTCGATGACGATGCGCTTCAGCGGACGGATGCGGCCGGTCTGCATGCCATCCATCAGCATGGCGAGCGTATCGACCAGTTCGCCGCGCACCGTGCAGCAAAGGCAGCCATCCGCGAGCTCGATGATCGAATCCCCCGAGGTCTCGACCAGCAGGTGATCGATGCCGACATCGCCGAACTCGTTGATGATCACCGCCGCATCCTTCATCTCCGGGTCTTTCAGGATCCGGTTGAGAAGGGTCGATTTTCCGGCCCCGAGAAAGCCGGTGACGATGGTCACCGGGATCCGTTCGCGTCGCTGCATCATGGTCTCGTTCGTATGGAGTGTCGGGCGTTCTTAGAATGTCGGGCGCGGCTGGGGAATCGGCACATTGGCGATCTCACCCTTGCCGGGCTTCTTCGCCGGCTCCGGTTCCGAACCGGGGATCAGGCCCGCGAACACGAAATTCGGCTCGCGCGTCATTTCGCGGATGTTCGGCGAGTTGACCTTCATGCGGCCGACTTCGTCGCGGCCTTCGCTGCGCACCTTCTTGCCCTTGGCACTGCAGATCTCGGCGCTGATGTCGGCGACGGTGTTCACGTCGCCATAGGGGCGCAGGGTCGCGAGCGTCTGGCCGGTGCCCGACTTCGCCGTAAGTCCCGCCTGCAGCATGTCGGCGGAGACGTCTGCCCGTGCGCCGAGGCTCTCGGTGCCGAGCACCACGGAAACGACGGAACGGCCGTTGCGCGTGGCCGAAGATACCTGGTTGAAACCGGATGCGCAGATGAAGCCCGTCTTCATGCCGTCGGCGCCATCGAAGCGTCCGATCAGCAAGTTGAAGTTCGGATAGTTCTTCTTGCCGGTGGTGAAGCCTTCCAGCGAGAAGTATCCCGCATATTCCGGGAACTGGCGCTTCAGCGTGACGGCGAGGACCGCCATGTCGCGCGCGGTCGTGTACTGGCCCTTGCCGGGAAGTCCATGGGGATTGATGAAGTTCGACGAGCCCATGCCGATGCGCCGGGCGTCGCTGTTCATGCGGGCGACGAAGGCGTCATGCGAACCGCTGACGGTCTCGGCGATCGCCACCGCGACGTCATTGGCCGACTGCACCATCAGTATCTTCAGCGCGCTGTCGAGCGTCATCTTCTGCCCGGGCTTGTAGTACATCTTGCTCGCCGGCTGGCTGGCGGCACGCTCGGTAATCGTGACCGGGCTTTCCAGCGTCAGTTCGCCGGCCCGCACCGCATTGAACACGGTGTAGACGGTCATCAGCTTGGTCAGCGATGCCGGATACCACTTGCGGAATGCGTCCTCATGCTCGAGGACCTGTCCTGACTTGACGTCCACCAGAATGCGGGGATTGGCGTACGCCGCCGGCGCGACAGTAGCGGCCAGGACGGAAACGGCGGCCGCGAGGGGCAGAAGCCGCCGGGCAATCTGCAAACGTATATTGTTCGTCGGCAAGGTCTATCCTCGAATTATCCGGAAAACTCTCGAAACGCCCGGTTATTTAACCTATATGGCCATGACATGGCAAAGACCATTGATTACGCTATTTTACGGGTGCACGCCAGCTTTACCCTCCCCCGACGCCATCAGAGCAAGCCCGTAATTTGAGTATGTCAGGAAGAAAACAATGCCGATTTTGAACCGTGCTGCGGAACTTCAGAGCGAAGTGACGGAGTGGCGCCGCCATATTCATGCCCGCCCCGAGCTTCTGTTCGCGGTCGAAAACACCGCGGCATTCGTGGCCGACAAGCTGAAGGCCTTCGGCGTCGATGACGTGGTGACCGGCATCGGGCGCACCGGCGTGGTCGGACTGATCCGCGGCCGCGGCAATTCCGACAGGGCAATCGGCTTGAGGGCCGACATGGACGCGCTGCCGCTCGAGGAAATAACCGGCAAGCCCTGGGCTTCGACAACACCCGGCAAGATGCACGCCTGCGGCCATGACGGCCACACCGCCATGCTGCTTGGCGCTGCCAGGTATCTCGCCGAGACCCGCAATTTCAACGGCAATGTCGCGGTCATCTTCCAGCCAGCCGAAGAAGGCGGCGGCGGCGGCAAGCTGATGGTGCAGGATGGCATGATGGAGCGGTTCGGCATCGAGGAAGTGTACGGCATGCACAACATGCCCGGCCTCGCCGTCGGCAAGTTCGCCGTGCGCAAGGGGCCGATCATGGCCTCGACCGACGAGTTCTCCATTACCGTCAAGGGCCGCGGCGGGCACGCGGCGCAGCCACATCGAACCATCGACCCGATCGCGATCGCCGCCCAGATCGTCAACAACCTGCAGCAGATCGCCTCGCGCAACGTCAATCCGCTGCACTCCGTCGTGGTGTCGGTGACCAAGTTCCACGCCGGCAACGCCCACAACATCATCCCGAACGAGGCGATGCTGGGCGGCACGGTGCGCACGCTATCGCCCGAGATCCGCGATCTCGCGCAGCAGCGCCTCGGCGAAATCGCCAACGGCCTGGCGCAGGCTCACGGCGCCGAAGCGGTCGTCTCCTATGTCCGCAACTATCCGGTGACCCTCAACCACGCCGCCGAAACCGACCACGCGATCGCGGCCGCGACCGCGGTCGCAGGTGCCGACAACGTCGATCCCGATACCGACCCGATGATGGGCGGCGAGGATTTTTCCTACATGCTGAATGCGCGTCCGGGCGCGTTCATCTTCATGGGCAACGGCGACAGCGCCGGCCTTCACAACCCGGCCTACGACTTCAACGACGAAGCCATCGCCCACGGCATATCCTACTGGGTAAGGCTGGCGGAATCGCGCCTGACCGCCTGAAGCCAAAACCAGACGTGGAACCGATCAAGCGGCTCCTGACCACAAAAGCCCGGATGCAGGGAACATCCGGACTTTCGTTGGAGGCCAATCACGAACCAGTCCGGGAGGCCCGCCGCAGAGGCGACCTCGGGGCGATCTCGTCGATCGGTTGAGGCGAACTATTGCCGAAAACTTTGACGATTCCGTGATCTGCCCGGCTTCGGCCGGGCCGGTGACGATGCGGCATAGCCCGGTCGTCAATTCGGCACGCCCATGCAAAAACACTTGGCGAAACGCCCCAGCTTTTGTATGGATGAGGCCAAGTGGTCCCGTAGCTCAGCAGGATAGAGCACCAGATTCCTAATCTGGGGGTCACGCGTTCGAATCGCGTCGGGATCACCACTCCCAACTCACTTCTCTTTAAAGCTAGCCGCTTGCTTCAGACCGTGCGACCCAGCCGCGTCAGTCGCATGGCGCCATAGCCTCGCGTGGCGCTGTCCAGCTTTGATGATCGGTCGATCTACCGAAGAAAGCGGGGCTTGGCTCGGTCTTGATGGCGCAGGCACGCCACCCCTGCAAATGAAAGCCCGCCGTTTGCCTGGGAGAAAAGGAGACCAGACAAACGACGGGTCCCCCCAGTTCGCGTGCGCGCCCTGACCAATCGGCCGTGCGCGGAAAATTCGGCGTCCGGCGCTGCTCTCGACGCGCCCGGCACGATAGAGGCAGCGACCGGCGGAAACAAGCGCCGGTTCAGATATTCCGGCGACGACCTTCCATGATGTCGAGGATGGTCCGTCCGGCATCGAGCACGTTGGTGCCGGGTCCGAAGACGGCGGAGACGCCATGATCGATCAGGAACTGGTAGTCCTGGCGCGGAACGACACCACCGCAGACGACGATGACATCCTGCGCGCCCTTGGCCTTCAGCGCCTCGACGAGCTGCGGCAGCAGCGTCTTGTGGCCGGCAGCGAGCGACGACACGCCGACGACATGGACCTTGGCGTCGACCGCCATGGCAGCCGCCTCTTCCGGCGTCTGGAACAGCGGGCCCGGCAGCACGTCGAAGCCGATGTCGCCGAATGCCGACGAGATGATCTTGGCGCCGCGGTCGTGACCGTCCTGGCCGAGCTTGGCGACCATGATCTTCGGCTTGGCGCCGAGCGCACGGCTGAATGCATCAAGGCGATCGACAAGAACCGTCAGTTCCGGCTCGCCCTCATAGGCCTTGCCGTAGATGTTCTTGACCACCTTCGGGGTGGCGGCGTGGTTGCCAAAGGCGTCGCGCATCGCGTCCGAAATTTCACCGACGGTGGCGCGGGCGCGGGCCGCCTCGACCGCCGCCTCGAGCAGGTTGCCCTCGCCGCTGCGGGCCACTTCGCTAAGCGCGGCCAGCGTCTCCGCGACCTTGACGCTGTCGCGGCGGCGCCTGGTGTCCTCGAGGCGCTTGATCTGCGCGGCCCGAACGGCGGTGTTGTCGATCTCGAGAATGTCGATGTGCTCTTCGTTCTCGAGGCGATACTTGTTGACGCCGACGATCACGTCCTCGCCCTTGTCGACCGCCGCCTGGCGCCGGGTGGCGGCCTCCTCGATCAGCCGCTTCGGCAGGCCGTCGTTCACCGCCCGGGTCATGCCGCCCATGGCCTCGACTTCCTCGATCAGCGCCCAGGCCTTTTCGGCAAGGTCATTGGTCAGGCTCTCGACATAGTAGGAACCGGCCAGCGGATCGACCACCTTGGTGACGCCCGTCTCGTGCTGGAGGATGAGCTGGGTGTTGCGGGCGATGCGGGCGGAGAACTCGGTCGGGAGCGCAATCGCCTCGTCGAAGGAGTTGGTGTGCAGCGACTGCGTGCCGCCGAGCACGGCCGACATCGCCTCGAAGGCGGTGCGCACGATGTTGTTGTAGGGATCCTGCTCCTGCAACGACACGCCCGAGGTCTGGCAGTGGGTACGCAGCATCAGCGAGGACGCCTTCTTCGGGTCGAACTCCTGCATGATCCGCGACCACAGCAGGCGGGCGGCGCGCAGTTTCGCCGCCTCCATGAAGAAGTTCATGCCGATGGCGAAGAAGAACGACAGGCGCCCGGCAAAGTCGTCGACATTCAGGCCCTTGGCAAGTGCGGCGCGGACATATTCGCGGCCATCGGCAAGCGTGAAGGCCAGTTCCTGCACCAGCGTCGCGCCGGCTTCCTGCATGTGGTAGCCGGAAATCGAGATCGAGTTGAAGCGCGGCATTTCCTTGGCCGTGTACTCGATGATGTCGGCAATGATCCGCATCGAGGGCTCGGGCGGATAGATGTAGGTGTTGCGGACCATGAACTCCTTGAGGATGTCGTTCTGGATGGTCCCCGAAAGCTGCTCGCGCGAAACGCCCTGCTCTTCGCCGGCAACGATGAAATTGGCGAGGATCGGGATCACCGCGCCGTTCATGGTCATCGAAACCGAGACCTTTTCCAGCGGAATGCCGTCGAAAAGGATCTTCATGTCCTCGACCGAATCGATCGCGACACCGGCCTTGCCGACGTCGCCGACCACGCGGGCGTGGTCGCTGTCATAGCCGCGATGAGTGGCAAGGTCGAAGGCGACCGAGACGCCCTGCTGACCGGCGGCGAGCGCCTTGCGGTAGAAGGCGTTCGATTCTTCCGCCGTCGAAAAACCGGCATACTGGCGAATGGTCCAGGGGCGGCCGGCATACATGGTGGCACGCGGACCGCGAACGAAGGGTGCGAAACCCGGAAGCGAATCGAGATAGTCGATGCCGGAGAGGTCGTCTGCGGTATAGAGCGGCTTGACGTCGATCCCCTCGGGCGTGTGCCAGGTCAGCTTGTCCGGCGAAGCCTTCAGCTCCTTCTCGGCGAGCGCCGCCCAGTCTTTCACAGTCTTCTTGTCGTTGGACATTTCTCGAAACTCCTCGATTTCGTCGCCGCCGGGGACCGGCCTTCAGGATCGGTCCCGGGTCGGGTGGGTTCTTATTCGAACTCCATGATCAGTTCGTCGACGGCCAGGCTTGCGCCCGCCTCGACCGCTACCCGCTTGACGACGGCACGTTTTTCGGCGCGCAGGATGTTTTCCATCTTCATCGCCTCGACGGTGGCGAGCGCCTGACCGGCCTCGACGGTATCGCCTTCCTTGACCGCGATCGACGTGACCACGCCCGGCATCGGGCAAAGCAGCATCTTCGAGGTATCCGGCGGCAGCTTGACTGGCATCAGCCGCGCAAGCTCGGCCACGCGCGGCTCGCGCACGCGGGCGACGACGTCCATGCCGCGCCACCGCAGGCGGATGCCGGAGCCCTTTAGATCGACCTTGACGTTCATCGGCTCGCCATCGACGGAGAAGGACGCAAGGCTGTGGCCCGGAACCCAGTCGCTGGCAACCGACAACGCCACACCGTCTGCGAAACGGATATAGGTACCATCGGCGGACACATCGAGAGTGAGGGGGAATTCGTGACCGGCAAGCGTCGTCACCCACTCCTGTCCGATGACGCGGCGATGGTTGCCGACCGTCCCCGAGATCTGGGCGGCGCGGGTCTCCAGCGCCTGCTTGATGACGGTCGCGGCGGCGGCAAGCTTGCGCGCGGATGCGTCGTCCGGCTCGACACCGGTGAACCCTTCCGGGAATTCCTCGGCGATATAGGCCGTCGTCAACCGTCCGTCCTTGAACCGCTGCTGCTGCATCACCGCCGAAAGGAACGGCAGGTTATGGCCGATGCCCTCGACTTCGAACGCGTCCAGCGCCTCGGCCATCTCCCTGATGGCGCCGGCGCGATCAGGCGCCCAGGTGCAGAGCTTGGCGATCATCGGATCGTAGTACATCGA
Organism: Pseudomonadota bacterium; assembly: GCA_023399465.1. Taxonomy (GTDB): domain Bacteria; phylum Pseudomonadota; class Alphaproteobacteria; order Rhizobiales; family Rhizobiaceae; genus Ferirhizobium. The sequence goes on from JAEWPB010000058.1 coordinate 37,140, forward strand.
GATCTCGCCGCCCTCGTAGACGCCGGTATCGTTGCGGACGACCGTACCGTTAAACTTCGGGCCCTCCGCTGGCGGCCGATAGCGCGTCAGGCGGCCGATCGAGGGCAGGAAGTTGCGGTAGGGATCTTCCGCGTAGAGACGGCTTTCGATCGCCCAGCCGTCAAGCTTGACGTCATCCTGACCGAAGGAGAGCTTCTCGCCGTCAGCGACGCGGATCATCTGCTCGACGAGATCGATGCCGGTGATGAGTTCGGTCACCGGGTGCTCGACCTGCAAGCGGGTATTCATCTCGAGGAAGTAAAAGTTACGGTTGCCGTCGACGATGAATTCGACGGTGCCGGCGGAATAGTAGCCGACGGCCTTGGCGAGTGCGACTGCCTGCTCGCCCATGGCCTTGCGGGTCGCCTCGTCGAGGAACGGCGACGGTGCCTCCTCGATGACCTTCTGGTTACGGCGCTGGATCGAGCATTCGCGCTCGCCGAGATAGAGCGTCGTGCCGTGCTTGTCGCCGAGCACCTGGATCTCGATGTGGCGGGGCTCGGTCACGAACTTCTCGATGAAGATGCGGTCGTCGCCGAAGGAGGATTTCGCCTCGTTCTTCGACGACTGGAAACCCTCGCGCGCTTCGGCATCGTTCCAGGCGATGCGCATGCCCTTGCCGCCACCGCCGGCAGAGGCCTTGATCATCACGGGATAACCGATCTGCGAGGCGATCCGGACCGCCTCGTCGGCATCCTCGATCAGGCCCATATGGCCGGGAACGGTCGACACGCCAGCTTCCGCCGCCAGCTTCTTCGAGGTGATCTTGTCGCCCATCGCCTGAATAGCACGGACCGGCGGACCGATGAAGGCAACGCCTTCCTTTTCAAGCGCTTCGGCGAAGGCGGCGTTTTCCGAAAGGAAGCCGTAGCCCGGGTGAACGGCGTCGGCGCCGGTCTTGCGGATGGCATCGATGATCTTGTCGATGACGATATAGGACTGGTTGGACGGCGCCGGACCGATATGGACGGCCTCGTCGGCTTCACGCACATGCAGAGCATCGCGGTCGGCATCGGAATAGACGGCCACGGTGGCGATGCCAAGCTTCCTGGCGGTGCGGATGACCCGGCAGGCGATTTCGCCGCGGTTGGCGATGAGGATTTTCTTGATCATGCTTGTCCTCCGTCGGACGGAAAAGAAATACGGCCGGGCGAAACAGTGTCTGTCGGGCAATACCGGCTGTCGACGCGATGAAATTCAAGGATCGCTGACGTGCCGCGGGCGTTAAAGGTCATGGCCACCGTCACACCTCCATCACGTCTTCGAAGGATTCAGGGAAGCTCTGGCGCGCAACGCGCTCGTCGATCCGGAGCAAGGCCTCATAGGAGAGCGGATCGAAGCGATCCTCTGCCGCCACGACCTCGCGTCCGAAAAGCAGGTTCAGCCGTGCGGCATCGAGGTTCCCGCGCTCGAAAGGCTCGGCGCCGAAATGATGCCAGAGCGCGTGCAGGAAGGCCGCATCGACCCTGTGCTCCGCGGTGCCGGGACGCGCCCGCCGGGGCAGAGCCTTGATCGGCGTCACCCCTTTCGGGTTGGCCCGCCGGATGGTGAACTGGATGCCCGTTCCCGGCATGCCGGACGGAAATCCCCTGTGCTTCGTCATATCGGGAAGGTTTGCCATCGGTTATCGCCCCTCCCTTACAATGGAATCGTGTCGTGCTTGCGCCAGCGCGTCTCGACCTGCTTGTTGCGCAGCGAGGCGAATGCCCGGGCGATGCGGCGACGCGAGGAATGCGGCATGATGACCTCGTCGATGAAGCCGCGCTCGGCTGCAACGAAGGGATTGGCGAAGCGTTCCTCGTATTCCCTCGTACGGGCGGCGATCTTTTCCGGATCCCCGAGTTCGGAGCGATAGAGGATTTCCGTGGCGCCCTTGGCACCCATCACCGCGATTTCCGCGGTCGGCCAGGCGTAGTTGATGTCCGCGCCGATGTGCTTGGAGGCCATCACGTCATAAGCGCCGCCATAAGCCTTGCGGGTGATCAGCGTCACCATCGGCACGGTGGCCTGGCTGTAGGCGAAGAGCAGCTTGGCGCCATGCTTGATGACGCCGCCATATTCCTGGGCAGTGCCGGGCAGGAAGCCGGGAACGTCGATCAGGGTCAGGATCGGAATGTTGAAGGCATCGCAGAAGCGCACGAAACGGGCCGCCTTGCGCGAGCTGTCGATGTCGAGGCAACCGGCAAGCACCATCGGCTGGTTGGCGACGACGCCGACCGTCTGGCCTTCCATGCGGATGAAGCCGGTGATGATGTTGCGGGCAAAGGCTTCCTGGATCTCGAAGAAATCGCCCTCGTCGGCCAGCGCCAGGATCAGCTCCTTCATGTCGTAGGGCTTGGTCGCGCTGTCGGGGATCAGGCTATCGAGGCGGGCTTCAAGCCGGCCGGGATCGTCGTGGAACGGCCGAACCGGCGGTTTTTCGCGGTTGTTGAGCGGCAGGAAGTCGAAGAGCATGCGAACCTGCTCCAGCGCCTCGACGTCGTTTTCGTAGGCGCCATCGGCCACCGACGACTTCGAGGTGTGGGTGCGAGCGCCGCCCAGTTCCTCGGCGGTGACGATCTCGTTGGTCACCGTCTTCACCACGTCGGGACCGGTCACGAACATGTAGGAGCTGTCGCGGACCATGAAGATGAAGTCGGTCATGGCCGGCGAATAGACCGCGCCGCCGGCGCAGGGGCCCATGATCACCGAGATCTGCGGGATGATGCCGGAAGCATCGACATTGCGCTTGAACACGTCGGCATAACCGGCCAGCGAGGCGACGCCTTCCTGGATGCGGGCACCGCCGGAGTCGTTGAGGCCGATGACGGGCGCTCCGTTGCGCATCGCCATATCCATGATCTTGCAGATCTTCTGGGCATGGGTTTCCGACAGCGAGCCACCGAGCACGGTGAAGTCCTGGGAGAAGACATAGACCTGCCGGCCATTGATCGTGCCCCAGCCGGTCACGACACCGTCACCCGCCACCTTCTGCTCGGCCATGCCGAAATCGGTGCAGCGGTGGGTGACATACATGTCGTATTCTTCGAAGGAACCAGGGTCGAGCAACACCTCGATCCGCTCGCGGGCGGTCAGCTTGCCCTTGCCGTGCTGGGCATCGATGCGCCGCTGGCCGCCGCCGAGACGGGCTTCCGCCCGACGGGCTTCCAATTGATCGAGAATTGCTCGCATTTCGTCTCCTCCTGTCATTCAGGCGATCTTGCAGAGGGTTGGTGCGCTCCGCAATAGCGGGCGACGGCAAGGGAGAAAACAGTTGAAGAGGTGCAAATGTATAGTGTAAAACTGTGCAAAATGTAATTTGCAAAGTTGCAAACATGGCGATCGGAAAACTCTATATCGGCCGCAAGGTTCGTGAACTGCGCGAGGCCGGCAAGATGACGCAGGCCCAGTTCGCCGAGCGGATCAGCATCTCGACCAGCTACCTCAACCAGATCGAGAACAACCAGCGGCCCGTATCCGCCTCGGTCCTGCTGTCGCTCGCCGAAAAATTCCAGATCGACATCACCGAACTGTCGACCAGCGAGGGCGACCGGCTGATGTCGGCCCTGTCCGAAGCGCTCTCCGATCCGTTGTTCGAGACCTATAAGCCGAGCCTGCAGGAACTCAAGCTCATTGCCCAGAATGCGCCCGGCCTTGCCCATGCGCTGATCACCTGCCACCAGGCCTATCGCCGCAATTCCGAGCAGCTCGCCGGCTTCGACGACACGCTCGGCCGCGCGGCAACCGAAACCACGCCCTATGAAGAGGTCCGCGACTTCTTCCATTTCGTCGACAACTACATTCACGAAATCGACGTGATGGCGGAAACGCTCGCCGGTGAGCTCGGGCTTGGCGAGGGCGATCACAGCATGCTCGCCACCCATCTGGAAAAGCGCCACGGCGTGCGGGTGGTGCGCGGACCGGCCGACGAAGACTATGTCCGCCGCTACGATCCGGAATCCCGCGTACTGACGATGAACCCCTATACGCCCGCGGCCAGCCGCGATTTCCAGATCGCCCTGCAGATCGCCCAACTGCACGCCGGTTCGCAGATCGACGCGATTGCCGCCGGTGCCGGTTTCCGCACCGAGGAAGCCTATGAAATCTGTCGCATCGGCCTGCACAACTACTTCGCCGGCGCGCTGCTGCTGCCTTACCAGGTCTTCCTGAAGGCGGCGATGGAACTGCGCCACGACCTGGAACTGCTCGCTGCCCGCTTCGGGGCATCGCTCGAGCAGGTCTGCCACCGCCTCAGCACCCTGCAGCGTCCGGGCCAGAAGGGCGTTCCGATATTCTTCGCCCGCATCGACCGGGCTGGCAACATCACCAAGCGCCACAGCGCCGCGCGGCTGCAATTCGCCCGCTTCGGCGCCGCCTGCCCGATCTGGAACGTGCATCAGGCCTTCGAGATGCCTGCGGGCATCATCCGCCAGCTTGCCGAAACGCCGGACGGTGTGCGCTATCTGTCGCTCGCCACCCAGATCACCAAGGGTGGCGGCGGGTTCCATGCGCCCCATCCGCGCTACGCCATCGCGCTTGGCTGCGAGATCTCCTATGCCGACAATTTCGTCTATGCCGACGGGCTGGATCTCGGCAACCGCGCCGCCTTCGACATGATCGGCATCTCCTGCCGCATCTGCGAGCGCACCAAATGCGCCCAGCGCGCCGTGCCGCCGTTCAAGCGCAAGCTCATCGTCGACCACGACGTCAGGGGACCGGTGCCCTACAAGCTCGCGGATTGACCCGTTGAGCGCGCCAGCCCATCACCCGGCGATACCCGTCTTTTGCTTGCCGCTCCGGCCAATCCCTAGTAGAGCCTTGGGGCACACAAGAAAAATCGGAAACACCCATGACTACCGGCAGCACGGCGCCGCGGCGTATCACCATTCTCGGCTCCACGGGCTCCATCGGCTGCAACACGCTCGATGTCGTGTCGCAGCTCGGCGGCCGTGACAATTTCGAAATCGCGGCACTGACCGGTTTTGGCAACATCGCTCTGCTCGCCGCGCAAGCGAAAACGTTCGGCGCTCGCCTGGCGGTGACCGCGGACGAGAGCCAGTATGCAGCACTCAAGGATGCGCTTGCGGGCAGCGGCATTGCCGTCGCCGCCGGACAGTCGGGATTGATCGAGGCGGCCGAAATGGACGCAGGCTGGGTGATGGCGGCAATTGTCGGCACGGCCGGCCTAGCGCCGACGCTCGCCGCGGCGCGGCGCGGCGCCGACATCGCGCTCGCCAACAAGGAATGCCTGGTTTCGGCCGGCGATCTCTTCGTCGATGCGGTGAAGGCTGGCGGCGGACAACTGATCCCCGTGGACAGCGAACACAGCGCCATCTTCCAGTCGCTCGAGACCGACCAGCGCCATGCCGTCGAGCGGATCATCCTCACCGCCTCCGGCGGCCCGTTCCGCACCTGGACGCGAGAGAAGATGGCCGACGTGACGGCCGAAACCGCCCGCGCCCATCCCAACTGGTCGATGGGCCTGAAGATCTCGATCGGCAGCGCCTCGATGTTCAACAAGGCGCTGGAAATGATCGAGGCCAAGCACCTCTTCGACGTCCGTCCGGACCAGATCGAGGTGATCGTGCACCCGCAATCGATCATCCACTCGATGGTCGGCTACCGCGATGGCTCGGTGCTGGCGCAGCTCGGCTGCCCCGACATGCGCACCGCAATCGGCTACGCGCTGACTTATCCCGACCGGCCGCCGCTCAATGTCGAGCGGCTGGATTTCGCCAAACTGTCGCGCCTCGATTTCGAAGCCCCGGACGAGACCCGCTTTCCAGCACTCCGCCTCGCCCGTACGGCCCTGGAGCGGGGCGGCGTGCAGGGGGCGGTCATGAATGCCGCCGAAGAAATCGCCTTCAACGCCTTCGTCGCCGGACGCATCGGTTTCCTCGACATGGCGGATATCGCCGAACAGGTGATGGATTGCATGCAGGGTTTCGGCAGCGCGAGGACGATGGACGACGTGTTCGCCGCCGACGCTGAAGCGCGCCGCCGCGCCGCCGATGTCATCGCGGAAAAGGAAAAGGCCGCGTAAGACGCGGCCCCTTGTTTCTTCCATAACGCAGTTAAGTAGGTTGCCTGCTCAGGCGACAGCCCGCGCAAGGGCGCAACGCGACCACAGTTGGTGCAGGGCGCCGACGAGCTTCTCGATATCCTCGTCGCTATGAAGCGGTGTCGGCGTGATGCGCAGGCGCTCGGTCTTGCGCGCCACCGTCGGATAGTTGATCGGCTGCACGTAGATATCGTAGCTGTCGAGCAGGATGTCGGAGATCCACTTGCACTTGGCCGCGTCGCCGACCATCACCGGAACGATGTGGCTCGGATTGGGCATGTGCGGAATACCGCGGGCATCGAGCTGTGCGCGCAGCTTGCGCACCTGTTCCTGCTGGCGGGCGCGCTCGAAACCGCTCACCTTCAGATGCTGGATCGCGGCGATGGCGCCAGCGGCCAGCGCCGGCGGCAGTGCAGTGGTGAAGATGAAGCCGGAAGCAAACGAGCGGATGAAGTCGCAGACCGCCGTCGAGCCGGCAATATAGCCGCCCATCACGCCGAATGCCTTGCCGAGTGTCGCTTCGATGATGGTGATGCGATCCATCAGCCCTTCGCGCTCGGCGACACCGCCGCCGCGCGGGCCGTACATGCCGACCGCATGGACTTCGTCGAGATAGGTCATCGCGCCGAACTTGTCGGCAAGATCGCAGATTTCCTTGATCGGGGCGATATCGCCATCCATCGAGTAGACCGATTCGAACGCGATCAGCTTCGGCGCCTTGGGATCGGCAGCGGCAAGCTTCTCCTCGAGATCCTTGAGGTCGTTGTGCTTCCAGATCACCCGCTCGCACTTGGCGTGGCGGATGCCCTCGATCATCGAGGCATGGTTGCCGGCATCGGAGAAGATGATCAGGCCAGGGATCTTGGCGCCGAGCGTGCCGAGCGAAGCCCAGTTCGAGACATAGCCGGAAGTGAAGATCAGCGCCGATTCCTTGCCATGCAGATCGGCAAGCTCACGCTCGAGCAGGACATGGTAATGGTTGGTGCCGGAGATGTTCCGGGTACCGCCTGCTCCCGCGCCACAGTGATCGATGGCCTCTTTCATCGCCTCGACCACCTTGGGGTGCTGGCCCATGCCGAGATAGTCGTTGGAGCACCAGACCGTTACTTCCTTCGGACCATCGGCGGTATAGCGCGTCGCGCGCGGAAAGCTGCCGCGATGACGCTCGAGATCGGCGAACACCCGGTAGCGGCCTTCCTCGTGAAGTCCAGCCAGCTCGTTCTTGAAAAATGCCTCGAAATCCATGATCTGCTCCAGAACCTTGCGCCGTTTTTGGTTTTTGTCCGCCGGATCGTCAACCCCTTGGATAAGAATCATTCAAAACTGCGTCAAATGGCCCATTACCTAAATTATTCCAGAAATTTCCTAGCCGGTCATCCCGGCGCGAAACTTGATCTGTATCAAGCATCAGCAAAAAGGGCGGCTTTTGGCCGCCCTTCGCTGGTTCTTGCGTTGAAAACCCGTTACCTGGCGGCGGCAACGGCCCGCTTGGCCATCACTTTCACGAGATTGGCGCGATATTCGGCGCTGCCGTGGAGATCGCTCAGCAGCGTCGACGGATCGACGGTGATGGTGTCGAGCGCCGCCGGCGACCAGTTGGCGGCAAGCGCCGCCTCCATGTCCGCCTGACGGAAGACGCCATCCGCCCCTGCCCCGGTCACGGCCACCCGTACGCCCGCCCCGCTCCGGGCGACGAACACGCCGGTCATGGCGTAGCGCGATGCCGGATTCGCGAACTTCTCGTAGCCCGCGGTATCCGGCGCATCGAACTCGATCGCCGTGATGATCTGACCGGACTCAAGCGCGGTTTCGAACAGTCCGGTGAAGAAATCGCCGGCATCGATCTGGAAACCGTTGCCGATGATCCGGGCATTCAGCGCCAGCATTGCTGCCGGATAGTCCGCCGCCGGGTCGTTGTTGGCGATCGATCCGCCAATCGTGCCCATATGGCGGACATGCGGATCGCCGATCAGCCCCGCGAGATGGCAGAGCGCCGGGCAGACTGCCCCGATTGCCGCGGAGGTGGCCACTTCCACGTGCGGCGTGGCCGCGCCGATCCTCACCTTGCGGCCGTCGACGCTGATCCCCCGCATGGCTTCGATGTGGCGCAGGTCGACGATATCGCTCGGCGCCGCGAGGCGCTGCTTCATCGTCGGGATCATCGTCATCCCGCCGGCGACGTACTTTCCGTCAGCTGCTCCGGCGAGAATTCTGGCTGCCTCCTCGACCGAGGTCGGGCGATGGTAGTTGGTTGCATACATGGTTCGTCCCCCTCTCAGTGGCCAGCGCGCGCCGCTTCCCACACCTTCTGGGGCGTGGCCGGCATGTTGAGGTCGTTGTTGCCGATGGCATCGGTGATGGCATTCATCAATGCCGGCGGCGAACCGATGGCACCCGCCTCGCCGCAGCCCTTGATGCCGAGCGGATTGCTCGGGCACGGGGTCACCTGATGGGAGAGCTTGAACGACGGCAGGTCGTCCGCCCGCGGCATGGCATAGTCCATGAAGCTCGCGGTCAGAAGCTGCCCTGATGCGGGATCATACTGCACACCTTCGAGCATCGCCTGGCCGACGCCCTGCGCGATGCCCCCATGCACCTGGCCCTCGACGATCAGCGGGTTGATGATGTTGCCGAAATCGTCAGCAGCAACGAACTGGATGATCTCCGTCTTGCCGGTTTCCGGATCGACTTCGACCTCGCAGATATAGCACCCCGCCGGGAAGGTGAAGTTCGACGGATCGTAGAAGGCGGTTTCCTTCAGGCCGGGCTCCATGCCGGCCGGCAGGTTGTGGGCGGTATAGGCGGCCAGCGCCACCTGGAACCACGGCAGCGTCTTGTCGGTGCCAGCCACCTTCAGCTCGCCGTTTTCGACGACGATGTCGCTCTCGTCGGCTTCCATCAGATGGGCGGCGATCTTCTTCGCCTTGGCCTCGACCTTGTCCAGCGCTTTGACGATCGCCGACATGCCGACGGCACCGGACCGCGAGCCGTAGGTGCCCATGCCCATCTGCACCTTGTCGGTATCGCCGTGCACGATGGAGACACTGTCGAGCGGCACCCCGAAGCGGTCGGCGACCAGCTGGGCGAAAGTGGTCTCATGGCCCTGGCCGTGGCTGTGCGACCCGGTCAGCACCTCGATCGTGCCGACCGCGTTCACCCGCACTTCCGCCGATTCCCACAGGCCGACGCCCGCCCCGAGCGAACCGACCGCCTGCGACGGCGCGATGCCGCAAGCCTCGATGTAGCAGCTCATGCCGATGCCGCGTTTCTTGCCGCGCGCACCCGCTTCCGCCCGGCGCGACGGGAAACCGTTCCAGTCGGCCTGTTCCATCGCCGCATTGAGCGAGGCTTCGTAGTCACCGGCATCATAGTTCATGATGACAGGCGTCTGATGCGGGAAGGAGCGGATAAAATTGGCGCGGCGCAGTTCCGCCGGCGAGACGCCGAGTTCGCGCGCCGCCGTTTCCATGGTGCGCTCGAGCAGGTAGGTCGCCTCGGGACGGCCGGCGCCGCGATAGGCGTCCACCGGCACCGTATTGGTATAGACGGTGCGGACATTGGCATGGATCGCCGGAATGTCGTACTGGCCGGAAAGCAGCGTCGCATAGAGATAGGTCGGTACCGCCGACGAAAACAGCGACATGTAGGCGCCGAGATTGGCGATCGTATCGACCTTCAGGCCGATGATCCGGTTGTTGGCATCGAAGGCCATCTTGACCTTGCTGACATGGTCGCGGCCATGCGCGTCGGTCAGGAAAGCCTCGGTGCGATCGGAAGTCCACTTGACCGGCACGCCGGTTTTCTTCGACGCCCACAGACAGACGATCTCTTCCGGATAGATGTAGATCTTCGAGCCGAAGCCGCCGCCGACGTCCGGCGCAATCACGCGCAGCTTGTTTTCGGGTGCCACGTTGTAGAAGGCGCTCATCACCAGACGGGCCACATGCGGGTTCTGGCTGGTGGTGTAGCAGGTGTAGTGATCCTCCGCCGTGTCGTAGATCCCGAGCGCCGCCCGCGGCTCCATCGGATTGGGCGAGAGGCGGTTGTTGTGGATCTCGATTTCCGTCACGTGCGCGGCAGAAGCGATCGCCTGATCGGTTGCGGCACCGTCGCCGATCTCCCAGTCGAAGATCAGGTTGCCGGGCGCTTCGGGATGGATCTGCGGCGCGTCCGCCTTCAGCGCATCCACCGCTTCCGTCACCGCGTCGAGTTCGTCGTACTCGATGACCACGGCTTCGGCCGCATCCCGCGCCTCGCCGAGCGAATCGGCGACAACCACAGCCACGGCATCGCCGACATAGCGCACCGTATCATGCGCCAGTGGTCGCCAGGCGCCCATCTTCATCGGCGAGCCGTCCTTGGAGTGGATCATCCATCCGCAAATCAGGTTGCCGATGCCATCGGCGAGCAACTGCTTGCCATCGAGCACGTCGATCACGCCGGGCATGCCCTGAGCAGCCGTCTTGTCGACGCTCTTGATCCTTGCATGGGCATACGGGCTGCGGACGAAGTAGGCATATTTCATGCCCGGGACGACCATGTCGTCCGTGTACCGGCCCTTGCCGGTCAGAAAACGCTTGTCTTCCTTACGTGTGACGCGCGCACCAATTCCCTCAACTCCCATATCAACCTCCCTATGGGGTACTGGCTTGGCATGCCGCCGGGGAAAAGCGAGTGGCGGCTACGAGGCCAGTCGTGTTTCGTGCTTATTCCGCGGCCTGCCGGGCGGCCGACATTTCGGCGCTCGCGGCAAGGATGGCCTTGACGATGTTGTGGTAGCCGGTGCACCGACAGATATTGCCTTCCAGCTCGGCACGCACGGTCTTCTCGTCGAGCGCCCCGCCATGGCGGCGGATCATGTCCACGGCCGTCATCACCATGCCCGGCGTGCAGAAGCCGCACTGCAGACCATGATGTTCCTTGAAGGCAGCCTGGACGGGATGAAGCTCGCCGTTGCTGGCAATGCCCTCTATGGTGGTAATCGCCGAGCCGTCCGCCTGGACCGCGAGGATCGAGCAGCTCTTCACAGACTTGCCGTCCATATGGACAACACAGGAGCCGCACTGCGAAGTATCGCAGCCGACATGGGTTCCCGTCAGCCCCAGCTTTTCGCGAATGAAATGAACGAGAAGCGTGCGCTCCTCACATTCTCCACTCATCGTCCGGCCATTCACCGTCAATGTAACTTTAGCCATACTGTTCCTCCACGTGCCTCTCCCAGACACCGGAGCCATCATTTGACTTTTTGCTTGAAGGATCAACCAGTACTTTCATCACCGGACGATTTTTTATTGCAACCGGAAGAGCCCACGGCCAGCCGCACTGGCTGCGACGATCCCTCAGTGGAACAACGCAGAAACCGGTGGAACAATGCAGAAAAATGAGGGGGTTGGAGCGCGCGTCCACATTTTGAGCCAGATTGTTTCCTAGCTGCGGACACGCATAAGCAGCGGGAATGCTGCAACCTTGAAGAAATCGGGGACGTCGTGTACCGGACAGACCGGTACTTTGTGTAAAACATTGGAGAGAGTTTATGAAGAAAGCGCTCATTCTTGTATTGATCGGCATGGCGGTCGCAAGCTGCTCGCAGACTGAAAAGGGTGCCGGCATCGGCGCCGCCTCCGGCGCAATCATTGGTGGCGCGATTACCGGCAATGTTCGCGGCGCGGCCGTTGGCGCGGCGATCGGCGGCGTTTCCGGCGCAGTCATCGGTTCGGTCACCGATCGTCCCGGCCAGTGCTACTACCGCGACCGGTACGGCCGTCGTTATGTCGACGCCTGCCCGCGCGGCAACTACTGATCCAGCCATCGCCTTATTGGAAAGTCCCGGGTCTTGCCCGGGACTTTTTTTGTGACCGCCTTTGCCCATGCGGATGAAATCGATACATTTTGATGTTATTTGCAGTTAGGCTTGGACTGTTAACTGCCGGGCAACTCCCACTGTCATACAGGTGATCAAACCGAAAAGCTGTGTATGCCGAAGCAACCGACTGCCCCGAGAAAGAGTATTGTGTATCGGAGAGCCGGAGCCCTCGCGATTGCTGCGTGCGTGGCGCTATCGCCGCTCTTCGCCCGCGAGGCCAACGCCTTCAAGTTGTTCGGCATCACCCTGTTCGGATCGAAGGACGAGGACAAGGCGCAGGAAGTGCTCGATCCCGTCCGCTACACCGTGACGATGAGTACCGGCTCGGCGGACAAGACCCTGCGCGAAGCCCTCGAGGACGCCTCCCAACTCGTGCAGGACAAGGACAATCCGGTCTCCGGCGATCTCGGCCTCGTCGTCAAGGCGCGTGACGACCGCGAGCGGCTGATCGCCACACTGTACGAAAATGCCCGCTACGGTGGCGTGGTGAAGATCACGGTCAACGGCATCGACCTCGACCAGTTGCCGCCACTGCCCGAATTCGACAATTCGCGTCCGATACCGGTGGTGATCTCGGTCGATCCCGGCCCGGTCTTCCGCCTCGGCAAGGTCACGCTCGGCGGCGATGCCGCCAATCTCAACCCGGCCACCTATGGCCTCGTCCCCGGCGTCGCGGCCGGATCCCTGCTGATCCTGAAAGCCGCAGAGAAGATCGTCGAGGACATCCAGGCCCAGGGCCGGCCCCTGGCGCGGCTTACCGCCCGCGACGTCATCGCCGATCACAAGACCAATACAGTCGACGTGACCATATCGGTCGCCGGCGGGCCGATCGCGCCGCTCGGTCCGATCACCATTTCCGGCGACAAGGCGGTCAATCCGGACTTCATCCGCCGCTATTCCCGCCTCAACGAGGGCAAGCCCTATTCACCGGAGGAACTGCGCAAGGCCGGAGATCGCCTGCGCCAGCTCGGCATCTTTTCCAGCGTCAGCATCCGCCCGGCAAGCGCGCTCGCGCCGAACGGCTCGATCCCGCTGACCATCGAGGTGGCGGAAGGCAAGCAGCGCGTGCTTGGCCTAGGTGCCCAGATATCGACGATCGACGGCTTCGGGCTGCAAGGCTACTGGGGTCACCGCAATCTCTTTGGACAGGCAGAATCCCTGCGCATCGAAGGATCGATCTCGCGCATCGGCGCCAACAGCGTCGGGGATCTCGACTACTCCGCCGGCATTCTCTTCTCAAAGCCCGGCGCTTTCTTCCCCGCAGCGACCTTCAATTCCAGCCTGGTGGCGAAAACCGAGCATCCCGACACCTACAAGGCGACCACGGTCACCGCATCGGCGGGCCTGAGCTACGAGATCTCCGAACAGGATACCGTTTCGGGCGGCGGCGAACTGAGCTGGGCCGATACCGACGACGCCTTTGGCAGCCACCAGTACCTGACCTTCGCTCTGCCCTTCGAATATATCCGCGACACGCGCGACAACAAGCTCGACCCGACCAAGGGCTATCGCGGCACGGTATCGACCAAGCCGAGCTACGAAATCCTGGAGAGCACGTTCTTCAGTTCCTTCGAGGGCTCGATTTCCGGCTACAAGCCGCTCGGGGCCGAGGACAAGATCGTGCTCGCCGGCAAGCTGAGCCTCGGAACACTGCTTGGCGGCGCTACTCTCGAGGAGATTCCGACCACACGGCGCTTCTTTGCCGGCGGCGGCGGCTCCGTGCGCGGCTTTGCCTACCAGGAGATCTCTCCCTATAATAACAAGGGTGAGGCGACCGGTGGACGCTCCTATGCCATCAGCTCCGTGGAAGCACGCTACAAGCTGACCGAAAACATCGGCGTCGTACCATTCGTCGACGCCGGAACAGTTTCCAGGGAAGTCTACCCGGATTTTTCCGACGTCCGGGTCGGCGTCGGTATCGGCGTTCGCTACGCCACGCCGTTCGGCCCGCTCCGGCTCGATTTCGCCGTTCCGCTCAATCCATATGAGGGCGGCAGCAAATTCGGCATCTATGCCGGTATCGGTCAGGCTTTCTGATCCTGATGAACGCCGTAAATCTAGGATAGAGTGGCGAAATGAACATCTTGATTCGCATCGTAGAGTGGGCCCGGCGACTGATCGGCTATGCGCTGGTAACCCTTCTGATTGCGATTCTCGGTGCCGTGCTGGTCTTCGGCTTCGCACCCTTCGGTGCGCGGATTGCCGCCGACCAGATTGCGCGCATGATTTCCACGCCCGAGCAGACGATCACCATTACCGATCCGCAGGGCTTGCTGACCGGCAAGCTCAGGGTCGGCGCCATCACCGTTGCCGACAGCAAGGGCGTCTATGCCGAAGTTCGCGATCTCGCCGTCGACTGGTCGCCGCTATCGCTGCTGGACGGCACATTCAACGCACAGCGGATATCCGCCGGCACGATCGAGGTGCTACGCGCTCCGGTCCGCGAAAAGGACAGCAAGCCGGCCGGGGCATCGAGCGGCTTCAACCTGCCGGTTGCCGTCGACATCGCGCAGATTTCAGCGCCCGATATCCGCCTCGGCAGCGAACTGGCAGGCAGGGCGTTTGAGCTTGCCGCCGAAGGCCGCGCCAGGGCGACGAAGGAACGTGTCGAACTGGCGCTGACCGCCAATGGCCTGGATCAGCCAGAAGCCCGGGCGAGCGCCGACATCCTGTTCGCGCCGGCCGAAAACCGCCTGACCCTCAACACCGTCATCGCCGAACCGCAAGGCGGGCTGCTGGCGCGCCTGCTCCAGCTTCCCGGTGAACCGGCGATCAAGATCGATCTCGACGGCCAGGGACCCTTGTCCGACTGGACCGGCAAGCTTGTCGCCGATGTCGACGGCCAGCCGGTGCTATCGGTCGACGGACGCCATCAGATGCCGGGTACGGGCGTCCACCGCATCGACCTCAAGGGTGGCGGCACGCTCGATACGCTGCTCCCCCCCAATCTTCGCCCGCTGTTCGCCGGGGATACCAGCATCAATGTCGCGTTGACCGTCAACGACAACGGCAGCCTCAGCATCGAGAGCGGCGACGTCAGGACCGGCAGCTTCCTGCTGGCTGCCTCCGGCAACTTCAACCCTGCCGGCGGCAACAACCTGAAGGCCAATCTGCTCGGCACTTCCGGCCCTGTCGATTTCCGCTGGCCGATGACGGGCGGCGAAGTCCGGCTGCTGATCGACAGTGTCGACCTGAGCCTCAGCGGCGATGCGGGAGCGACAGCGCTCGACCTGACTGCGGCGCTTCAGGCCGTAGAGACCCCGGACGGGCGCTTCGGCGACATCCACCTTTCCGCCAGGTCCGATAGTTTCGATCTGTCCCGACGTTCCGGCCCCGTCAACGCCGAGCTGGCGGTCGAGCAGACCGCATTCACCGACCCCGACCTGGAACGCGCCATTCGCGGTCCTCTGAAGCTGGTGGCGCCGCTGAAGGTCTCCCCGACCGAGATCGCCTTCGACAAGGCGACCCTCGAAAGCGGCAGCATCGGCGGAACGGTAACCGGACGCTACGATCTGCCGGCGACGACGTTGACCAGCGACTTCAAGCTTTTTGCCGTTCCGGATGCGCTGCCGGAGGCCGTCGCCGCCAAATTCGACGATACGATCGCCATCACCGGCAAGATCAGCGCCATCGTCGATGGACCGGTCGACCTCAGCGACTTCAGCCTCAAGTCCACCACGCTCGACGCCGCCGGCAACATCGCGATGGCCGATGGCAACGTGAAGGCCGACCTATCCGGCCGGGTGCTGCAACTCGGAAGACTGCTCGACAACGCCACCGGGAAAGCGGACTTCAACCTCGCGGCCAGCGGCCCGGTGAACGCGCTGGCGGTCAAGGCCAACGCCACAGCGGACCGGGCGACCCTTGCCGGACGCGAGTTGCAGGCGCTTGAAATCTCGCTGGACGGCACCGTTAGCAGAGCCGCGCCGCAAGCGACCGTAAAGGCCTCCGGCTCGCTCGACGGCCAGAAGATCGACATCAATGCCGACCTCGTTTCATCCGGTGGCGAAACCCGCATTCCCGAACTCGTGGCGATCATCGGGCCGAACCGGCTGACCGGCGACCTGCGGTTCAGCAGGGCTTTCGAGCCATCGGGCAACCTCTCCTTCGACCTTCCGAACATCGGACTGATCGCCACCCTCGCCGGCCAGAACGCCAGCGGCGACCTGAAGGGGTCGCTGGTGCTCGGCAGTACCGACGGTCGCATCGGCGCCACCATCAAGGCGACGGGCAGTGGCATCCGGCGCGACGACATCGTCGTTTCCCGCCCTGATATCGATCTGGTTATCGATGACCTGAAGGCCGTCTCCGCAAGCGGAACGGTGCGGCTTGCCGAACTTGCTTCCGGCGCCAACAACGTCTCCGACCTCGCCGTCGATTTCACCCAGACCGGCAACACCACCGACTTCGATCTCAAGGCGAGCTATGACGGTGCGCCGCTTCTGGTTTCTGGCTCGGCCGAAGCCGGGGCCGGCGCCACCACTGTCGCGCTCCGCAGCTTTTCCGCCACGCCGCGCGGCATTCCCGTCGAACTCAAGGCCCCCTCCTCGGTCACGATCAAGGATGGCGTGGCGACGCTTTCGAAGCTCGCCATCCAGACGGGGCCGGGCTCGATCACGGTCGACGGCACGGCCGGCCAGACACTCGACATTGCCGCCACCATTGCCGACCTGCCCGCGAGCCTCGCCAACACCTTCGTGCCCGATCTTGGTGCCGAGGGCGCGATTTCCGGCAACATCACCGCAAAGGGCAGCGCGAACGATCCTGATGTCACCTTCGACCTGGCATGGGCGAAGGCGGTGGTCAGCCAGAGCCGTGCCGCCGGCGCCATCGACATAAAGGCAAAGGGGCAGTTCGCCGCCAGGACCCTGAAGATCGACACCAGCATTTCCGGAAGAGACGGCCTGTCGCTCACCGGCGGCGGCACCGTCCAGGTCGCCCAAGACCCGATGAATTCGAACCTCGACGTGACCGCGCGGATCACCAATCTCCCGGCGAGCCTGGCCAACGCGTTCGTTCCCAATCTTGGCGCCGAGGGTGCGCTCTCGGGCAATGTGACCGCCAAGGGCAAGGCGACGGATCCGACCATCGGCTTCGATCTCGCGCTGGCCCGGGGCGCCGTTCGCCAAACCCGCGACGCCGGCGCCCTCGACGTCAAGGCGAAAGGCCAGTTCGTGGCCAGCACCCTGAAGTTCGATGCCACGGTCAGCGGTCGCGGCGGCCTTTCGCTGACCGGCGACGGAACGGTTTCCGTTGCCAAGGTCGCTACCAACTCCGTGCTCGACATCAAGGCGCGGGTTGCCAATCTGCCGGCGAGCGTTGCCAACGGCTTCGTTCCCGGGCTCGCCGCCGAGGGCACGATCACGGGCAACGTGACGGCCAAGGGCAGGATCACCGAACCCGCCGTCGATTTCGACCTCGCATGGGCAAAGGCAGTCGTGAGCCAGACCCGCTCCGCCGGTCTTCCCCCGCTCGAAATCAAGGCGAAGGGCAATCTCGCGGCAAATGTGTTGAAGATCGACGCCAACGTCACCGGCCCGAACAGTCTGGCGCTTACGGGCGGCGGCACCCTCGCCCTTGCCGGCAACAAGGCGATCAACATGCGCTTTACCGGTGGGCTGCCCTTCGCAGTTCTCTCCGGGCAACTCGCCGGCCAAGGGCTGACGGCAGATGGCACCGCCAGGATCGACCTCAACGTTGGCGGAACCACCGCCGCGCCGGCGATCACCGGCAATGTCACCACCGACAGGGCCAAGCTCACCGACGTGCGCCGCAACCTGGCGCTCAACGACCTCGCCGCCACCGTGAACTTCGACCGCAACCGCGCGACGATTTCGCGTCTTTCCGCGAAACTGTCGTCCGGCGGCACGCTTTCCGGATCGGGCAGCGTCGGCATTGCCCCCGGCAGCGGATTTCCTGCCGACATCACGCTGACGCTCACCAAGGCCAACTATGTCGACGGAACGCTGTTCTCGGCGCTGACCGATGGCACGCTGACGCTGAAGGGGCCGTTGCTGACGGCGCCCGTTCTCGGCGGGTCGCTGAAGATAGCCAAGGCATCGATCAACATTCCCGAGCGGCTGCCCGCCTCACTTTCGGAAATCGACATCAAGCACCGCAATGCCCCGGCTCGGGTAACGGCGCAACTGAAGGACACGACCGCGGAGCGGCGCGGTACCAGTTCGTCGCCCATTGGCCTCGACCTGACCATCAGCGCCCCCTCGCAAATCTTCGTGCGCGGCCGCGGGATCGACGCCGAACTGGGCGGCAAGCTGACGGTTCGCGGCACCGCCGCCGCACCGATCGTCTCCGGCGGCTTCGAGATGCGCCGTGGCCGCATGGTCATCCTCAATCGCCGCCTCGACTTCACCAGCGGCCGCATCACCTTCAGCGGTGACCTGACGCCGATGCTCGACATGAATGCCTCATCGACGGTCGGATCCACCACCATCACCGTCAGCGTTACCGGACTTGCGAACGACCCGAAGGTGACGTTCTCCTCCTCGCCGGCACTGCCGCAGGACGAAGTGCTGGCGCAGTTGATCTTCGGCCAGTCGATGTCGAAGCTTTCGGCGTTGCAGATCGCTCAGCTTGCCGATGCCGCGAGCCAGCTCGCCGGCGGTCGCTCGACCTCGCTGTTCCAGAGCCTGCGCAGCAACCTCGGCATCGACGACCTCGACATTTCCACCGACGAGAAGGGCCGGGCCAAGGTCTCGGCCGGAAAGTACCTCAACGACCGCACCTACTTTGAACTGCAGGGGGGTGATTCCGGCGGCAAGGCGATCATCAACCTTGACGTCGGTCGCGGCGTGAAGCTGCGCGGCGAAGCCGGTGCGAACGGTTCCGGCGCCGCGGGTATTTTCTACGAGAAGGAATACTGAGGAGGCCGCATCGGCCGGTTGCTCGGCCGCGCCCGCCCCGGCTAGAAGCTCGACTTGCTTGACCGCAGCAGGATGTTGGTTTCGGTCGAGTTGATCCCCTCGATCAGGCGGATTCGGCGAAGCGTTTCGTCGAACGTGCCGAGATCGCGATCCTCGAGTTCGGCAATCAGGTCCCAGCGCCCGTTGGTGCTGTGGAGCGCCCGCACCTGCGGCATGCCGCGCAACTGCTCGGCAACCCTGTCGGCCATCTTTCCAAGCACCTCGATCAGGATGATCGCTCGCACCCCGGCGGCACGGATTTCGTGGCCGGTCCTGATCGTGAAGGCGGCAATCGTGCCGTTCCCCACCAGACGGTCGATGCGGGCAGCGACCGTTGCCCGCGAAGCCCCGGTCATGGCCGCCAGCGACGAAACCGGGATTCGGGCATTGTTGCGCAACGCGCTGAGCAAATCGCGGTCAAGGTCGTCCATCACGTACCAACTTGTCAAAAGCCTCTTACCAATTTGCGCAAGATCGCATTTCTTTTGACAATTTTCCACCTTTTTGCCGCCATCGGAGCGCCCGATAATGGACGTAGAATTGCCCATCCAAAGGAACTCCGGATATGCACACGCAATCGACCGCCATCACATTGATCGGCGTGCCGCTGGAAGAAGGCTCCGGTCGGCGGGGCTGCGCCATGGGACCGGCCGCACTGCGCATTGCCGGCATTCAGGAGACCCTTGTCGAACTCGGCCATGTGGTCGAGGACAGCGGCGACCTTCGCCCTGAACCGGCCAGCGACGTCGCCGCGGATCCGTCCGCCCGGAATCTGCCGGTCGTTGCCGCCTTCGCACGCGCCCTTGAAGAGCGCACCTATCGGGTGGCCGCATCCGGCAGCCTGCCGCTCATTCTCGGCGGCGATCATGCGCTGGCGATGGGCAGCGTTTCTGGCATGGCGCGGTATGCTGCCGAAGTCGGCCGCCCGCTCTTCGTGCTCTGGCTCGACGCGCATGCAGACTTCAATTCGCCGGAAACGTCCCCCTCCGGCAATATCCACGGCATGCCTGTCGCCTATTTCTGCGGCCTGGCGAACATTGGAGGCATCCTGCCAGCAGAGCGGCCGCTGGTCGACCCGACCCGCGTCTTCCAGATCGGGATCCGCTCCGTCGACCCGATCGAGCGCGAGCTGATCGCCACGCACGGCGTCAACGTCTTCGACATGCGCTCGATCGACGAGCAGGGCGTCGGCGCGATCATGCGGCATGTGATCAGGACGGTGAAGGAGGCGAACGGCCTCCTGCATGTCAGCCTCGATGTCGATTTCCTCGATCCCGATGTCGCCCCGGGTGTTGGAACCACCGTACCGGGTGGCGCGACCTTTCGCGAAGCCCACCTGATCCTCGAAATGCTGTCCGACAGCGGTCTCGTTTCCTCGCTCGATCTGGTCGAGCTCAACCCGTTCCTCGATGATCGCGGCAAGAGCGCCCGTATCCTCGTCGATCTCACCGCAAGCATGTTCGGCCGCCGCATTCAGGACCGGCCGACCCGTGCCGCCTGATGCCCATTCCGGAGACATGCCCATGAGCGAAGCCGCCGACCTCATTGCCACCGAACAGAAACTCGGTGCCCACAACTACAAGCCACTCGATGTCGTGCTGACGCGTGGCGAGGGCGTACATGTGTGGGACACCGACGGCAATCGCTACCTCGATTGCTTGTCAGCCTATTCGGCGGTCAATCAGGGACACTGCCATCCGAGGATCCTCGCCGCCATGGTCGAACAGGCAGGCAAGCTGACGCTGACGTCGCGCGCCTTCCGCAACGACCAGCTGGCCCACCTCTATGAGGAACTGGCCGCGCTGACCGGATCGCACAAGATCCTGCCGATGAACTCCGGCGCCGAAGCGGTGGAGACGGCGATCAAGGCCGTGCGCAAATGGGGCTACGAGGTCAAGGGCGTTGCCGAGAACCAGGCGGAGATTATCGTCTGCCGTGACAATTTCCACGGCCGTACCCTCAGCATCATCAGCTTCTCGACCGATCCCGACGCCCGCGCCGGCTTCGGTCCCTACACCCCGGGTTTCCGCATCGTGCCCTTCGGCGACATCGACGCCTTCAAGGCGGCGATCACCCCGAACACCGTTGCGGCGCTGATCGAGCCGATCCAGGGCGAGGCCGGGGTGATCATTCCGCCGGCTGGCTATCTCGCCGGCGTGCGCGAACTCTGCACCGACAACAATGTCACGCTGATCCTCGACGAGATCCAGACCGGTCTCGGACGCACCGGCAAGCTGCTGGCGGAAGAGCATGAAGGCATCGAGGCCGACGTGACGCTGATCGGCAAGGCGCTTTCCGGCGGCTTCTACCCAGTCTCGGCGGTACTTTCGAACTCCGAAGTGCTCGGTGTGCTGCAGCCCGGCCAGCATGGCTCGACCTTTGGCGGCAATCCGCTTGCCTGCGCCGTCGCCCGCATGGCGCTCAAGGTGCTGGTCGAAGAGGACATGATCGGCAATTCCGAGCGCATGGGCGCCTATTTCCTCGAAGGCCTGCGCTCGATCCGCTCCAACATCGTCAAGGAAGTGCGCGGCCGCGGGCTGATGCTGGCGGTCGAGCTGGTCCCGGAAGCAGGCGGTGCGCGCAAATACTGCTACGCGATGAAGGATCTCGGCATCCTTGCCAAGGACACCCATGTCGACACCATCCGCCTGGCGCCGCCGCTGGTGATCACCCGTGACCAGGTCGACTGGGCGCTGGAACGGATCGCCAAGGTATTGGCGACCGCCTGAGGCTCTTGCAGATGCGTGCGCTACCGGCGCCCGCATCAAATCGCCAGCCGATTTAGAAATGGGCAACACTCTTTCCCTACATTGTGGGTCAATCGCGGCATGACTGCCGTAAAGTGCAATTCGGGGACAGGTATTGCGGCGTGGCAACGCCGGCTCCTGCCGCACAACTGACAGTTGGGAGAACGCCCATGGCGACCACGATGAATGCCACCGGCTTTGGTGCCGAAACCCTCGAAATCATCGCCTTCCGCCTGCATGAGCAGGAGTTCTGCGTCAAGACGACCACGATCCGCGAAATCCGCGGCTGGGCGCCCTCGACGCCGATCCCGCACGCGCCTGCCGACGTGATCGGCGTGATGAACCTGCGCGGGTCGGTCATCCCGATCATCGATCTCGCATACAAGCTCGGCATGAAGTCGACGGTCGCCAACGAGCGTAGCGCCATCGTCGTCGCCGAAGTCCACAACATGGTCGTCGGCATGCTGGTCGACCGCGTTTCCGACATCCTGACCATCCCCGCAGTCCAGGTACAGCCCGTGCCTGACGTCACCGCTTCCTTCGACAAGTCGTTTGCGGAAGGCATCATCGCAACCGAAAACGGCATGATCTGCTTCCTCAATCTTTCCAAGATGTTCAAGGGCAGCGATCTCGAGGAACTGGCCGCCGCGTAATTGGCGGCCCACCCCTCGCCCGGGGGACAGGATTGAAATAACCGGGACACCCGTTATAAGTGCGGACGGAATCAGAAGGAGATTGATGCACAGAGACTTCGTGTGGAGCCGCTCGCAGCGGCACTCGTAGCGCCCTCGCCGGCGCTGTCTTTGTTGCTATTGTCTCCGGAGCAGTCATGAAGAACATAGCTCATTCAATCCGCGCCTATGATGAGGCCGCGGACCTTCAAGCACTATTGGCCATATGGTTCGACGCCTCGTTGCTGGCGCATGCTTTCATTGGCGAAGAGCACCTGCGCGCACAACGCGTTTTGGTCGAGGAAAAGTATCTCCCCAACGCCGAGAGCTGGGTAGCATGCCATGGGCAAACCCCCATCGGCTTCGTCAGCCTGCTGGGCAGCCACGTCGGCGGCCTGTTCGTTGCCCCCGACCATCAGGGACAGGGCATCGGGAGAGCTCTCATTGCTCACGCCCTGGCCTTGAGAGGTGAACTTCGGTTGAACGTCTACGTCAGGAATGCCAAAGCATTTTCGTTCTACAAGAGCCTTGGCTTTAGGGAACTGTCCAGACGGGGCGAGGATGACGAAGGCTTGCCATTCGAAATTGCCGAGTTGCAGCTGACAGCCTGAAACTCCTGTGGGCGGCCGGCCAGGCTGCCCACACACCCTTCCGGCGGCAATTGCCCGTCTGGCTACCGGCGGTCAGACCGCTTCCGGCCGCTTGATCCTCTTCGCCGCCTCGAGGACGAGCGGGCTCAGGCCCGCGCCGCCGGCATCGATATGCTCGAACAACTGGCGGCGCATGCGCGGTTCCCAGAACTTGTTGATATGGGTCGCCACGCCCTGCGCCCGTTCCGCTTCCGGTTGGGAGGCGAAAAAGGTGGCGATCTGGTTTGCCATGCGCAGCAGCTTTTCATGGGTTCCAAGGCGTGTGTCATGCGACATCGGCGACAACTCCGGTCTGAATGCGGTCCGCGTGGGTGAAAATCTCGAACTCCTCGCCGCGCACCAGGGCGATAAGGGTCATGCCGGCCTCTTCGGCAGTGCGGATGGCGAGCGCCGTCGGCGCCGATATTGCGATGATGACGGGACTGCCGATCACCGCGGTCTTCTGCACCATCTCGACAGAGACGCGACTGGTGACGACGACCGTACCTTCCGGTCCGCGGGTCCCGGCCCGGGCAGCGGCGCCGACGAGCTTGTCGAGCGCATTGTGCCGGCCGACATCCTCGCGCACCGCGATCAGTCCTTTTCCCGGAACGTAGAAACCCGCGCCATGCACGGCGCGCGTCTCGATATGCAGCGGCTGGCGGCCATGCAGCAGGGCTACGGCCTCCACCACATCATGCTCCGACAATTTCAGCGGCGACGCCGAAACATCGGGCGTCACACGCACCGCCTGCTCGATCGATTCGATGCCGCAGAGCCCGCATCCGACAGGCCCTGCCATGTGGCGGCGGCGCGCCGTCAGGGCGTCGTCTTGCGCGTCGCTGAGGGCGATCTGCAGATCGATGCCCTTGTCCTCGAGCACAACCTCAACGCCCTCGATCTGGTCGGGGCTGGTAATGATCCCTTCGGTCAGGCTGAAGCCGGCTGCGAAGTCCTCGAGATCGCCGGGCGTCGCCATCATCACCGCATGCGTGGATCCGCGATAGGTGAAGGCGACCGGCACTTCCTCCGGCACGATCCGCTCGGCCTCCAGCAACTGCCCGCCCCGGCGGGCGAGTTCGGGAACCCTCGCCACAAGGGCCGTGGTTCGGAACGCGCTCATGGCTGCCACTCGGTCAAGATCGCCCCTACTCCGCCGCCTCGAGCTTGCCGCTGATGCGCCGAGACTTGCGCGCATGGTCGTCATAGTCGCGCTGCCAGCCGGACGGCCCGTTCGACGGCGCGACCTGCACCGCCGTCACCTTGTATTCCGGGCAATTGGTCGCCCAGTCGGAGAAGTCGGTGGTGATGACGTTTGCCTGCGTCGTCGGATGATGGAAGGTGGTGTAGACGACGCCCGGCGCCACGCGATCGGTGATCAGGGCACGAAGGGTCGTCTCGCCGGCGCGGCTCGCCAGCTTCACCCAGTCGCCGTCGCGGATGCCACGCTGCTCGGCATCGTGCGGATGGATTTCCAGACGGTCCTCCTCATGCCAGACGACGTTGTCGGTGCGCCGGGTCTGGGCGCCGACATTGTACTGGCTGAGGATGCGCCCGGTGGTCAGGAGCAGCGGGAACCGCGGCCCGGTGCGCTCGTCGGTCGCGACATATTCGGTGCGGATGAACTTGCCCCGGCCGCGTACGAAGCCGTCGGTGTGCATGATCGGCGAGCCGAGCGGATGCTTCTCGTTGCACGGCCACTGAACCGAGCCCATCTTCTCGAGATAGTCATAGGAGACCATGGCGAAGCTCGGCGTCGTCGCCGCGATCTCGTCCATGATTTCAGACGGATGCTTGTAGTTCCAGCCAAGCCCCATCGCCTGGGCGAGCTTCTGGGTGACTTCCCAGTCGGCATAACCGTTCAAAGGGGTCATGACCCGGCGAACGCGATTGATGCGGCGCTCGGCATTGGTGAAGGTGCCGTCCTTTTCGAGGAAGGTCGAGCCCGGCAGGAAGACGTGGGCGTAGTTGGCCGTCTCGTTGAGGAAGAGATCGTGGACGACGACGCATTCCATCGCCGCGAGGCCGGCCGCCACATGCCTGGTGTCCGGATCGGACTGCAGGATGTCCTCGCCCTGGATGTAGATGCCCTTGAAGGTGCCTTCGACAGCGGCGTCGAGCATGTTCGGGATGCGCAGCCCTGGCTCGTTGTTGAGCGTCACGCCCCAGAGCTTCTCGAAGGTCTCGCGGGTGGCGTCATCGGAGATATGGCGGTAACCCGGCAGTTCGTGCGGGAAGGAGCCCATGTCGCATGAGCCCTGCACGTTGTTCTGGCCGCGCAGCGGGTTCACCCCGACGCCCGGCCGGCCGATATTGCCGGTGACCATGGCAAGGTTGGCGATCGCCATGACCGTGGTCGATCCCTGGCTGTGCTCAGTAACGCCGAGGCCGTAATAGATCGCACCATTGCCGCCCGTCGCATAAAGACGCGCCGCACCGCGAACCAGTTCCGCCGGCACGCCGGTGTATTTCTCGACCGCTTCCGGGCTGTGCTCCGGTTCGGCGACGAAGGCGGCCCAATCCTCGAACTCCGACCAGTCGCAGCGCTCGCGGATGAATTTCTCGTTCGCCAGCCCCTCGGTGACGATCACATGGGCAAGCGCCGTCAGGATCGCGACGTTGGTGCCGGGCTTCAGCGGAAGATGGTACGAGGCTTCCACATGCGGCGTGCGCACCAGGTCGATGCGGCGCGGATCGATGACGATCAGCTTTGCACCCTGGCGTAGCCGCTTTTTCAGCCGCGAGGCGAAGACCGGGTGGCCATCGGTCGGGTTGGCGCCGATGACCAGCACGACGTCGGAATGTTCGACGCTGTCGAAGTTCTGGGTTCCGGCGGAGGTGCCGAATGCCTGTCCGAGACCGTAGCCGGTCGGCGAATGGCAGACGCGGGCGCAGGTGTCGACGTTGTTGTTGCCGAAACCCGCACGCACCAGCTTCTGCACGAGATAGGTTTCCTCGTTGGTGCATCGCGACGAGGTGATGCCCCCGATCGAGTCACGGCCGTACTGGTACTGGATGCGGCGGAATTCCGATGCGACATGCGCATAGGCCTCTTCCCAGCTGACCTCGCGCCACGGATCGGAGATCTTTTCGCGGATCATCGGATTGAGGATGCGATCCTTGTGGGTCGAGTAGCCGTAAGCGAAGCGGCCCTTGACGCAGGAATGACCGCGGTTCGCCTGGCCGTCCTTCCACGGCACCATGCGCACCAGTTCCTCGCCGCGCATCTCCGCCTTGAACGAGCAGCCGACGCCGCAATAGGCGCAGGTGGTGACCACCGAGTGTTCCGGCTGGCCGATCTCGATCACCGATTTTTCCGTCAGCGTCGCCGTCGGGCAGGCCTGCACGCAGGCGCCGCAGGAAACGCATTCCGACGAGATGAAATCCTCATGCATGCCGGCGGACACGCGGCTGTCGAAACCTCGGCCCTCGATGGTCAGCGCAAAGGTGCCCTGCACTTCCTCGCAAGCGCGCACGCAGCGCGAACAGACGATGCATTTTGCCGGATCGAAGGTGAAATAGGGGTTCGATTCGTCCTTCGGCGCCCACTTGATATTGAGCGCGCCGTCGTTGCGGGCCTTGACGTGGTTGGCGCCGTCATAGCCGTAGCGAACATCGCGCAGACCCACGGCACCGGCCATGTCCTGAAGCTCGCAATCGCCATTGGCAGCGCAGGTCAGACAGTCGAGCGGGTGGTCGGAAATATAGAGCTCCATCACCCCGCGGCGCACGTCCTTCAGCCGCGGCGTCTGGGTGGAGACGACGAGGCCCGGCGCCACAGGCGTGGTGCAGGAGGCCGGCATGCCGCCGCGGCCCTGGATTTCGACCAGACAGAGCCGGCAGGAGCCGAAGGCGTCGATCATGTCGGTGGCGCAGAGTTTCGGGATCTCGATCCCCGCCTCCATCGAGGCGCGCATGATCGAGGTGCCCTCGGGCACGGTGACCTCGCGACCGTCGATGGTGAGCGTCACCATTTTTTCGGAGTCGGAGGCGGGAGTACCAAAGTCGATTTCATGAATAAGGGACATCGGGTTTCCTCCTCCTCACTCCGCCGCCTGCACGACCGGCGCGGGTGAAAAATCCTCCGGGAAATGGGTCATGGCGCTCAGCACCGGATAGGGCGTGAACCCGCCCAACGCGCAAAGTGAGCCGAATTTCATCGTGTTGCAGAGATCGGCGAGCAGTTCGCGGTTCTTCTCCGGCTCGATACCGTCGGCAATCCTGTCGGCGACCTCGACCCCACGGGTCGAGCCGATGCGGCAGGGCGTGCACTTGCCGCAGCTTTCGATCGCGCAGAACTCCATCGCGAACCGAGCCTGGTGCAGCATGTCGACCGTATCGTCGAACACGACGATGCCGGCATGACCGATCAGGCCGTCGCGCGCGGCGAACGCTTCATAGTCGAAGGGCGTATCGAACAGAGCGCGCGGGAAATAGGCCCCGAGCGGGCCGCCGACCTGCACCGCCTTGACCGGCCGGCCCGATGCCGTTCCGCCGGCGATATGATCGACGATTTCGCCGAGCGACAGGCCGAAGGCCGTCTCGTAGAGGCCTGGATGCTTGACGTTGCCGGCGATCTGGATCGGGATGGTGCCGCGCGACCGGCCCATGCCGAAGTCCCGATAATAGGCCGCGCCCTTGTCCATGATCACGGGCACGGAAGCGAGCGAGATGACGTTGTTGATGACGGTCGGACAGTCGAACAGGCCCTTGTGCGCCGGCAGCGGCGGCTTGGCGCGGACGATGCCGCGCTTGCCCTCGAGACTGTTCAGAAGCGCGGTCTCTTCGCCGCAGACATAGGCGCCGGCGCCCACGCGCACTTCCATGTCGAAGGCGTGCTTCGACCCCAGCACCGACGGCCCGAGCACGCCGTTCGCCCGCGCGATCTCGATTGCCTCCGCCATTGCCGCGATCGCATGTGGATATTCCGAGCGGGTGTAGATGTAGCCCTTGGTCGCGCCGGTGGCGATGCCGGCGATTGCCATGCCTTCGATCAGCACGAAGGGGTCGCCCTCCATGATCATCCGGTCGGCGAAGGTGCCGCTGTCACCCTCGTCGGCGTTGCAGACGATATACTTGCGCGCGCCTGCCGCATCGAGGACCGTCTTCCACTTGATGCCGGTCGGGAAACCCGCGCCGCCGCGGCCGCGAAGGCCGCTTTCGGTCACCTGGGCAACGATGGCCGCGGGCTCCATCGCGATCGCATTTTCCAGACCCCGCAATCCCCCATGGGCGCCATAGTCCTCGAGCGAAAGCGGATCGGTGATGCCACAGCGGGCAAACGTCAGCCGCGTCTGCTGGCGCAGGAACGGGATGTCCTCGGTCTTCCCGAGACAGAGGGCGTGGTCGCCGCCTGTTGTGAAGCCGGCGTCGAACAGCGACGGAACATCGCCTTTCTTCACGGGGCCATAGGCAATGCGGCCTTCGCCCGTCTCGACCTCGACAAGCGGTTCCAGCCAGTGCATTCCGCGCGAGCCGTTGCGCACGATCGTCGCATCCAGGCCGCGGGCGGCAATCTCTTGGGCAATTGCCTTCGCCACGTTTTCGGCCCCGAGCGCCAGGGCAGCGGCATCGCGCGGAACGAATATCTTCACCGTCATTGGCGCGCCTCCGCGATCAGGTCTTCAAGATCGGCGGCATCGACCCGGCCATGAACGGCGCCGTCGAGCATCGCCGACGGCGCGCAGGAACAGAGCCCGAGACAGAACACCGGCTCGAGCGTCACAGCGCCATCAAGCGTCGTCTGGTGCCAGTCGATGCCGAGCAGCTTCTTCGCGCGTTCGGCGAGCGCCTCGCCACCCATCGACTGGCAGGCCTCGGCGCGACAGAGCTTCAGCATGTGGCGACCGGCCGGATGGTCGCGAAAATCATGGTAGAAGGTGACGACGCCATGAACTTCGGCACGCGACAGATTGAGCTCGCCGGCGATGACAGGCACCGCTTCCTGCGGCACGTAGCCGAACTCGGCCTGGATATCATGGAGGATCGGCAGAAGCGGGCCTTCGAGATCCCTGGCAGCGGCGACGATCGCGCGCGTGCGCGCGGCAATGTCTGCCGCATCTATCTGGATGTTCATGGTCAGGCCTCCCGAGCCAACCTGCAGAATTCCGCAAGCGGATGATTGCTGCAAAGGCTTGAATTATAGCACGAAACCACAATCGATGCGGATAATGCGGCATTCAGCCCTTGCGTTGGCAAAACTGTCGCAGGCAAGGCCGGGGGACGTCAATAATGATGTCGCGTCAGTTGATAGAAATTTCCTATCAATCCTCTTCCGCCTCGGCAAAAGCCCGGGCTTCATGCAGCAGCGCCGAAACCAGCGGCGTGAACGGTTCGCGCTGCTGCGCGACCAGGCCGACCATGTGATGGGCCGCAGGATCGGTGATCGGGATCATCCGGATCTCTGCCGGAAAACCGAAGGATTTCGCGACGTTCTTCGGCATGATGCTCGCCCAGCGGCCGGTGCGCACATGGGAGAAAAGCACGATCATCGAATTGGATTCGAGCGTCGGCTCGACCGCCACGCCGGCCTCGGCAAAGTGCTGGTTGATGATCCTCCGGTTCTGCATATCGGCGGTCAATAGGCAAAGCCGAAGATCGGCCACCTCCCGCCAGCTAACGGTCTCGCGCTCGGAAAGCGGGCTGCCGGCAGCGGTAATCAGGTGGTAGCGCTCGGAATAGAGGGCGACGCTGGTGACGCGGCCGAGCGGCTCGTTTTCCAGATAGGTGATGCCGGCATCGACCTCGAGATTTTCCAAAAGGCTCAAAACCTGCAGCGAGTTCTTCGACACCACCGAGAAGGTGACATCAGGGTGGCGCTCCTGGAAGGGCGTGGTCAGCCGCGGCACCATGGCAAGCGCCGTCGGAATGACGGCGAGGCGTATATGACCGGACAGGCCCTTGTGAGCGGCGCGCATTTCCTCGCGCATGGTGCGGGCATCGCCGACGATGCGGCGCGCCCATTCGAGCACACGCTGACCTTCCGGCGTCAGCCCCAGAAAGCGCGATCCGCGAATGACCAGCATGACCCCGAGCTGATCCTCGAGCTGGCGGATCGCCGCCGAAAGTGTGGGCTGCGAAATGCCGCATTCCTCCGCCGCCCGGGCGAAATGCTTCTCGCGGGCCAGCGCAATGAAATATTCCAGCTTGTCGATCATCCCTACCCCGCCATCGTCTCGCCGCGCCCCGCAGTGCGCCCACGCCCGGCCTCGCCGAACTCATAACACCATGTTACCGTGCCTTCCATCGTGACGATTGCAGGGATGGGGATGATGGAGATGACGGCAGCCGGGCAGACAGACTTGCGCATTCCGACGTTCGACGACGTGCAGGCGGCGCAACGCAGGCTTTCCGGGCACGCCCACCGCACCCCGGTGCTGACGTCGCGCACCGCCGACGCGGCAACGAAGGCGAGCCTGTTCTTCAAGGCGGAAAACCTGCAGCGCAGTGGCGCCTTCAAGTTCCGCGGCGCCTACAATGCCATCGCCACCCTCGACCCGGCGGCGCGAAAGAACGGCGTCGTCGCGTTTTCCTCCGGGAACCATGCCCAGGCGATCGCCTATGCGGCGGCGTTGCAGCAGGTGCCGGCGACGATCGTCATGCCGAAGGATGCACCCGACATCAAGGTCGCGGCAACCCGCGGCTACGGTGCCGAAATCGTCTTCTACGACCGCTACAGCGAAGACCGCGAGGCGATCAGCCGGCGCATTGCCGGCGAAAGCGGCGCCACGCTCATTCCGCCCTACGACCATCCCGCCATCATCGCTGGACAAGGGACCGCGGCGCTGGAACTGATCGAGGAGATCGGGGAAATCGACCTGCTCGTCACGCCGCTCGGCGGCGGCGGCCTGCTTGCCGGCAGCGCGCTCAGCGCCCGGGCCTTGTCGCCGGGCTGCGCCGTCATCGGCGTCGAGCCGGTAGCCGGCAGTGACGGCCAGCAGTCGCTGCGCAAGGGCGAGATCGTTCGCATCGCCGTGCCGAAATCGATTGCCGACGGCGCGCTGTCCACCCATGTCGGCGAGCACAATTTTCCGATCCTCCGGCGCGACGTCGCCGACGTCGTCACGGTCAGCGATGCCCAATTGGTCGAGACCATGCGGTTTTTCGCCGAGCGCATGAAGATCGTGGTGGAACCGACAGGCTGCCTTGCCGCGGCGGCGGTCCTGCACGGCGTCATCGACTGCACCGGCAAGCGGGTCGGTATCGTGCTGAGCGGCGGCAATGTCGACCTGAAAACCTTCGGCACACTGCTCGGCTAGTGCCGATATCGCAATCGCGCTTCGCCTGAATGCGTCAGCAGATCAGCTGGCCGCCGTTGATCTCCAGCACCTGGCCGGTGATGTAGCCGGAGAGCGAAGGCGCCGAGAGGAAGAGATAGGCCGGAGCGCAATCTTCCGGAGTTCCGAGCCGCTGCAGCGGGATCGTTTTTCGCGTCTGCTCCAGCTTTTCGACCGAGGAATAGCGCTGGTGGAAATCGGTGGTGATGGTGCCCGGCGAGACGCAGTTGACGCGAATGCGATCCGGTGCCAGTTCGCGCGCCAGCGCCTTTGAGTAAGTCGACACGAACGCCTTCGAGGCGGAATAGACCGCAGACCCGGGGCTTCCCCCGGTCAGTGCCGAAATCGATACGGTATTGACGATCGCCGCCTCGCCCGCCGCCCGCAAGTTCGGCAGCATCGCCCTCGTCACCTCAACCACCGAGGTTTGGTTGAGCCGTACCACCGTCTCGTATTGCTCGTCGGTGAGTTCGTCCGCCGGAAACCGGCCGACCATGGTACCGGCATTGTTGACCAGCGCATGCACCGCATCGAAGCGATCCTCGACCGCATCGACGAAATTGCGCACGCCCTCCGCCGACAGGAAATCCGCCGAAACCAGCGCCGCGCGCCGGTCGGCTTCCGCTTCCAGCAGGAAATCGGGCAAGGTCCGCTCTCCCGGCCGACCGACATGGACGATGACACGCGCACCGCAATCAAGGAACTGCCGCGCGACCTCCAGCCCGATGCCACGCCCGGCACCTGTCACGACCACGTTCCGATTCTCAAAAAGCTTCGGATGGAACATGGCGCGCGCTCCCGTTCGTGTCCCGGTGAAGTTGTACAAGGCGGCAATTGCGATATTTTCAGTTTAGCATATTATGAACCAAAACGAAAGCATGAGGACTGATAATGTTTCTGACAGGGCGGCAGGCGGAAATTCTCGACATCGCCAAGACCGAAGGGCGCGTACAGGTGGAAGACCTTGCGCTTCGCTTCTCGGTGACGCCGCAGACGATCCGGAAGGATTTGAACGACTTATGCGAGGGGCGCGTGCTGTCGCGGGTCCATGGCGGGGCGATTTTCCCGAGCGGCACCGAGAATGTGAAATATGAGGCCCGCCGCTCGATCGCGGCGCCGGAAAAACAGGCGATCGGGCGCGCCGCCGCCGCCCTCATCCCCAGCAACTCCTCGCTGTTCATTAATATCGGCACCACCACGGAAGCGGTCGGCGAAGCCCTGCTCGACCATCACGAATTGATGGTCATCACGAATAACATCAATGTTGCCAATCGGTTGAGGATATACCCCTCGATCGAGGTGGTCATTGCCGGCGGCGTGGTGCGCGGCTCCGACGGCGGCATCGTCGGCGAGGCTGCGGTCGACTTCATCCGCCAGTTCAAGGTCGACTACGCCGTGATCGGCGCCTCGGCAATCGATGCCGATGGAGCACTTCTCGATTTCGATTTTCGCGAAGTGAAAGTCGCTCAGGCGATCATTGCCAATGCCCGGCACGTCATCCTTGTATCGGACAAGAGCAAGTTCGAGCGCACCGCGCCGGTGCGTATCGGCCATCTGTCGCAGGTCCACACCTTCATCACCGACGAATGTCCGCTCGAATCCATCCGGGCGATCTGTGCGGAAAACGATGTCGCGCTGATCGAAACTTCGAAGGCCACGGCGCGAAAATAGACGTCTGCAACCGCTGGCAACATTCGTTTGACATTCGATAGATTTTCGCTTCTACTACTTTTACTTTCGTATTTCCGTTGAATTGTGCGGTGCGAAATCGTTTGGGGAGGCGGGAGTGCCAGAACAGGCAGTCCATGACATTTTCGTTATCGGCGGCGGCATCAACGGCTGCGGCATCGCGCGCGATGCTGCCGGACGTGGCTACTCCGTCGCGCTCGCGGAGATGAACGATTTCGGTTCCGGGACGTCCTCCCGCGCCACCAAGCTGATCCATGGCGGCCTGCGCTATCTCGAGCATTACGAGTTTCGCCTGGTGCGCGAAGCGCTGATGGAGCGCGAAGTGCTGTGGGCGATGGCGCCGCACATCATCTGGCCGATGCGCTTCGTGCTGCCTTACCACAAGGGCGGCATCCGTCCGGCCTGGCTGATCCGGCTCGGCCTGTTTCTCTACGATCATCTGGGCGGCCGCAAGCTGCTGCCCCCGACCCGCACGCTGGACATGCGCCGCGATCCCTCGGCAAAGCCGCTGAAGTCGCTCTTCACCCGCGCCTTCGAATATTCCGACGGCTGGGTGGACGATGCCCGCTTGGTGGTTCTCAATGCCCGCGACGCGGCGGACCGCGGCGCAGAGATCATGAGCCGCGCCAGGGTGGTTTCGGCGCGTCGCGAGAACGGCCTCTGGGTCGTTACCGTCGAGGATACGGTTACCGGTACGGTTCGCAGCGTCTCGGCGCGCATGCTCATCAATGCCGCCGGCCCGTGGGTCGACCGGGTGCTGGCGGAGGCCATCGGCAGCCAGGTTCACAACGTCCGCCTGGTTCAGGGCAGCCATATCGTCGTGCGCAAGAAGTTCGACGATCCGCGCGCCTACTTCTTCCAGAACCCCGACAACCGCATCATCTTCGCCATCCCCTACGAGCAGGACTTCACCCTGATCGGCACCACCGATCAGGACTACAGCGGCGATCCTGAGGATACGGCGATCTCGCCTGCAGAGACCGAATATCTCTGCAAGGCGGCCAGCGAGTATTTCACCGTCCCGGTAACGGAGAAGGATATCGTCTGGACCTATTCCGGCGTGCGTCCGCTCTATGACGACGGTGCATCGAAGGCGCAGGAAGCCACCCGCGACTACGTACTGAAGATCGATGGCGGCGATGGCGCCGCGCCGCTCCTCAATGTTTTCGGCGGCAAGCTGACGACCTACCGGCGTCTCGCCGAACATGCACTGGAGAAGATCGGCGAGGCGATCGGCGCCAAGGGCGCGCCCTGGACCGGGGCGAGCACCCTGCCCGGGGGCGATTTTCCCGCGACCGGCTACGAAGCTGAAGTCGCCAGGCTGAAGGCAGCCTATCCTTTCCTCGACGGCCGTCTCGCCCGACGGCTCGTCCGGCTCTATGGTACCCTTGCAGCGACGATGCTGGGCGAGGCCAGGAGCACGACCGACCTCGGCCGGAACTTTGGCAGCGATCTCTACGAGGTCGAGGTCAACTGGCTGATCCGCCAAGAATGGGCCCGCGCGGCCGAGGATGTGCTGTGGCGGCGCACAAAGCAGGGCCTGCACCTTTCGCCGGAGGAGGCGAAGGAGCTGGAGCAATACATGGCAGGTGCGGTGGTCGCCTGAGGCGACGCCGATCGACTGGAAATGCATGCTCGACGGAGGAGGTCCGACTAGGACGATGCTCGAACTGCGCGATGTATTCAGTGTGGCGGGAGGTGAATATCACATTCACCCGACGAACCTCGTCCTTGAAAAGGGATCCCTCAACGTACTCCTCGGACCGACGCTCTCGGGCAAGACGTCGCTGATGCGCCTGATGGCCGGCCTCGACAAGCCGACCGCCGGCAGCATTCATTTCGATGGCATCGACGTTACCGGCATGCCGGTGCAGAAGCGCAACGTCGCCATGGTCTACCAGCAGTTCATCAACTATCCGGCGATGACCGTCTACGAGAATATCGCCTCGCCGATGCGCATCTCCGGAAAGAACGCCGCCACCATCGACCGCGAGGTGCGCAAGGCCGCCGATCTCCTCAAGCTGACCCCCTATCTCGACCGGCTGCCGCTCAATCTTTCCGGCGGCCAGCAGCAACGAACCGCGCTTGCCCGCGCCATCGTCAAGAACGCCAGCCTGGTGCTGCTCGACGAACCCCTCGCCAATCTCGACTACAAGCTGCGCGAGGAGCTGCGACTGGAATTGCCGAAGATCTTTGCGGAATCCGGCGCCATCTTCGTCTACGCCACCACCGAACCGTCGGAAGCACTGCTGCTCGGCGGCAACACCGCCACCCTGCACGAGGGACGCGTGACCCAGTTCGGTTCGACGATCGACATCTACCGCAACCCCGTCGATCTGGTGACCGCCCGGACCTTCGCCGATCCGCCGCTGAATACCATCGAGGTGGTGAAGAAAGGCGAACACTTCCATCACGGGGCGAGGGAAGCCTTTGCGGTGCCGGCACATCTGGCCGGCATGTCCGACGGCCCGGTGACGATCGCCTTCCAGCCGCACCATCTGGCGCTTGCCCCGCAGAGCGATGCATCGGCAAAGATCCGGGTGCGCACCCTGATCTCCGAAATCGGCGGTTCGGAAAGCTTCGTGCATGTGGAGTTCAACGACGCGCGCTGGGTCATGCTGGCGCCGGGCATCCACGATTTCGACCCAGACACCATGATCGATATCTACATCGACATCCGCCACCTGCTGGCGTTCGACACCGACGGCCGGTCGATCACCGCCGGTCGCGCAAGGGGGATGTGAGAGAGGCTACCATGGCACGCATCAATCTCGAGCATATCCGCCACTCCTATGGTCCGGCACCGAAGTCGGAAGCAGACTATGCGCTGAAGGAAGTCCATCACGAATGGGCCGATGGCGGCGCCTATGCGCTGCTTGGCCCGTCCGGCTGCGGCAAGACCACGCTGCTCAACATCATCTCCGGGCTGATCCACCCTTCCGAGGGGCGCATCCTTTTCAACGACGTCGACGTCACCGATCTGCCGACCCAGCAGCGCAACATCGCGCAGGTCTTCCAGTTCCCCGTCATCTACGACACGATGACCGTCTATGACAACCTCGCCTTCCCTCTGCGCAACCGCCGCGTGCCGGAGGCCGAGGTCGACCGGCGCGTTCGCGAAATTCTTGACATGCTTGATCTCCAGGGCTGGGCGGACAAGCGGGCGCAGGGCCTGACCGCCGACCAGAAGCAGAAGATCTCGCTCGGCCGCGGGCTCGTGCGCTCCGACGTCAACGCCATCCTCTTCGACGAACCGCTGACGGTCATCGACCCACACATGAAATGGGTGCTGCGCTCGCAGCTGAAGCGGCTGCACCGCCAGTTCGGCTTCACCATGGTCTATGTCACCCACGACCAGACCGAGGCGCTGACCTTCGCCGACAAGGTGGTGGTGATGTATGACGGCGAGATCGTCCAGATCGGCACACCCGCCGAACTCTTCGAGCGGCCGAGCCACACCTTCGTCGGCTATTTCATCGGCTCGCCGGGCATGAACGTGCTGCCGGCAAAGGTCGACGGCTCGAGGATCAGGGTCGGCGACCAGACGCTGGCGCTCGACTACGCACCGAAGGTCGCCGCGGCCGCGCGCACCGAACTCGGCATTCGTCCGGAGTTCATCCATCTCGGCCGCGAGGGCATGCCGGTCGATGTGACCAAGGTCGAGGACATCGGCCGCCAGAAGATCGTCCGGGCGCGCTTTGCCGGCCAGTCGATCGCCATCGTCGTTTCGGAAGATTCCGAGATCCCGGCCGAGGCCCGCGTCACCTTCGACCCCTCTGCAATCAGCATCTACGCCGATTCATGGCGTGTCGCGCGGGAGGCATAGCGATGCAGAAGTCGTGGAACAACAAGGCCTGGTTCCTCGTGCTGCCGGTATTGTTGCTGGTGGCCTTTTCCGCAGTCATTCCGCTGATGACGGTGGTGAACTATTCGGTCCAGGACACCTTCGGCAACAATGAATTCTTCTGGGCCGGCACCGACTGGTTCACCGAGATCCTGCATTCCGACCGCTTCTGGAACGCGCTGGCCCGCAACCTCATCTTCTCGTTCATCGTGCTGGCGATCCAGATTCCGCTCGGCATATTCATCGCACTCAACATGCCGAAGACGGGCATCGGCGTTCCGGTCTGCCTGGTGCTGATGGCGCTGCCGCTGCTGATCCCGTGGAATGTCGTCGGCACCATCTGGCAGGTCTTCGGCCGCGTCGACATCGGTCTCCTCGGCTATTCGCTGCGCACCATCGGCGTCGACTACAACTACGTCCAGAACCCGATCGATGCCTGGATCACCGTGATCGTCATGGATGTCTGGCACTGGACGAGCCTGGTCGTGCTGCTGTGCTATGCCGGCCTCGTTTCGATCCCCGACGCCTATTATCAGGCCGCCAAGATCGACGGCGCCTCACGCTGGTCCGTCTTCCGCTATATCCAGCTGCCGAAGATGAAGCGGGTCCTGCTGATTGCCGTGCTGCTGCGCTTCATGGACAGCTTCATGATCTACACCGAGCCCTTCGTCGTCACCGGCGGCGGCCCGGGTAACTCGACCACGTTCCTTTCGATCGATCTCGTCAAGATGGCGGTCGGCCAGTTCGACCTCGGACCGGCGGCAGCCATGTCGCTCATCTACTTCCTGATCATCCTGCTGCTGTCATGGGTCTTCTATACCGTCATGACCAGCCAGGACGGCAGGGCCTGAGGGAGAACGCCATGACCGCTCAAGTGGAAACCCAGGCCGGAACCGAGACAGCACCGCAAACGAAAGCGTGGACCCATGTCGGCGCGCGGGCGAAGGTGCGGCAGACGAACCTGTCGTGGATAATCCCGACCGTCTACATCATCTGCCTGTTGCTGCCGATCTACTGGCTCGTGAACATGAGCTTCAAGACCAACACGGAGATCACCAGCACGTTCTCGCTGTGGCCGCAGGACCCGACGCTGCGCAATTACATGGTGATCTTCACCGATCCCTCCTGGTACAACGGCTACATCAATTCGATCATCTATGTCGTGCTCAACACGGTGATCTCGGTTTGCGTCGCGCTGCCGGCGGCCTACGCCTTCTCGCGCTACCGCTTTCTCGGCGACAAGCACCTGTTCTTCTGGTTGCTGACCAACCGTATGGCGCCGCCTGCCGTCTTCGCGCTGCCGTTCTTCCAGCTCTATTCGGCATTCGGCCTGATCGACACCCATATCGCAGTCGCGCTTGCACACTGCCTGTTCAACGTGCCGCTGGCGGTGTGGATCCTCGAAGGCTTCATGTCCGGGGTGCCGAAGGAGATCGACGAGACCGCCTATATCGACGGCTACTCCTTCCCGCGTTTCTTCGTGAAGATCTTCATGCCGTTGATCGCCAGCGGCATCGGCGTCGCCGCGTTCTTCTGCTTCATGTTCTCGTGGGTGGAACTGCTGCTGGCCCGCACCCTGACCACGACCGACGCCAAGCCGATTGCCGCAATCATGACCCGCACGGTCTCGGCCTCCGGGCTTGACTGGGGCGTGCTGGCTGCGGCCGGCGTGCTGACCATCATCCCCGGCGCCCTGGTCATCTACTTCGTCCGCAACTACATCGCCAAGGGCTTTGCCCTGGGGAGGGTATGATGGCCGCCTCTACCAACCGTACGAACAACCGCTGGCCCCTGGCCGTGGCCGCCATCCTCATCGTCTACGCCGTCGTGGCCAGCCTGCTTGTGATGTCCCTGCCGGTCAAGGATGGCGAGCGCGACTGGTTCGCACCTCTGGTCGCCGGCGGCTGGATGGCCTGGACACTGCCGACCGCGCTGTTCTTTGCCAGCGTTTTCACAGCTCTCCTGAGCATGGCCGTGTGGGAGTATTTTTCCCCCGGCGGCAATCCGCGCATCGGGATCCTGCGCTTCGAAACGACCCGGGGCGACCGCCTGTTCGTGTCGCTGCTTGGTGCCGCATTTATCAATCTCGCTTGGCTGGGCCTGGTCGGGCCCAACCTGTGGTGGGCTCTTGCCCTTTCCGTAGTCTACGCCATCGGCGTGTTTCGCTACGTGTGACGGCAAGCACGAACAGACGGCCGGAGACCCGGCCGCTGAGACTGGCATACCGTAACTGCAACCTTTTGGGAGGAAGAATATGCATAAGCATCTTATGACGACGACGGCCGCCGTGCTGCTCGCTCTGTCCGGCTCAGCATATGCGGGCATGGACGAAGCCAAGACATTCCTGGACGCCGAGATCGGCGACATGTCCTCGCTGTCGCGCGCGGACCAGGAAAAGGAAATGCAATGGTTCATCGATGCGGCGAAGCCCTTCGCAGGCATGGAGATCAAGGTCGTTTCCGAAACCATCACTACGCACGAGTATGAATCCAAGGTTCTCGCCAAGGCCTTTTCCGACATCACCGGCATCAAGCTGACCCATGACCTGATCGGCGAAGGCGACGTCGTCGAAAAGCTGCAGACGCAGATGCAGTCCGGCGAAAACATCTATGACGCCTATATCAACGACTCCGACCTCATCGGCACCCACTGGCGCTACCAGCAGGCCCGTTCGCTGACCAAGTGGATGGAAAACGAAGGCAAGGACGTGACCAATCCCGGTCTCGACCTCAACGACTTCATCGGCCTGAAATTCACCACCGCACCGGATGGCGACCTCTACCAACTGCCCGACCAGCAGTTCGCCAACCTCTACTGGTTCCGCTACGACTGGTTCAACGACGAAAAGAACAAGGCGGACTTCAAGGCGAAGTACGGCTACGACCTCGGCGTCCCGGTCAACTGGTCGGCCTACGAGGATATCGCCGAGTTCTTCACCGGCCGCGAGCAGGACGGCAAGAAGGTCTATGGCCACATGGACTACGGCAAGAAGGACCCGTCGCTCGGCTGGCGCTTCACCGACGCCTGGCTGTCGATGGCCGGCAACGGCGACAAGGGCCTGCCGAACGGCCTGCCGGTCGATGAATGGGGCATCAAGGTCAACGACAAGTCGCAGCCGGTCGGTTCGTGCGTCGCGCGCGGCGGCGATACCAACGGCCCCGCCTCCGTCTACGCCATCCAGAAGTATCTCGACTGGATGAAGGCCTATGCGCCGGCTGCTGCCCAGGGCATGACCTTCTCCGAATCCGGTCCGGTGCCGGGCCAGGGCGAGATCGCCCAGCAGATGTTCATGTACACCGCCTTCACCGCCGACATGGTCAAGGACGGCCTGCCGGTGGTCAACGCCGATGGTACGCCGAAGTGGCGCTTCGCCCCCTCGCCGCACGGCGTCTACTGGAAGGACGGCATGAAGCTCGGCTATCAGGACGTCGGTTCCTGGACGCTGCTGAAGTCGACCCCGGTCGATCGCGCCAAGGCGGCCTGGCTCTATGCCCAGTTCGTCACCTCCAAGACGGTCGACGTCAAGAAGAGCCATGTCGGCCTGACGCTCGCGCGGGAAAGCTCGATCCAGCACCAGAGCTTCACCGATCGTGCGCCGAAGCTTGGTGGTCTGATCGAGTTCTATCGTTCGCCGGCCCGCGTCCAGTGGTCGCCGACCGGTACCAACGTTCCGGACTATCCGAAGCTGGCACAGCTGTGGTGGCAGGCGATCGGCGATGCGTCCTCGGGTGCAAAGACGGCGCAGGAAGCCATGGATTCGCTGTGCGCCGAGCAGGAAAAGGTGCTGGCGCGTCTCGAACGCTCCGGCGTACAGGGCGACATCGGCCCGAAGCTGGCGGATGAGCACGACATCGACTACTGGAACGCGGAAGCGGTCAAGGCCGGCAACCTCGCTCCGCAGCTGAAGATCGAGAACGAAAAGGAACAGCCCCAGACCGTCAACTACGACGAACTGGTCAAGAGCTGGCAGTCCAACTGAAGACTGAAATAGAATACTGACGATCTCGCGCACCGCCCGGCCGAGCCGGGCGGTGTTTTCGTTCCTGAAGCGTTCGGAGTAGCCCTCGAGCAGGCATAAAAAAAGCGGCCACGAGGCCGCTTTTTCATCTGTTGTCTGCTACCGCTCAGCCCCCGACGAGGATCCCGTTCAGGCGGGTCAGTTCGGAGAGATAGTTCTCGATCCGCGTCCGGTGCTCGTAGTTGTCGACCAGCTCCATTTCAGCCTTTGCGGCGTCGATGCGCCGCAGCAGCTTGTCGCGGTCGAGTTCTTCGATCGAAATCGCAGATTCGGCGATCAGCGTGCAGCCAGCCGGCGATACGTCGGCGAAACCGCCGAATACGACATAGCGCAGAAACTTGCCGGCCGCATCCTTGACCGTGACGATACCCGGCTTGAGCGTCGTCATGAACGGCGCATGGTTCGCCATGACCGTCATTTCGCCTTCCGTTGCCGGAATAACAACTTCGCTAACCTCATCCGACAGCAGCAGACGCTCGGGAGAAACGAGTTCAAGATTGAAATTGCCAGCCATGACGCTTCACTTCTTCGATTGTTTGCAGACATACGACGGCGCGCGGGTTTTCCGCACGCGCCGTCCGGTTCCGGTCATCAAGCGGCTTCGGCAGCCAGCTTCTTCGCCTTCTCGATTGCTTCTTCCATGGAACCAACCATGTAGAAGGCAGCTTCCGGCAGGTGGTCGTACTCGCCGTCGACCAGGCCCTTGAAGCCCTTGATCGTGTCTTCGAGGGCGACCAGCTTGCCCGGCGAACCGGTGAAGACTTCGGCAACGAAGAACGGCTGCGACAGGAAGCGCTCGATCTTGCGGGCGCGCTGTACGGTCATCTTGTCCTCTTCGGACAGTTCGTCCATGCCGAGGATGGCGATGATGTCCTGGAGCGACTTGTAGCGCTGAAGCGTCGTCTGAACCTTACGAGCGACTTCGTAGTGCTCTTCGCCGACAACCATCGGGTCAAGCATGCGCGAGGTGGAGTCGAGCGGGTCAACAGCCGGGTAAATACCCTTTTCAGCGATCGAGCGCGACAGAACCGTCGTTGCGTCCAGGTGGGCGAACGAGGTTGCCGGTGCCGGGTCGGTCAAGTCGTCGGCCGGTACGTAGATGGCCTGAACCGAGGTGATCGAGCCCTTGGTCGTCGTGGTGATGCGTTCCTGCATCTGACCCATGTCGGTCGCAAGCGTCGGCTGGTAGCCAACGGCCGAAGGAATACGGCCGAGCAGAGCCGACACTTCGGAACCTGCCTGGGTGAAGCGGAAGATGTTGTCGACGAAGAACAGAACGTCCTGGCCCTTGTCGCGGAAGTCTTCAGCGATGGTCAGACCGGTCAGTGCAACGCGTGCACGAGCGCCCGGAGGCTCGTTCATCTGACCGTAGACGAGCGCGGCCTTGGAGCCTTCGCCGCCGCCGAGCTTGTTAACGCCCGACTCGATCATTTCGTGGTAAAGGTCGTTGCCTTCGCGGGTACGCTCACCAACGCCGGCGAATACCGAGTAACCGCCGTGTGCCTTAGCAACGTTGTTGATCAGTTCCATGATGAGAACGGTCTTGCCGACGCCGGCGCCGCCGAACAGGCCGATCTTGCCGCCCTTTGCGTAAGGCGCCAGAAGATCGACGACCTTGATGCCGGTGACGAGGATCTGTGCTTCGGTGGACTGCTCGACATAGGCCGGAGCTTCCTGGTGGATGGCGCGCTTGCCTTCGGTA
This sequence comes from Pseudomonadota bacterium, assembly GCA_023399465.1. Lineage (GTDB taxonomy): Bacteria > Pseudomonadota > Alphaproteobacteria > Rhizobiales > Rhizobiaceae > Ferirhizobium. The sequence continues at coordinate 79,578 of JAEWPB010000058.1, forward strand.
ACCAGCGGGCCGGCTTCGTCAACCGGCTCGCCGATGACGTTCATGATGCGGCCGAGCGTTTCCGGACCGACCGGAACGGTGATCGGCGCGCCGGTGTCGACGACTGCCTGGCCGCGAACCAGACCTTCGGTCGAGTCCATGGCGATGGTGCGGACCTGGTTTTCACCGAGGTGCTGCGCGACTTCGAGAACGAGGCGGTTGCCCTTGTTGTCGGTTTCCAGTGCGTTCAGGATCGACGGCAGTTCGCCCTCGAACGCAACGTCAACGACAGCGCCGATGACCTGCGTCACCTTGCCATGGGAACCGGCGGCCTTGCCCGCGGCGGTATTGGGGGTAGCTGCCTTAGCCATTATCCTTACCCTCTTTCCTTAACCTCAGAGCGCTTCCGCGCCCGAAATGATTTCAATGAGTTCCTTGGTGATCTGGGCCTGACGCTGGCGGTTGTAGCTGAGCGTCAGCTTGTTGATCATCTCACCGGCATTGCGTGTCGCATTGTCCATGGCGCTCATCTTCGCACCCATCTCGCCTGCGACGTTTTCGAGCAGCGCCCGGAACACCTGCACCGAGATATTGCGCGGGATCAGATCCGTGAGGATTGCACCGGCATCGGGCTCATATTCATAGACTGCAGTCGTCGCAGTCGCGGTCGCGGTGGCTTCCTCGCCCGCACTTGCGGGGATCAGCTGCTGCGCGGTCGGAACCTGTGCGATCACCGACTTGAACCGCGAGTAGAACAGCGTGCAGACGTCGAACTCACCATTCTCGAACCGCGCGATGACCTTGCGAGCAATGGCATCGGCATTGTCGAAGCCGATGCGCTTGACGTCGCGCAGCTCGACACGGTCGATGATCAGCGAGGCGAATTCACGGCGCAGGCTGTCGTAGCCCTTCTTGCCAACGCAGAAGATCTTGACCGTCTTGCCCTCAGCCAGAAGCTTGCGGGCATGATCGCGGGCAAAACGCGAGATCTGCGAGTTGAAGCCGCCGCAGAGACCACGCTCGGCGGTGCAGACGACGAGCAGATGCACGTCGTCCTTGCCGGTGCCGGTCATCAGGCGCGGTGCACCCTCGTCGCTACCCACCGCCTGAGCGATGTTGGCGAGAACGGTGCTCATGCGCTCCGAATAGGGCCGAGCGGCCTCGGCCGCCTCCTGAGCACGCCGAAGCTTCGCCGCGGCGACCATTTTCATCGCCTTGGTGATCTTCTGCGTCGCCTTGACGGAGGCGATTCGGTTTTTCAGATCCTTAAGTGAAGGCATCCGTTATCCGTCCTTGGCTAGTAACCCGGTTCAGGCGAAAGACTTGGCGAACGCGTCGAGAGCGGCCTTGAGCTTGCTCTTGATGTCGTCGCTGATTGCCTTTTCCTTGCGGATTGCTTCAAGAATGTCCTTGCCTTCCGAACGGAGGTAGTTGAGCAGGCCCTGCTCGAACTTGCCGACCTGGTTGACAGCCAGCTTGTCGAGGTAACCGTTCACACCGGCGAAGATCACCGCAACCTGTTCTTCCGTCTTCAGCGGCGAGAACTGCGGCTGCTTCAGGAGTTCGGTGAGGCGCGCACCACGGTTCAGCAGGCGCTGCGTCGAGGCATCGAGGTCCGAACCGAACTGGGCGAAGGCGGCCATTTCGCGATACTGGGCGAGTTCACCCTTGATCGAGCCGGCAACCTGCTTCATCGCCTTGATCTGAGCGGCAGAACCAACGCGCGAAACCGACAGACCGACGTTAACGGCCGGACGGATACCCTGGTAGAACAGGTCGGTTTCAAGGAAGATCTGGCCGTCGGTGATCGAGATCACGTTGGTCGGGATGAACGCCGAAACGTCGTTACCCTGGGTTTCGATAACCGGCAGAGCGGTCAGCGAGCCAGCGCCCATTTCGTCGTTGAGCTTTGCAGCGCGCTCGAGAAGACGCGAGTGCAGGTAGAAAACGTCACCCGGGTAAGCTTCGCGGCCCGGCGGGCGGCGCAGCAGCAGCGACATCTGACGATAGGCAACAGCCTGCTTCGAAAGGTCGTCGTAGCCGATGAGGGCGTGCATACCGTTGTCACGGAAGTATTCGCCCATGGCGCAGCCGGCGAACGGAGCCAGGTACTGCATCGGCGCCGGATCGGAAGCGGTCGCAGCGATAACGATCGAGTACTGCAGGGCGCCGCGCTCTTCCAGAACCTTGACGAACTGGGCAACGGTCGAACGCTTCTGGCCGATAGCGACGTAGACGCAGTACAGCTTGTCCTGATCCGGGCCGTTGTCGTGGATCGGCTTCTGGTTCAGGAAGGTGTCGAGGATGATGGCGGTCTTGCCGGTCTGGCGGTCGCCGATGACGAGCTCGCGCTGGCCGCGGCCGACCGGGATCAGGGCGTCGATGGCCTTGAGACCGGTGGACATCGGCTCATGAACCGACTTGCGCGGGATGATGCCCGGAGCCTTGACGTCGACGCGCGCGCGGCGGGTCGCATTGATCGGGCCCTTGCCGTCGATCGGGTTGCCGAGCGCGTCGACGACGCGGCCGAGCAGTTCCGGACCAACCGGGACGTCCACGATGGCGCCGGTCCGCTTGACGGTGTCGCCTTCCTTGATGTCACGGTCGGAACCGAAGATAACGACACCGACGTTGTCGGCTTCGAGGTTCAGCGCCATGCCGCGGATGCCGCCGGGGAATTCCACCATCTCGCCGGCCTGGACGTTGTCCAGACCGTAGACGCGGGCAATACCGTCACCGACGGAAAGAACCTGGCCGACTTCCGAGACTTCCGCCTCTTTGCCGAAATTTTTGATTTGATCTTTAAGAATTGCGGAAATTTCCGCGGCGCGGATATCCATCAGCCAACCTCTTTCAGTGCAAGCTTAAGGGTAGAGAGTTTGGTGCGAAGAGACGTATCAATCTGTCGCGAACCGACCTTGACGATCAGACCGCCGAGAATTGACGGATCAACCGTGACGGCAAGCGCCACGTTTTTGCCGGTGACGCTCTTCAGCGCCGCCTTCAATTCGGTTTCCTGCGCTGCCGAGAGCGCATGGGCCGAGGTAACCTCGGCAGAAATTTCGCCACGATGGCGAGCAGCGATGATGCGATAGGCCTGGATCATGCCCGCAACCGCGAACAGACGGCGATTGGAAGCAACAACCTTCAGGAAGTTGGTCACGGTCTCGCCGATACCTGCCTTTGCGCTAAGAGCGGAAACTGCCCTCACCTGCTCGTCAGCAGAAAAGACCGGGCTGGCAACAAGGCGCTGCAAATCCGCGCTCTCGTTCAGCATGGCCTGAAAACGGTCAAGATCTGCGCTTACTGCCTCGACGGCACCCGCTTCGAGAGCGAGTTCGAAGAGGGAGGACGCATACCTTTCTGCAACACCAGAAATGCGCTGGGATGTGTCTGCCACGGGCACAAATTTCCCTGATTTTCCTTCAAGTTCCGCGACCGCACCGAAATGCGCTCGTATGACCTTGAAATCGTTTTGATTTTTCCCGGAAAGGACAAGATGGATACCTTGCCTTTTCCGGATTTCGCGGTCCGTCTAGCATAGGATGCCGGGACTCGCAACACGCGTATGCGACGAATGCGCCTTCCCGGCCGGATTCATGCGGCAAAAATGCGTGATGGCGCCTGCGCAGGCCAACTTTGCAGGTGCCTCGTCAGCCGCCGGGCGCTCACACCCAGCCGAAGACATAAGCCAGCGGCAGCGCCGCTAGAATCGCTTGCACAACCAGCAGTAGGTAGTTTCTCGCACTGCTCCCCTTGTCCGACATGATCGAGAGGATGCGTCCGAATACCGCCATGGCAAACGAGACGCCGAGCGCGAGATAGACCATGGGCTGCGCAAAAAGTAGCGCCGCGAGGCCGAAGCCGAAATAGAAGCCTCCGAGGTTGGAGCGGGCTTCGGCGTATGCGTCGAACCGGCCGTCCTTGGCCTGCAGGCCGAAGAAACGGTATGTGAGCCCAGGCGCAAACATCATGACCAGGCCGAGCAGTGCGGTCACCGCGGCAGCGGCAAAGGCAAGCTGCTCGCCTGGCTCGGTCGGCAGGTAGAATTCCATGGATGTCCCCCAAATTGCGTGTTCGCGCCCTTATGCCACGAAGGCGACGGGGAGAAAATCGGCGGCCGGCGCGATTTTTCGGTCGCGTCAGAGAAAGCTCTGCGGATCGATGTCGAGCTGGACATGGACCGAACCGCGCTCCTTCGGTCCGTTGGCCAACATCGCCCGGAGAAATGCCTGCATGTCGCTGTTCCGGCGGCCATGGACGAGGAGGCGAAAGCGGTGGCGTCCGCGAACAAGCGCCAGTGGCGCTTCGGCCGGGCCGAGGACGGCAATCCCCGAGACTTGCGGCGCGGCGACGCGCAAGGCGCGCGCATGGTTTTCCGCGTCGCCCCGCGTATCCGCCGACACGATCACCGAGGCCAGCCGACCGAACGGCGGCAGCAGTGCCCGCTCGCGTTCGGCGATCTCGCGGTCGTAAAAGGCCCCGGCATCGCCCGAGACGATGGCCTGCATCACCGGATGCAGCGGCTGGTAGGTCTGCAGCAGGCCGTGGCTCTTGCGGCCGGTTCGCCCGGCGCGACCGGTCACCTGCGAGAGGAGCTGGAAGGTGCGTTCGGCCGCCCTTGGGTCGCCGTTGGCGAGGCCCAGATCGGCATCGACGATGCCGACCAGCGTCATCAGCGGGAAATTGTGCCCCTTGGCAACCAGTTGGGTGCCGATGACGATGTCCGCCTCGCCCTTGGCAATGGCATCGAGTTCCAGCCGCAGCCGCTTGACGCCGCCCGCCATATCCGAAGAGAGCACGATGGTGCGGGCCTCCGGGAAATGCCGCTCCACCTCTTCGGCGATCCGCTCGACGCCGGGGCCGCAGGCGACCAGATGATCGAGGGTGCCGCATTCCGGGCAGGCATCCGGCGTCGGCTCGGCATAGCCGCACTGGTGGCACTGGATCTGGTTGCGGAAGCGATGTTCCACCAGCCAGCTCGAACATTGCGGGCACTGGAAGCGGTGGCCGCAAACCCGGCAAAGGGTCAATGGCGCATAACCGCGGCGGTTGAGGAAGAGCAGCGCCTGCTCGCCCTTTTCGATCGTCTTGCCGATGCCGCGCAGCAGCACGGGCGACAGGAAGCCGCCACGTTCGGGCGCATGGCGGCGCATGTCAATCAGGTGCAGGTCGGGCAGCGCCGCATCGCCGAAACGGGTCGGCATATGCACGGTCGTGTAGCGGCCGCTCTGGCCGTTGACCTGACTTTCGACCGATGGCGTCGCCGACACCAGCACCACCGGGAAACCGCTGATACGGGCGCGCACGACGGCCATGTCGCGGGCATTGTAGAAGACGCGATCCTCCTGCTTGTAGGCGGGGTCGTGCTCTTCGTCGACGATGATCAGGCCGAGGTCCTCGAACGGCAGGAAAAGCGCCGAACGCGCGCCTGCCACCACCCGGATCTCCCCCGTTACCGCCTGGCGCCACACCTTTTCGCGTGTACGCGGAGCAAGCTCGGAGTGCCATTCGGCCGGCTTTGCGCCGAAGCGCTGCTGGAAACGCTCGAGGAAGCTGGCGGTAAGCGCGATTTCAGGCAACAGGATCAGCACCTGCTTGCCGCGCCGCAACGTCTCGGCGATGGCCTCGAAATAGACCTCGGTCTTGCCGGACCCCGTCACCCCGTCGATCAGTGCGACGGAAAAGCCGCCGGCCCTCACATTGTCGAGGATCTCGTCGGCAGCGTCCTTTTGCGGCCCCTCGAGGCGCGGGGCAATGAAGTCCGGATCGGGCCGTGCGACTACCGGCGGCGGCGGCAGAAACACCGTTTCGAAGATCCCCTGCGCGATCAACCCGTCGACCACGCTCGTCGATACCCCGGCCGCGTGGGCAAGCCCGGTCCGGGTCCACGATAATCCGTCGCCGGCGAGGTCGAGAACGCGGGTCCGCGCAGGTGTCATGCGCTCCGGCTGACCGCCGGTGAAGCGCAATCCCTCCACCATCGGTTCGGGATCAAAAGCCGCTGGCGCCCTTAGCGCCATGCGCGCAACGAGCCCGGGCGGCGACAGCGTATAGCCGGCTACCCATTCGAGGAATGTCCGCATGTCGGGTCCGAGCGGCGGACAGTCGAAGACGTGGGTGATGGCACGAAGCTTTTTCGGGTCGACCGACCCGTCGTCGACGCCGTCCCAGACGACCCCGATCACCTGCCGGGGCCCAAGCGGCACCTGCACGATCGAGCCGGGCTCGACCGCCATGGTGTCAGGTACAGCATAGCTATAGGGTTTCGGTGCCGGCATCGGCACGAGCACCGGCACCACACGCTTGGTGGCCGGCGGCTCGAAAAGCGATCCGAAGAGGCTTGGCGAATCTTGCGTCATTGTCGGCGACCATGCCTGCGCGGCTTACAAAAGAAAACACGAAACATCGCACGGGCGCCATGCACGGGAATGCGGGGGGCAGTCATCAGCGTGGGAATAGCCGATTTCAGCTGCCGACAAAATAGCGCTCCACCATTTTGGCGCCATCAGGCTCCGAACCGGGCATCCGGATCGGCGGCAAGATCATGAACCGTGTGCTGCTCAAGCAGGCGAGTGACGTCGCTTAGATCGCCATCGAGGGCTTCCGGGCCAATCGGCTGGCCGACGGTAAAGTCGAAGCTCCCCTGTCTCTTGTTGAGCAGTTCGTAAAACACCGTCATGTCGCGAAGCTCGGTCGACCATTTTGCGAACCAGTAGAACAGGCCGGAATTGCGGGCATGCATGTGCACCGGTACGACCGGCAGCTCGTACTTGCGGGCAAGGCCGATCGCCGATGTTTTCCACGGCCGCTCGTTGAGCCGGCCATTGCCCCAGTACGCGATACGGCCTGACGGAAACAGGATCGTCGCCCGCCCTTCGCCGACAGCCCGGTTGGTCAGCTTCAGGGTTTCGCGCGCCTTGAGCTTGGACTTGTATTCCTCCCGCCATTCCACCGGGATGATCATCTCCGAAAACCGCGGATTGACCCGGATAGCGTCGCGGTTGGCGAAGAACACCATGTCCGGACGGCGGGCCTTCAGGAGGTCGAAGATGGCGATGCCGTCAGCGATCCCGGTCGGGTGATTGCAGACCAGGAGGAAGCCGCCCTCCTCGGGAATGCGCTCGACACCTTTCGCCCTGATCTGCAGGGACAGGGTTCCGCTCACATATTCGAAGGCCTGAAAGCCGGTCAGGTTCGCGACGGCATCGGCGAATTCAATCGCCTTGCCATAGCGCAGAAGGGTATAGAGAAAAGGGCGCATCACCGGCCACAGCGGGTGGCGGACGATCTTTTCGCCGCGTTCGGCGATCAGGGTATCTACGATATGGCCCGGTTTTCCTTGCGACACGAGGGCGACGGTTTCGGCCAATTGTCCAATCATGGTCGTCGTGTCACGGCGCAGCATCGCTCATCCCGCTTCGGTTCAGACCCTTAATCGCAGCCCAGTATGATCGAAGAATGACAGCTTTTCTATGCCCTTAACAATTCCCTAACGCCGGCGGGCGCAAAATGGCCGTTCCCACTGTCCCCACGCAGGATGTCGCATGCATACCGAACTTCTCGTTATCGCCGACCCGCAGCTGATGACCGAACGCCAGCACTGGCTCGATGGACTGGCCACCGAGCGCCGGCTTTCGGCCAATACGGTTGAGGCCTATGAGCGCGACACCCGCCAGTTCCTCGCCTTCCTGACCCAGCATCTCGGCGGCTCGGCCACCCTTGCCGACATCCACACGCTGCGCCCCGCCGACCTGCGCGCCTTTCTGGCGGCGAGGCGGCGGGAGGGCACGGGCGCCCGCTCGCTCGGCCGGTCGCTTGCCGGCCTGCGCTCGTTCCTGCGCTATCTGGAAAAGAAGGGGCTCGCCAATGCTGCCGGCGCCGGCGCCATCCGCTCGCCGAAACAGCCGAAATCACTGCCGAAGCCGCTTTCGGACGGTCAGGCGATCACTGTCGTCAGCCATGAAGCGCAGTTGCACGACGAACCCTGGATCGCCGCCCGGGACGCCGCCGTGCTGTCGCTGCTCTATGGTTGCGGGCTGCGCATTTCCGAAGCGCTCGACATGAAACCCGAAGACATCCACCCAGGCGCGACGTCGCTGCGCATCACCGGCAAGGGCAACAAGACCCGGATCGTGCCGCTTCTGGCGGTCGTCATCGAGGCGGTGGAGAAATACCGAGCGCTTTGCCCCTATCATCTGGAGCAGGGATCGGCGCTGTTCCGGGGTGCGCGCGGCGGCAAGCTGCAAGCCGGCATCATCCAGCGCGAGATGCAGAAGCTGCGCGGCGCCCTCGGCCTGCCGGATAGCGCAACCCCGCACGCGCTCCGCCACTCCTTCGCCACCCACCTGCTCGCCGGCGGCGGCGATCTGCGCACCATCCAGGAACTGCTCGGCCATGCCAGCCTTTCGACCACCCAGGTCTATACCGGGGTCGATTCCGCACGCTTGCTGGAGGTCTATGACCGCGCCCACCCGCGCGCCTGAACCAGCGCCATCCGGATCGGGCCATTAACCAAACACATTAAGCAAATATGAGCGTCAGCTTGATAGTCTCCGGATACCAGCAAGACCGGATCATGAGCGATGATGACTTCTTTTGCCGAAAGAACACTGCGTCTGTTGCCGAAGACGATCGGTGATTTTGCCTTTTGGCTCTTCGCGGCGGTGCCGCTGATGCTGCTCGCCGCCTTGCTTGCAGCCTTGCTGGCCGGCACGCCCGCCAAAGCCGACGAGGCGGGCAGTTGTGGTGGCAAGAACATCCTGACGGAACTGAAGGAAAGCGATCCTGCGCTCTATCAGTCGGTCGTCGACGAAGCCGCCAGGATCCCGAACGGCAAGGGCAACTTCTGGAAGATCGAAAAAACAGGTGTTGCGCCATCATGGCTCATGGGCACGATGCATGTGACCGACAGCCGCGTGCTGGCGATGTCCGATACCGCAAGGCAGGCCTATGCCGAGGCCGCCACGGTCGTCATCGAATCCGACGAAATCCTCGATGAGAAGAAGGCCGCCGCGGCGCTGCTGATGAAGCCGGAACTGACGATGTTCAACGACGGCACCACCATCAGCAAGCTGCTTTCGAAGGAGGATGCGGCAACCCTTGCGGAAGGCCTCAAGGCGCGAGGTCTCGCCCTGCCGCTGGTCGAGCGGATGAAGCCGTGGATGATCGCAAGCTTCGTGGCCCTGCCCGCCTGCGAACTCGAACGCAAGGCGAAGGGCACTTCGTTCCTCGACAAGAAGCTCGCCGAAGACGCCGTCGCCCAGGGCAAGCAGGTCGCAGGACTGGAAACGCTGGCCGAGCAGCTTTCGGCAATGGCGGAACTGCCCTTCGATTTTCACCTGCAGGCTCTGGTCGAGACCATCAAGCTCGGCGACCGCATGAACGACGTCATCGAAACGATGACGGACCTCTATCTCTCCGGCGACACCGGCATGACCATGCCGATGCTGAAGACCGTGTCCACGGCCGATGACGGCGACCAGGGCAGCAGCTACGCCGCGTTCGAGCAGCGCATCGTCATCGACCGCAACCACGTCATGGCCGAGCGAGCCGGGCCCTTTCTTGCCAAAGGCAACGCCTTCATCGCCGTCGGGGCCCTGCATCTTCCCGGTGAGGAAGGCCTTGTCGAACTGCTTCGCAAGCAGGGCTACACGGTATCCGCAGCCGACTGAGCGCCCGCCTGCGCTCGCTTCAGACTTTTTCAACAGATCCGAAACGGAAAACGCCGCGGACCCGAAAGTCCGCGGCGTTTCCAGATTGCCGAATTGGCGTTTTCGATCACATGTGGATCGGCTTGAAGAAGGCGGCGAGTGCCGCTTCCTTGACCGCTTCCGACATGGTCGGATGGGCGTGGCAGGTGCGGCCGAGATCTTCCGCCGAACCGCCGAACTCCATCAGGACGGCTGCTTCGTGGATCATTTCGCCGGCGCCGAAGCCGACGATGTGAACGCCGAGCACACGGTCGGTTTCCTTGTCAGCCAGAACCTTGACGAAGCCGTCGGTGACGAGCATCGCACGAGCGCGGCCGTTGGCGGTGAACGGGAACTTGCCGACCTTGTAGGCGACGCCTGCTGCCTTCAGTTCTTCCTCGGTCTTGCCGACGGAAGCGACTTCCGGCTGGGTGTAGACCACGCCAGGAATGACGTCGTAGTTCACGTGGCCGGCCTGGCCTGAGAGGATTTCGGCAAGCGCGATGCCCTCGTCTTCCGCCTTGTGCGCCAGCATCGGACCGCGGACGACGTCGCCGATCGCATAGATGCCCGGGACGTTAGTGCGGAAATGGCCGTCGATCTCGACGCGGCCACGGTTGTCGAGCGCCACGCCGGCCTGCTCGAGGCCGAGGCCTTCGGTATAGGGCTTGCGGCCGGTCGCGATCAGCACGACGTCGGCTTCGAGCGTCGTCGCTTCACCGCCCTTAACGGGTTCGAAGGTGACCTTGGCGCCGGTTTCCGTCTTCTCAACACCGGTCACCTTGGCCCCGAGCTTGAAATCCATGCCCTGCTTGGCGAGCATGCGCTGGAACTGCTTCGACACTTCGCCGTCCATGCCGCCGAGGATGGTGTCGAGGTATTCGACAACGGTCACCTTGGCGCCGAGGCGCGACCATACCGAACCGAGTTCGAGACCGATAACGCCGCCGCCGACGACGATCAGGGTGCCCGGAACCTTGTCGAGCGC
>JAEWPB010000107.1 GCA_023399465.1 Pseudomonadota bacterium
AAACGCCACTCGATGCGGGGCACCGGAAGGTGGTCCGGTTTCAGGAAGATGCGGGTGTAGCTCAGTCGGTTAGAGTGCCGGCCTGTCACGCCGGAGGTCGCGGGTTCGAGCCCCGTCACTCGCGCCATTCTTCTTTCTTATTTATCTTTCCATCTATTCTTAGACTTTGGTCCGAGTGATCGCCGCGGCGATCGATGGATGTTTGTGCTACGCCGCGGGATCCATGATGCGAATCGCGGCGACACGCCGCCCTGCGCTTGCTAAAGTCTTTGCTCAAGAGATTGAAAAGGCGCGGACGAAGTCTTGCACCGAGGCGCTGGCTGCGCTAACGAACGGCTCGTTGCAACACACTTCGGCTTGATGGCCCTTTGGCCCGGCGCGTCAGTGGACGCCCGCGTACAAGCAGGGATGAATACGATGACTGAACTGCTCAGTTCCTATATTCCGATCGCAATCTTTATTGGTATCGCCTTGGTCATCGGCCTGGCGCTGCTGATTGCGCCTTTCGCGGTGGCGTACAAGGCGCCCGACTCGGAAAAGCTGTCGGCCTATGAGTGCGGATTCAACGCATTCGACGATGCCCGCATGAAATTCGACGTCCGTTTTTACCTGGTGTCGATTCTCTTCATTATCTTCGACCTCGAGGTCGCCTTCATGTTTCCGTGGGCGGTGTCGTTTGGCGAGCTCGGCTGGTTCGGCTTCTGGTCGATGATGGTCTTCCTCGGTGTGTTGACCATCGGATTTATCTATGAATGGAAGAAGGGAGCGCTGGAATGGCAGTGATGCAACCCAGCACCACGCTCGTCGCGCCGCAGCCGAAGGGGATCATCGATCCCTCGACCGGCAAGCCGATCGGCAGCAATGATGCGTTCTTCGGCGAGATCAACAACGAGCTCGCCGACAAGGGCTTTCTGGTTACCTCGACCGACGAACTGATCAACTGGGCCCGTACCGGCTCGCTGATGTGGATGACCTTCGGTCTGGCCTGCTGCGCCGTCGAGATGATGCAGCTTTCGATGCCGCGTTATGACGCCGAGCGCTTCGGCTTTGCGCCGCGCGCTTCGCCGCGCCAGTCCGACGTGATGATCGTGGCCGGCACGCTGACCAACAAGATGGCTCCGGCGCTGCGCAAGGTCTACGACCAGATGCCTGAGCCGCGTTATGTGATCTCGATGGGATCCTGCGCCAACGGCGGCGGCTATTATCACTATTCCTATTCGGTGGTGCGCGGTTGCGATCGCGTGGTTCCGGTTGATATCTACGTGCCTGGCTGTCCTCCCACGGCAGAAGCGCTGCTCTATGGCGTGCTCCTGCTGCAGAAGAAGATCCGCCGCACCGGCACCATTGAGCGCTAAGGGCAGGGGACGTACCTATGAGTGAAGCCCTCAACGAGCTTGCTTCCTACATCTCGGAAGTGCGCGGCAACCTGATCGTGGCCAGCGAGATCCGCTACGGCGAACTGACGCTGACGTCGACGCCGGCTGACGTGCTCGATCTCCTGACCTTCCTGCGTGACGACGTGCAGTGTGCCTTCGTCAATTTCGTCGATATCTGCGGTGTCGACTGGCCGGCGCGCGCCGAGCGCTTCGATGTCGTCTATCACCTCTTGTCTCCGCGCCAGAACCTTCGCGTCCGCGTCAAGGTCGCCGTCGCCGAAGGCCATACGGTCCCCTCGGCAACCGCCGTCTATCCGGGCGCCGACTGGTTCGAGCGCGAGGCCTGGGATATGTACGGTATCCTGTTCACCGGGCATCCGGATCTGCGGCGCATTCTCACCGACTACGGTTTTGAGGGACATCCGCTGCGCAAGGACTTCCCGACGACCGGTTTCGTCGAGGTTCGCTACGACGATGCGGCAAAACGCGTCGTCTACGAGCCGGTGGAACTCAAGCAGGAATTCCGCAACTTCGATTTCTTGTCCCCGTGGGAAGGCACCGAGTACGTACTGCCAGGGGATGAAAAGGCGGACAAGTAAGTGAAGCCGGTTCGATGGTTTAAAACTGGGCTGTCCTTACCGTCCACACATAACTGCAAGCGCGGAGCGCGTCGCCATGACAGAACATAACGTCCGCAATTTCAATATCAATTTCGGCCCGCAGCACCCGGCGGCGCACGGCGTTTTGCGTCTGGTGCTCGAGCTTGACGGTGAAATTGTGGAGCGCGTCGATCCCCATATCGGTCTGCTTCACCGCGGCACCGAGAAGCTGATTGAAACCAAGACCTACCTTCAGGCCGTTCCGTACTTCGATCGCCTCGACTACGTCGCGCCGATGAACCAGGAACACGCCTTTGCGCTGGCGGTCGAGAAGCTGCTGAAGCTGGAGATCCCGATCCGCGGCCAGCTGATCCGCGTGCTCTATTCGGAAATCGGCCGTATCCTGTCGCATCTGCTGAACGTCACCACGCAGGCCATGGACGTCGGCGCGCTGACGCCGCCGCTCTGGGGCTTCGAAGAGCGCGAAAAGCTGATGGTGTTCTATGAGCGTGCCTGCGGCGCGCGCATGCACGCCGCCTATTTCCGTCCGGGCGGCGTTCATCAGGACCTCCCGCACGAACTGGTCGAGGATATCGGCAAGTGGTGCGACCCGTTCCTGAAGACCCTCGATGACATCGATGCGCTTTTGACCGGCAACCGCATCTTCAAGCAGCGTAACGTCGACATCGGCGTCGTCAGCCTTGAAGACGCCTGGGCCTGGGGTTTCTCCGGCGTGATGGTGCGCGGCTCGGGCGCTGCCTGGGACCTTCGTCGGGCGCAGCCCTACGAGTGCTATTCGGAACTGGAATTCGATATTCCGGTCGGCAAGAACGGCGACTGCTTCGATCGTTACTACATCCGCATGCTTGAAATGCGCGAGTCGGTGAAGATCATGAAGCAGTGCGTCAATCGCCTGCTCGGCGACGCCAAGATCGGTCCGGTTTCGTCGCTGGACGGCAAGGTCGTTCCGCCGAAGCGCGGCGAGATGAAGCGCTCGATGGAAGCGCTGATCCACCACTTCAAGCTCTACACCGAAGGCTATCACGTGCCCGAGGGCGAGGTTTATGCCGCGGTCGAAGCGCCGAAGGGCGAATTCGGCGTCTACCTGGTGTCGGACGGCTCCAACAAGCCGTACCGCTGCAAGATCCGCGCCCCGGGCTATGCCCACCTCCAGGCGATGGATTTCCTCTGCCGCGGCCACCAGCTCGCCGACGTCTCGGCGATCCTCGGCTCGATCGATATCGTGTTCGGAGAGGTGGACCGCTGATGCGAAAGCTGTTGCTGACCGTGTCGTTCGTGTTTCTGGCCGCGGGTGCAGCATCCGCGCAGGGCGCTTCCACCGGGGAAGTGTCCACCGGGAATGGCGCCGGCGGCTCGGCAACGCTGTCGCAACTGTTGTCGCAGGGGTATGAGATCAAGACGGCCGTGCCGAACGGCAAGCAGTTCATCCTGTTCCTGCAGAAAGACCAGTCGGCCTACGCCTGCGAATTCGCCACGGTGGCGAAGACGCGGTGTGGATCCTTAAACTGATATAAGGCGTGAGAAAGAATGTCCGTTCGTCGACTAGCCGAAGATCAAGTCCAGCCAGCAAGCTTTTCCTTCACCGAGGAAAATGCCGCCTGGGCGCAAAAGACCATCAACAAGTACCCTGAAGGACGTCAGCAGTCTGCGGTCATCCCGCTGCTGATGCGCGCGCAGGAGCAGGATGGATGGGTCACCCGTGCGGCGATCGAAGCGGTCGCCGACATGCTGGAAATGCCCTATATCCGCGTCCTCGAAGTCGCGACCTTCTACACCCAGTTCCAGTTGAAGCCGGTTGGCACGCGCGCCCACGTCCAGGTTTGCGGCACGACGCCCTGCATGCTGCGCGGCGCCGAAGAGCTGATCAAGGTGTGCAAGAAGAAGATCCATGCGGATCCCTTCGAACTCAATGCTGACGGCACCCTTTCCTGGGAAGAGGTGGAATGTCAGGGCGCCTGCGTCAACGCACCGATGGTGATGATCTTCAAGGATTCCTACGAGGACCTGACGCCTGAGCGCCTGGAAGAGATCATCGACGCGTTCGAGGCAGGCAAGGGTGACGAGGTCCGTCCGGGACCGCAGATCGACCGTCATCTGTCGGCTCCGGAAGGTGGCCTGACGTCGCTGACCGACGAGAAGTCGCCGTCGAGCCTCGGCGCTGCTGCCGCTCCCGCCGCCGCTGTGGTGGAGGAGAAGCCGGCCAAGGCTGCTGCGGCAACCGCGACCGCAAAGCCGTCGCTCGAAGACAAGAATCGGCCGAAGGGCATCGACAAGCCGGAAACCCCGGATGACCTGCAGCTGATTTCCGGCGTCGGCCCGAAGATCGAGGCAACGCTGCACGAACTCGGCATCTTCACCTACGCGCAGATCGCCGGCTGGAAAAAGGCCGAACGCGAGTGGGTGGACGGTTATCTGAATTTCAAGGGCCGCATTGACCGCGACGACTGGGTCAAGCAGGCAAAGGCTCTGGCCAAAGGTGGCGAAGCCGAATACATCAAAGTTTTCGGCAAGAAGCCGCGGTAAGAGGTGACGTATGTTAAACGATCAGGATCGCATCTTTACCAACATCTACGGCCTGAAGGACAAGTCGCTCAAGGGAGCGATGGCGCGCGGGCATTGGGACGGCACCAAGCAGCTTCTTGAAAAGGGCAGGGACTGGATCATCAACGAGGTCAAGGCTTCGGGTCTGCGCGGTCGCGGCGGCGCCGGCTTCCCGACTGGCCTCAAGTGGTCGTTCATGCCGAAGGAAAATGACGGGCGCCCGCATTACCTCGTCGTCAACGCCGACGAATCCGAGCCCGGCACCTGCAAGGACCGCGACATCCTGCGTAACGATCCGCATACGCTGATCGAAGGCTGCGTGATTGCGTCCTTCGCCATGGGTGCCCATACCGCCTACATCTATGTACGCGGCGAGTTCATGCGCGAACGCGAGGCGCTGCAGGCAGCGATCGACGAATGCTATGAAGCCGGTTTGTTGGGCAAGAACAACAAGTTGGGCTACGACATTGACATTTATGTTCATCACGGCGCCGGCGCTTACATCTGCGGCGAGGAAACCGCGCTGCTCGAAAGCCTCGAAGGCAAGAAGGGCCAGCCGCGCCTGAAGCCGCCGTTCCCGGCCAACATGGGCCTCTATGGCTGCCCGACGACGGTGAACAATGTCGAATCGATCGCAGTCACGCCGACGATTCTGCGTCGCGGCGCCAGCTGGTTCTCGTCGATCGGCCGTCCGAACAATGTCGGCACCAAGCTGTTCATGATTTCGGGTCACGTAAACCGTCCGTGCACGGTCGAGGAAAATCTCGGCATCACGTTCCGCGAGATCATCGAGAAGCACGCCGGCGGCATTCGCGGCGGCTGGGACAACCTGCTCGCGGTCATTCCGGGCGGTGCATCCTGCCCGGTCGTCAAGGGCGAGGACATGGCCGACGCGATCATGGATTTCGACGGCATGCGCGAGGTCAAGTCGTCGTTCGGTACCGGCGGCATGATCGTCATGGACAAGTCGACCGACATCATCAAGGCGATCTGGCGCATCTCGGCATTCTTCAAGCATGAGAGCTGCGGCCAGTGCACGCCGTGCCGCGAAGGCACCGGCTGGATGATGCGCGTCATGGAGCGCATGGT
>JAEWPB010000109.1 GCA_023399465.1 Pseudomonadota bacterium
GGTCGGTGTCGCGACAGATGACCTCTCCCGCCGCACCGAGCAGCAGGCCGCCTCGCTCGAGGAAACGTCGGCCGCCGTCCGCCAGATCATGGACGCGATCCGCCAGTCGACGGAAGGCGCGGAGACGGCTTCGCGGCTCGCCGCGGAAGCGCGCACCAGTTCCGACCAGTCAAGCGCCATCGTTGGCAAGGCTGTCGATGCGATGGAACGCATCGAAACGGCGTCCTTGGAGATCGCGCAGATCATCAACGTCATCGACGAGATCGCCTTCCAGACCAACCTGCTTGCGCTCAATGCAGGGGTGGAAGCCGCGCGTGCCGGGGAGGCGGGCAAGGGCTTTGCCGTCGTCGCCCAGGAGGTGCGTGAACTCGCCCAGCGTTCCGCCAATGCCGCCAAGAACATCAAGGGCTTGATCAGCAAGTCCGGCGAAGCGGTGGCCAATGGTGTCGGCCTGGTCAAGGAAACCGGTTCGGCCCTGTCATCGATTGCGCGGCAGGTGGTCGATATCAACGAGCATATCCACTCGATCGCGGGTGCGGCGAAGGAACAGTCGTCGAGCCTCAACGAGATCGGCGCTGCCGTCAGCCGCATGGAAGAGGTGACGCAGCAGAATGCCCAGGCCGCCGAGCAGACCAATCACAACATGACCGGGCTTTCCAGTGACGCCGCGACCCTGGTCAGCCTGATCGCCCAGTTCAACATCGGGCAATCCGGCCAGCCCGGACCGGGAGCCTCGGAGCGCATGCCGCCGGTACCGGCACGCCAACAGGGCGGTGTCAGTGCCGCACCGAAGCCGTTCGCACGTCCGGCGCCAGCACCGCGGCTGGCTCCTGCCACCGAAACGACGCGCCCGGTCAGTTCTCCCGCCCACCACCTGCTGAACCGACTGACGACGCGGATGGGCGCCAAGCAGGCCCCCGATCCGGCGCCGGAAGGCGACTGGACCGAATTCTGACAACGCAAGGGCCGGTCAATACCGGCCCTGTTCATGTCCCCCAGATGCCGTTGGTGGCGCCGCCGGAATGAGGCTGCTTCCACGCCCGCGTGCGTCAGGTCGCGGGTTTGCCCGGTTCCGCGGTGCTGCTCTTGCTGTAGGTATCGAAGATCGCTTCCATGCTCTTCTGGTAGCTTTTCTGCACCTCGAGACCGCTGTCGAACATGGCGCTGATCATGTCCTTGTAGGCGGAGAAATCCGGGGCAGTCTCGGCCTTCTTCGCCTCCGGCGCAGCGGTCGGGGCAAAATTGCCGCTCATCATGTCCTGGAACATTTTCGCGAACGGATTGGCCGCGAAGGGATCGTTTTCCCTAGGGGAAGGGGCCTTCTGTCCGCCCCACATGGCCTGCATCGCCTGGGTGAAGGGATTGTCGAAAATGCTGGGTTCCGGCTTCTTCGGCGCCAGGCCTGTCGTTTCCATCCATTGGCGCATCATGTCGGCCATGGGGCCGGTCGTGAAGGGATTGCCGCTGTCCGTGACCTGGCCCATGCCCTGCTTGAACAGCCCGCCCATCAGGGCGCTCGCCATCACCGGCATCATCTGCTTGAGAATGTCCTGGCCGATGCCGGTCAGTTGCGCGGCCTGCGCGGCGATGGCGCGCGAGGCCTCCCTGGAACCAAAGATCTGGCCGAGCACGTTGTTGCCGTCGGCGATCCCCTGGGCCGAGAAGGCCTTGCTCAGATCCTCGAAATACTGGGCGTAGTTGCCGGAGAAAATCGCCTGCATCAGCGCGCCGAAATCGTATGGGTTGGCGGCGCTGCGCTTCAGTCCGGAGGAAAAGGCCGGCATCAGCGCCGCCATTGCCTTGGTCACCTGCTCCTGGGCAAGGTTGAACTGCTTGGCCATGGCGTCGATGCCGGCACCGTTCTGGGCCTGCATCATCATGTCGAACAGGGGCAGCATCGGCTTTCCTTTCCCGGGGCACGGAGCACTAATCTCCTGCACTATATCCGGAAAAGGCAATCGGCATACCGGTTTTTGAAGCGCCGGTTTTTAACGGGCGCCCGGCAAGGCGGGCAGCCGTGGATCAGTACTGGTAGTCGATGAAGCAGGGCTCGACCGAGCCGCCCCAGCGGCCGTTGAACAGGGACAGCATGTCGTCGGCCAGCGTTGCCTTCTTGGCGACCACTTCGTCCAGCGGTGCAAGGAAGATGCTTTCATCGACGCCATCGCCGTTGATGCGGGCGCGCGACTTCAGGCCGGCGCGTGAAATGTCCAGAACCTCGCGGGACAGATCGACGAGATTGATGCCACGGATCGAGGTATTCAGTCCTCCGGCGGGTACGGCATCGCGCAGGGCGTTGACATCCTCGAAGGTCCACGCCTCGGTCAGTTTCTCGGCAGCGTCGAGCGCGCCATCGTCGTAGAGCAGGCCGACCCAGAAGGCCGGGAGCGCGCAGATACGGCGCCACGGGCCGCCATCGGCGCCGCGCATTTCGAGGAAGCGCTTCAGCCGCACATCGGGGAAGAGGGTGGAAAGATGATTGGTCCAGTCGCCCATGTTGGCCTGCCAGTCGTCGAGTTCGCCCTTCAGGGCGCCATTCATGCACTGGCGGAAGGTGATGTGGGTGCAATCATGATAACGACCGTCGCGCACGACGAAATACATCGGCACATCGAGTGCCCACTCGACATACTGCTCGAAGCGGAAATCGTCGCTCATGGCGAAGGGCAGCAGGCCGGCGCGCTGGTTGTCGGTGTCGCGCCAGATGTCGCCGCGCCAGGAGAGGAGCCCGTTCGGCTTGCCATCGGTAAACGGCGAGGATGCGAAGAGCGCAGTCGACAGCGGCTGCAGCTTCATCGATACCTTCATCTTGCGGCGCATGTCCTCTTCCGAGGAGAAGTCGAGGTTCACCTGGATCGTGCAGGTCCGGTACATCATGTCCAGCCCCTTGGTGCCGACCTTCGGCATGTAGCGGGACATGATCTCGTAGCGCGACTTCGGCATGCGCGGGGTTTCGTCAAAGGTCCACTTGGGGCTGCCGCCCATGCCGAGGAAGCGGATGCCGAGGGGTTCGGCGATTTCGCGCAGGGTCGCGAGATGCTGGTTCGACTCGTGGCAGGTCTGGTGCAGGTTTTCGAGCGGTGCGCCCGACAGTTCGAACTGGCCGCCCGGCTCCAGCGAGATGGCGCCCATGCCGGCCGGTTCGGCAAGGCCGATGATGTTGCCGGCGTCGATGATCGGCTCCCAGCCGAGCTTGTCCTGCATGCCTTTCAGCAGTGCCGAAATGCTGGCGTCGCCGAAATAAGGCACCGGGCTGTTGTCTTCCTTGAAGAAGGCAAACTTCTCGTGTTCCGTGCCTATGCGGAAACGTTCTTTCGGTTTGCAGCCGGCCGCCAGATAGTCCGTCAGTTCTCTCACAGAGGAGATGGGCGTCTGGTCGGTCGTATCACGGGCCATAAACTATACCTTGCTGCTTATAAGACGCCCGCCACAATTCGGGCAAATAGGATGGCTGATTGGACTGGATTAAGGTGACGCGCAAGTGAAATTCTTTCAAGGTCGCATCAAAAAAAGACGAAGCTCAGCCGAACGGCCTACTTGCTTCGGTCAGCGCCAATCACCGATCGAAGCCTGAATCACTGCCATTGCCGCGACTGCGGCGGTGTCGGCGCGCAGGATCCGGGGGCCGAGCGGGATGGCGGTGACGAAGTCGAGATTTCGCAGGAGCTTCTGCTCGTCCTCGGAAAAACCACCTTCGGGACCGACGAGCAGCGCCAGTTTGCGTTCCTCGATTGCGTTGAGCAGCGGTAGCGGGTTCTGGCCTTCATCGCCTTCGTCGCAGTAGATGATCCGGCGGTCACGGGGCCAGGTCGAGAGCAGATCCGCCAGGCGCTTCGGCTGCGCCACTTCGGGAACGGCGAGAATGCCGCATTGCTCGGCGGCCTCGATGACGTTCGCCTTCAGTCGGTCGAGACTGGTGATCTTGCCCTGCACATGCTGGGTCATCACCGGCTGCAGCAGGCCGGCGCCCATTTCCACCGCCTTCTGCACGAGGTAGTCGAGACGGCCAACCTTCAGCGGGGCGAAGAGGTAGTGAAGGTCGGAGGGCGCGGGCTGCGGGCGGGTCTGCTCGACGGGGGTCATGACCAGCCGTTTGCGGGTCGGGTAGCCGAGGCTTGCCTTCCACTCGCCGTCACGACCGTTGAACAGCAGGACTTCCGTGCCTTCGGCGGCGCGCAGCACATTGGCCAGATAATGGAACTGGTCCTTGTCGGCTTCGATTTCGGCTCCGGCCGCAAGATCGGCGTCGACGAACAGCCGCTGCATCCTGAAATTGGCGCGCATCCGCAAGGTCCTCACATTTCAATGCCGCGCCAGGAGGCGCGGCAAAGCATTGAAATCACGCACGATCCGGCAGAGCGAGCCGGCCGGACCGGGAGTTATACGAAGAGGACGAACATAACCCAATAGATCCCGGCTGCAAGCAGCGCGGAGGCCGGAACGGTAATGACCCAGGCCGCGATGATCGTCATGAAGTGCGAGCGGCGCACGAGGTAACGACGGCGCAGTTCGTCGGCATTGCGCTCTTCCTGCTCGTCGATGTCCCAGGTGCTGGCCTTCATCCGCATGTATTCGATACGGCGCTTGGACTTGCGCGTGTACCATTCGCGGAAGAAGCCGACACCGAAGACCGCGCCGACGGCGATATGGGTGGAGCTCACCGGCAGGCCGAGCCAGGAGGCGACGATGACGGTGAACGCGGCCGAAAGCGCGACGCAGAAGGCGCGCATCGGATTGAGCTTGGTGATCTGTTCGCCGACGAGCTTGATCAGGCGCGGGCCGAAGAGCAGCAGGCCGAGCGAAATGCCGAAGGCGCCGATCACCATGACCCACAGCGGAATGCTGATCTCGGCGGTAATCTCGTGGGCCTGGGCGGCATGGACGATGGCCGAAAGCGGGCCGATGGCGTTGGCGACATCGTTGGCGCCATGGGCGAAGGAAAGCAGCGCGGCCGAGAAGATCAGCGGCAGGCGGAAAAGCTTACGCAGCGACTGGTTGCGATTTTCCAGTCCCATCGACTGGCGACGGACCATCGGAACGCTCAATGCCCAGCTCAAGATGCCGCAGGCGAGGCCGATCAGCGTTGCCGACAGCAGGGTGACGTCGACCAGCTTGTTCAAGCCCTTGAGGGCGAGATAGGCGCAGAAGGTGCCGACCATGAAGCCGATCAGCACCGGCACCCATTTGCGCGCCGCCGCGAGCTTGTCGTGGCGGTAGATGATGTATTCCTTGATGAAGGCAAGGAAGAGGGCGGCGACGACGCCGCCGAGGAGCGGCGAGATCACCCAGCTGCCGGCGATGCCGGCCATGGTGATCCAGTCGATCGCGGCGAAGCCCGCAGCCGCAACGCCCGCACCGACGACACCGCCGACGACGGCGTGGGTCGTCGAAACAGGAGCGCCAAGCCAGGTCGCCAGGTTCACCCACAGCGCCGACGACAGCAGCGCCGCCATCATCGCCCAGATGAAGGTGTCGGTACTCGGCATCAGTTGCGGGTCGAGGATGCCCTTGGAGATCGTCTCAACGACATCGCCGCCGGCGATCATTGCGCCGGCCGTCTCGAACACGGCGGCTATGATGAGCGCGACCGTCATCGACATCGCCTTGGAACCCACCGCCGGGCCAACGTTATTGGTGACGTCGTTGGCGCCGATGTTCATCGCCATGTAGGCGCCGATTGCCGCCGCCGCGATGACGATGACCGCGCCGGGCTGGTCCATGACGTAGACGCCGGCGTAGATCATTGCCATGACGAGGAACACGAGGCCGATGCCGGGGCCGACGAGGCCGCGGGAAACGAAGTGCGTCGCTTCCTCCACGTGGGTGATCTTGTCGAGGTCCTTGTCAAGTGTTCGCTTGACAAGGTGCGGTGTCGAATTGCCCATTCAGGTCTCCGGGTGCATTCGCATCGCGCGGCCGCTCGGCATTCGGGACTGCGCAGACTGACGTTATGTTTGCCAAGCACCAGGGGCGCCGGGCGATCTTGCGAATTCGCCTAGCGGGAAGCCGCTTCAAGTGCAATACGACGATGGCGTGATTGCGCGATTAACGCTGGATAAGCTGGGGGGCAGCCTGCTCTTCACCGCTCTGCATGCGCTTTTCGAAGGCGAGCAGCAGGGTCTTCAGCTCCGGTTCGTTGACGCGGGCAGCCGCCTCCGAGCAGGAAACCCACTCGCTCTGGCGCGTGCCTTTCTCCGGGAACTGCTTGGCGATCTCATCGACCTTGAGCGCGTGGACCTGAACCCGGCAGATGACTTTCAGGCCGTAGTTCAGTCCCTTGAAATAGGTGTAGTAGCCGAGCGGCTCGCGTTCGGCCTTGCCCTTGACGCCCGCCTCCTCGAAGGCTTCGCGTTCGGCGACCGCATGCGACTTCTTGCCGGGCATCGGCCAGCCCTTGGGAATGATCCAGCGACCGGTGTCACGGCTGGTGACCAGCAGCACTTCGAGACCCTGTTTTTTCTTCACCCGGTAACAGAGCGCAGCATATTGCTGGCGCGGGGGGCGCCGGAACATCAGCTTCAAGTCTCTGGCAATGCGGGTGATAACTGGCATTTCGCAAAACCGTCAGTCGGGTGGGTGAGTCTCGTTAATATAAATATGATTCTTGGAAATTGCGCGACGTTTGCGACAAAAAAATGCCGGCTCCACCGCTTTGTCGCAGGCGATAGCGGGCCGTCTGGCAACTAGCCGGCTATTGCTGCGGCGAGGCAAGCGCCTTTGCGAGGGTCGCGTCATAGAGCGCGGCCGTCGTCGCGTCGAAGCAGCAGAAAATGACCTCTTCGAAGCCGCGGGCGCTGCCGTAAAGCAGGCTTGTCCGCACCGCGATCCGGCATGCCCGCTCGGGCGGAAAACCATAGATGCCGGTGGAAATCGCCGGAAACGCAACGCTTCGCAAGCCGAGATGGGCAGCGACAGACAGGCTTTCGCGGTAGCAGCTTTCGAGGATGGCGTCCTCGCCACGATCGCCGCCGTGCCAGACCGGGCCGACGGTGTGGATGACGTGGCGGGCAGGCAGGGCGTGGCCGCCGGTGACCTTGGCCTGTCCGGGATCGCAGCCGCCAAGCTGCAGGCATTCTGCCTGCAGCTCAGGACCGGCGGCGCGATGGATGGCGCCGTCGACGCCACCGCCGCGCAGCAGTTGCGAATTGGCGGCGTTGACGATCGCATCGACATCAAGCGTGGTGATATCGCCTGATATGACGGTAAAGCGGGTGTCATCGGGGCCGAAGGTCGCGCTCGATAGCCGTGCCGGGGTCATGATCGTCTCCTTCCAGCAATCGGTGGCGTATCGGTGTCACCCGCCAGTACCTCGGCAATGTGGCGGATTTCGATGGCAGAGCCCTTGCGTTTCAGCTTTCCGGCGATTTGCAGGAGACAGCCGAGATCGCTGCCGAGGAGCAGGTCGGCTCCGCTCGCATCGACATGCGACGGCAGGTCCGTGGCCGCAGCCCGCTGGCGGGGCCGTCCGAGGGGAGCGCGGCCGGCGATGCCGCAACAGTCACCGCTGCCTTCCATCTCCTTCAGTTCGAGGCCGGCGACCGATGCGAGCAGCGCGCGCGACTGCCGCCGGGCGTCGGGATCATTGGCGCAGGCGTCGTGGCAGGTGGCCGATCCTGCATGCTCGGCGTTCACGGCGGTGGTCATGCCCATGACAGCGGTCAGGAAGGAAACGAGTTCATGGACTTTCCCGGCAAATGCTTGCGCGCGGGGTTCCCATTGCGCATCGCCTTCAAAAAGTATCGGGTATCGCTCGCGGAGCATGGCTGCACAGGAGCCGGAAGGCGCGACCACGTAGTCGAAGCGCTCGAAGGCTTCGATCACCTGTTCGGCGGCAGCGCGCATGTCACCGCGGTCGCGCGAATTCGCGGATGGCTGGCCGCAACAGGTCTGGGCGATCGGAACCACCACCTCGCAACCGGACTCCGCAATCAGCCTGGCGGAGGCCTGGCCGACGCTCGGGCGAAAGAGGTCGACGACGCAGGTCGCGAACAGCCCGACGAGCGGTCGGGAATTGTCGCCAGCCGTCGTCATGGCTGGCCGTCTGCCTGCTCTCCGCCCTTGTTCTGCGCGCGCGGGCTCGCCGCCTGACCCTGCCGCTGCGCCAGTCGCAACTGCGAGATCCGGCTCCATTCGCCAAGACGGGTCGCCTCGCGCATCGCGTCGATGATGAAATCGATATGCGCATGCGCGGCCGCCTTGGCCGCCTCGGGCTCGCCGGCAATGATCGCATCGTAGATTGCGGCATGCTGCGCCAGCATGCGGTCGCGATAGCCGGGCAGCACGCGCAGCATGCGCCTATTATAGAAGATGCCGTCGCTCAGGAGGCGGTAGCAGGCGCGCATGGTGTGCATCAGCACGATGTTGTGCGCCGCCTCGCCAATGGCATTGTGCAGTTCGATATCCGCGGCAAGCTCGGCCTCGTCGTCCGCTTCGTCATGGGCACGGCGCATGCCGGCCATGATGCGGGTCAGCAGCGCCTTGTCTGTTTCGGTTGCCCGTCGGGCCGCAAGCTCGGCCGTCAGGCCCTCGAGTTCGCGCCGGTACTCGAGATAGTCGAGGACGGCGCGCTCGTGCCGGGCAATCAGGTCGGCGAGCGGCTTGGAGAACACCTGCCCGACGATATCGGCGACGAAGGTGCCGCCGCCATGGGAACTGACCAGCAGCCCGCGGGCCTCGAGCTCCTTCAGCGCCTCGCGCAGGATCGGGCGCGAGACGTCGAAACGCTGTGCCAGGTCGCGTTCGCCGGGCAGGCGATCGCCGTCGCGCAGCACGCCGTCGAGGATCAGCCCCTCGATCTGCTGCACCACCTCGTCGGCGGTGCGGCTGTGGCGTATCTGCGGATAGAGGTCGGACACGTCCGGGTCCTTGCCTTCTCGGTCAATCATTCGTCTGCCTTGCTTGAGATGGGACCAGTTAAGCCACGCTTTCCGGAAGTGGTCAAATATTCTGTCCAGTTGAGGGTTTGGTTTTTCGTCGCGATTTTCCACCTGCGGCAAAACGGCCCTTTGTCTTTCCCGTCTGGCGTTTGTTAGGTTTGCGGGAGGTTCCGTGGGGGACGCGTCGAACACGCGCACGGAAGCGTCAAAATGGAGAGGGATTGCTGCGGCGATGGCGAAGGGCAATTTTGCATTTCCGGGAGCACCCGAACGAGCGCTCGCGCTCGGCGAGATTCATTCGAGGCCCTACGCGCTGGTGACGGCGCCGCGGGTTATCTTTCAGCTGGCGTTCATGATGGACGGCGGTGCAGCGGTCCATCATTCGGTCATCGCCGAGATGTCGCGCTCGCGCGGGGTGGCGCCGCCGGATCGGGATGCGCGCCACCACACCTTGCCCTGGGGGCCGGGAACACTGCGCTGGGAACGGCACACGGAATTCTCCACCTGGTTCTGGGATGGACCGGTGCCGGAGAAGTTCGGCGGCGAGGTGTTGTTCCATCCGTTCGGTGACAGTTTCTCGCCGCCCGGTTCGCTGATTTCAGGCATCAGGCTCGAGATCAGGCCGGAAGGTCCCGAAACCCGGGAGGCGATAAGCCTCTTCGATCCGGCGAGCCTTTGTCATAGCGAGGTCAAGAACGGGCAGGCGGCGATCCTGACCGATTTCCGCCAGAACGGTGACGGCCTGACCCAGATTCTGGTAATCGACCGCGGCCTGACCGAGACCGGAACCGGTGCACTGGTTCAGCGCCTGCTCGACATCGAGACCTACCGGACGCTCGCCATGCTCGGCCTGCCGCTGGCCCAGACGCTGTCGCCGGAGATCCGCCGCATCGAGGACGGGTTGACCGCGGTTACCCAGCGCATGAAGGCCCATGCCCGCGAGGAAGCCGACGCCATGCTTGGCGAGATCACCCGGCTTGCGGCTGAGCTCGAGGCCAATGCGGTGCTCAGCCTCTATCGTTTCGGCGCCAGCCGCGCCTATGACGTCATCGTTGCCGAGCGGATCAAGACGCTCGGCGAAACCGCGGTTCCCGGCTTCGAGACGCTGGGCTCTTTCCTCGAACGCCGTCTCGCGCCTGCGATGCGCACCTGCCAGTCGGTCGAGGAAAGACAGGCAAACCTGTCACGCAAGCTGTTCCGCGCCACCGGCCTCGTGCGCAGCTGGATCGACGTGGAACTCGAGCGCCAGAACTCGGATCTGCTCGCCTCGATGGACCGACGTGCCAACCTGCAGCTCAGGCTGCAGCAGACGGTCGAAGGCCTCTCGGTCGCGGCCATCTCCTACTATGTCGTCGGCCTTGTCGGCTATATCGCCAAGGCCATCAGCCACGACGTCCTGCCGGTCGATCCGAGCGTCATTACCGGCATATCCGTACCGTTCTCGGTGCTTGGCGTCTGGCTGGTGGTGCGCCGCATCCGCAAAAGCCATCTGGACGGGCATTAGCCTTCGAGGCTTGCGATGGACAGGGTCATGTCGTCTTGCTGCCCTGCAGCCAGGCGGTGAGGTCACGTCCGAGCAGCTTGCCGAGCCGCTCCACCTCGGGGGCATAATATTCGGTCAGGCGGTCGCGCATGTCCCGGCTCAGAGGCACGTAGTCGAGTTCTCTGGCGATCAGGCTACGGGCTGCCTGAAAGCCGCGATACTTGCGCAGCGGCGCGACGACGGGCTTCAGCGGCTTCAGGATCTGGCGGAGCCGCGGTCCCACCATCGGCACGGTCTTGTCCTTCACCTTGCCCTCGAGCGGTGCCAGGTGGAGGCCGCCATCGAGCCGTAGGAAATCGCCAACGATGTCGAGTTGCCGCTGGGCATCGCGGCGCATGTCCTCGAAAAACAGCACCAGCAGTTGTTCCTGCGGAAACGCATCGCGATAGGCCCGCAGCTGGTCGTGATAGAAGCCGTTGATGAGGAAGCGCCGGCCGTGGCCGTGACGGGGGTCGAGATAGTGCTCGATGTCGCGGCCGACTTCACCGCGGCGGTAGAGCATGCAGTAGTCGGAATAGGCCCGGTCGACGGGATTGCGCAACTGGGCGATCAGTCTTGCGTGGGGAAGGGCAGCCCGGATGCGGCCACATGCCTGCGGCTCGTCGAGATAGGAGTTCGATTTCTCCCCGACCAGCCGATGATGCGGTTCCCTGTCAAACTGGGAAAGGTACCAGTCGTCGCCGAGCGCGTGATGGCGGCTGAAATAGTGCAGTTCCGGGCTCGGCATGCAGATGTGGCCTTCCTGCTGCAGGCATTGCTGCAGCCAGGTGGTGGCGCTCTTGGCCGCGCCGATGATCAGAAAATCGATCTCGCTCATCTCTATCATGCGATCTGCTCCTGCGGCGGATGTCAGACGGTATGGACGCTTGCCTCAGTATGAACGGCCTCCGAAGGGCCCGGGGGCGGCGCTGGCCGGTCGAGAAGGCGCTCGTAGATGCGGGTGATGCAATCGACGTGGTGGGCCGCTCCGTATCTGGAACGGGCATCGGCCTGGGCGGTCTCGCTGATCCTCTGCCACCTGCCTTCGTTCAGCAGCAGTTGCTCGAGCGGCGCGACGAAGGCTCGCGGATTTTCCGGTTCGACCAGAAGGCCGGTCCGGCCGTCGTCGATCGCCTCGGGATTGCCACCGTGATTTGTGGCGATGACGGGCGTGCCGAGCAGCATGGCCTCGATCAGCGTGCGCCCGAACGGCTCGCCGACCGCCGGCACCAGCAGCGCGTCGACACCGCACATGTTTGGCTCGACCGGCGAGCGGAAGCCCATGAGGCGGATGCGGTCGGCGATGCCGAGTTCGGCAGCGCGGCCAAGTACCGCCTCGTCGAGCGGGGGGCCGGTCGTAGAGGGAACCCCGAACAGCAGCCCGGCCACCGGAACGCCGGGATTGGCGCGGATGAAGGCATGGACCGCCTCGACGAAAAGCAGCGGCCGCTTGCGTTCGATCAGCGAACCGAAATAGCCGAGAAAGCGCGTCTCTCCCGGCATACCGAGCTCGGTGGCCAGCGCCCTGTGGCAGGAAGCGCGATCCGGAATGTTCTCGGGATGATCGAACGGGCTGTGCAGCACGGTCAGCCGCTTGCGCACCGGCAGTATCGGCCGATCCGGCGCGGCGAAGTGCGACACCGTGACGATATGATTGGCGAGCAGGGGCGCCAGCAGGTTGACGCCACGGGCCCCGGGATCGCTTCGATGATGCCAGAGCAGCTTTGCACCGGCGAGTCGCGCGGGAAGCGCCCATGTCGCATGCATCCGCCCGTCGTTGGTGTGGACGATATCGACCCGGTGCCGGAGCAGGAAGCGGCGAAGTCTGTGAGTCGCGGCTGTCACTGCCAGAACGGCTCGCAGGCTGACGGTCTGCGGTTCGGTGGGCGACAGCAGTTCGACCGGAGGCGCAGTGAGAAACGCAAGGCCTCGCTCCGTGAGGTAGGTTGCCAGAACGCCGTCGATGCAGTGCAACACGATCAGCGGCCGGACCCGGCGCTGATCGAGGCCGCAAATCAGGTTGATCGCGGAAATGTGGCTGCCGCCGACCTCATCGCCGACGAACGGAAACACGACGATGATAGCCTTGCTGGCGTCCATGTCATCCCATCCGCTTCAGCATCGGACCCTGTCCGAGCGCGGCCGTTGATCAGAGCATTACACGGGTACAGACCGCGTCGCTCGTTTTCTCCGTAGCGATGCCGGCATTGTCCCCGCACCGAGGCGTGACCACCTCGGCCGGACAACATGCGTGAAAGTTATCACTAATTTAGGGCCCATTCACCTTTGGCGGCGGATTATTTTTCCAACGCACGGAAGCAGGCAACGCATCCATGCCGGCTTGCCGAAGGCCGTATCCGCCTGCTTCAACCGTCGAGATAGCCGCGGGCCTCGATGTACCAGTCGACAAAGGCCGTCACACCCTTCTCCAGCGTGGTTTCCGGCTTGTAGCCGGTCAGCGCCAGCAGCAGGTCCGGGCTGGCATAGGTGCGCGGGACGTCGCCCTGTTGCATCGGCAGCATTTTCTTCCGGGCAGCCTTGCCAAGCACGCGTTCGATGGTCTCGACGAAATCGAGAAGGCCCACCGGCTGGCCGCCACCGATGTTGACCACCCGGAACGGCGCCTGGTGCGACAGCGTATCCTCGACGCCGGGACGTTGAACGCGGTTCGCCTCGCCGGGAACCACATGCGACAACCGGATGATGCCCTCGACGAGATCGTCGATATAGGTGAAATCGCGGCTCATCCTGCCTTCGCCGTAGATCTCGATTTCCCGGTCTTCCAACATGGCCTTGACGAACTTGAACAGCGCCATGTCCGGCCGGCCCCACGGCCCGTAGACGGTAAAGAAGCGGAAGGCCGTCACCGGTATCTTGTAGAGATGCGAATAGCTGTGCGCCATCAGTTCCATGGACTTCTTGGTGGCGGCATAGAAGGTCAGCGGCTCGTCGGCCTTGTCCGATTCCCTGAACGGGATCGACGGGTTGGCGCCATAGACCGAGGACGTCGAAGCCAGCATCAGGTGGCCGACATTGGCGGCCTTGGCAAGTTCAAGGATGTTCCACGAACCTATCAGGTTGGAATCGAGGTAGGCCTTGGGATTTTCGAGACTGTAGCGCACGCCTGCCTGCGCAGCGAGATGGATGATGACGTCGGGCCGGGCAGTGCCGATCGCATCCTCCACTGCAGCCCGGTCTTCGAGCATCGCGATCGCCGGCGTGAATGCGTGGAATTGCGAGAGCGCTGCGTGGCGCGCCTCCTTCAGGCGGAGATTGTAGTAAGTGGTCATCCCGTCGAAACCGGTGACCTCGTGCCCGTGCTCCAGCAGGCGGCGGGCGAGATGAAAGCCGATGAATCCGGCGGTGCCGGTGATGAAATAGCGCATCGTTATTCCCCGGCCCCCGGACGTCCGACCCCGTGATAGGTGAAGCCGTGGCGCGTGACTTCCCGGACCGGATAGACGTTGCGCAGGTCGACCAGCACAGGCGTCTTCATCAGTCCGTGCAGGCGGCGAAAATCGAGGGCGCGAAACTCGTCCCACTCGGTCACCAGCACCAGCGCATCCGCACCTTCAGCAATGTCGTAGGCATCCCGGCCGAAATGGACGTCCGCCAGCAGTTCCCGCGCTGCCGGCATGCCTTCCGGATCGTAGCCGTGGACGATGGCGCCGTGGTCCTGCAGCGCCTGGGTGATGGCGATCGACGGCGCCTCGCGCATGTCATCGGTGTTCGGCTTGAAGGTCAGGCCGAGCAGGGCGATGTGCTTGCCGCGGACATCGCCGTCGCAGGCAGCGATGATCTTGCGGGCCATCGCGCGCTTGCGGGTATCGTTGACGGCAACGGTCGCTTCGACAAGCCGCACCGGACTGTCGTAGTCCTGCGCCGTCTTGACCAGCGCCACCGTGTCCTTGGGAAAGCACGAGCCGCCATAGCCGGGCCCGGCATGCAGGAACTTGTCGCCGATCCGCTTGTCGAGACCGATCCCCTTGGCGACCTTCTGCACGTCGGCGCCGACGCGTTCGCAGAGATCGGCGATCTCGTTGATGAAGGTGATCTTCATCGCCAGGAAAGCGTTGCCGGCATATTTGATCAGTTCGGAGGTCCGCCGTTCGCAGAAGAGCAGCGGGGCTTCGTTGAGGTAGAGCGGACGGTAGACCTCGCGCATCACCTCGATCGCCCGCGGTTCCTCGGTGCCGATGACGATGCGGTCCGGGCGCTTGAAGTCGGCGATCGCCGCGCCTTCGCGCAGGAACTCCGGATTGGAGACGACGGCAATGTCGGCCTGCGGATTGGTTTCGCGGATGATGCGCTCGACCTCGTCACCGGTTCCCACCGGCACCGTCGACTTGGTGACGATTACCGTGAAGCCGGTAACCGCCGTGGCGATCTCGCGCGCGGCCGCATAGACGTAGCTGAGGTCGGCATGGCCGTCACCGCGCCGCGAAGGCGTACCCACCGCTATGAACACAACGTCGGCCGCGCGCACGGCGCCGGAGATGTCGGTGGAAAACTGCAGGCGGCCGGATTTCTGGTTCGTCTCGACGATCGCGTTCAGCCCGGGCTCGTAGATCGGGATGATGCCCTGGCGCAGGGCCTCAATCTTGCTTTCGACCTTGTCGACGCAAACGACGTCGTGGCCGAAATCGGCAAAACAGGCTCCCGAGACCAGGCCGACATACCCGGAGCCGATCATTACAAGACGCATTGAAACCCCTCTTTCCGGCTGGCGATGGCCGGATCAGGCCACCTTCCATTGCGCTGGCAGTACGCGATTCACAAAAGCCAGAATAGCTGCCCGATCGAATATCGGAGCCGGCTGGCGATACCGGTTCAGCACGCTGCCGAGGATCGGCGCGTTGTTGACCCGAAGCCGGTCGATGGCGTCAGCGAAATCCTGCTCTTTCGTCGCCTCGAATGAAACCACCATGACGATAGAGTCAATATGGGGCGACAACCAGATTGCATCATCCACCGTTTGAATGGCCGGGGTGTCGACGACGATCAGGTCGTATTCGCGGCGCAGGCTCATGAACAGCTTGTCGATCTCCTGCACGCTCAGCCTTTCGGAAATGACGTCGAGAAACGGCTGTCCCGGCACCCTGGCGATCACGGCCGGAAGCTCGTGCTGGCCGCCGAGAAATTCCGCGAGAGTCAGGTCCGGTTCCTCGGCCTTGAGCACCGCCGCTGCCCCGTCGTCCTTCGGGTCCAGATCGAGCAGCATCACCCGCAAGCCGTTCATCGCCGCCACTGTCGCCATGCCCAGCGCCGTCGTGGTCTTGCCTTCGCCGGGCGCGGCGGATGCGATCATCACGATCTTGCGCGACTTGCCTTCACCGATCGTTCGCCAGGCAAGGCACAGCGAGCGCATTGCCTCGGCAAAGGTCGAACCCGGGTT
Organism: Pseudomonadota bacterium; assembly: GCA_023399465.1. GTDB lineage: Bacteria > Pseudomonadota > Alphaproteobacteria > Rhizobiales > Rhizobiaceae > Ferirhizobium. The sequence goes on from JAEWPB010000109.1 coordinate 15,794, forward strand.
CTGAAGGAGATAGGCGGGCGTGTCGAAAGCGCCGGCTTTCGCCGTCGCACGCACATCGGGAATGCGCACGATGTTCGGACGCTGGGTGATCGCCTCGATATCCGGGATCCGTCTCAACGTGCTGTCGAAGGCCTCGAGCACGAAAGCCAGGATCAGCGCCAGGATGGTCGATCCGGCGAAGCCGGCCGCAACCAGCATGCCGGGCTTGGGAAAGGTGGGCTTCGTCGGCACTTCCGCATAGGAGGCGATGCGGGCGGTGGCCTTCACCTCTTCCTGGTCGGGATTGAGGGTGCCGAGCCGCAGGATGACCTGGTCGTAGCGCTTCTGCTCGCTCAGCAGGTCGCGCTCCAGCTCCCGTCGCCGGATCTCGGCGAGGTTGCGGTCGGCCATCCGCTCCTGCATCGTGGCGATCTCGTCCTCGAACTTCCGCACGCGCACGGTAGCGACCTTCGCGGAATTGTCGAGTTCCATCACGATCCGCTGGATCTCCTCCTCGATCATCTTGCGGTTCGAGGTGATTTCCGCGTCCGCCTTGACCACATCGGGATGGTTCCTGGCGAATTTCGAGCCGAGCTGGGCGCGCTCGCCCTGAAGCCGGCTCTGCTCGGTGCGCAATTGCGTCAGTAGTTCGGAGGTGAGGATCCGTCCGACGCCTTCGGTTCCGGTGGCTTCCAGCAATTGCTTGACCTCGTTGAACTTGGCGATGGCGCTTGCCTCGTCCACTCTGGCGAGAGTCAACTGCTCGTTCAGCTGTTCTACCCGGGCCCGCAGCAGATCGTCGCGCGGATCGAAGGTTAGATCGTTCGTGGTGGCAAAGGCGGCGATCTGGCGCTCCTTGTCGGCGATCGACTGGGCAAGCTCGTTGGACTGGTTGCGGAGATACTGAACCGTCTCGATGGTCGCGGCCTCCTTGAGGCTCGTGCTCCATTCGACATAGCGCGCCGCGATGGCATTGGCGATGATTGCGGCCTGGGCAGGATTGATGTGCTGCACCCGGATGGTCATCGCCAGGCTCTCGCCGCTGCGCGTGGCGGTGAAGGTGGACAGAAGATTGGTGATCGCGCGGTCACGCTGTACTGTTTCGGACAGGATGCGCTTCTGGATCGAATTGGGATCGGCCTTGCTCTCGAAATTGCCGAACCAGGAGGCAAGCCAGCCCGGCGGCTTCGGCAGGAAGGTGTTGAAGATCGGATCCTCGATCAGGTTGAGGGAATCGACCACGGTGCCGACGAAAACGCGGGAGGCGATGACGTCGAGTTCGGTTTCCATGGCCGAGCGGTCGCGCTCCTGCTTCTGCAATTCGACGACAGCCTCATAGGGGCGGGTATCGTTGCGGTCGAAGACCAGGGTCGACGAGGCCGTATAGATGCGAGTTAAGGTGAGTGCCGCCAGTAGGGCGAGGGCGGTGCCGATCGCAATGAAATACAGGATGAACCTGATGTGTCTGCGGAGCAGCTCGACGGCGTCGCGGAACCCGATCATCCTGCTTTGGTGAAGTTGCGCTTGTGCGGCTTCATCGAACCGGTCGGCAGCAAAGTATGTGTCGAACTTGTCGGCATTCTTGTGCATGCCACCTCCAACAGCCCTACTTGCGCACAGTCGAACGGCGGCGTCCGGAAGGTGCCACCGTGCACGATGCAACGTTCATTTGCCTGTCGAATTTATGCAGAGTTGGGACTATATTTTCGTTTCATTAGAAAGTCACGATAAATACGTTGGAACCGGAATGCCTTCCGGCGTCCATTGCGAGCGTCCGAGGCAGACCTTTTCAGACAGCGGCGATCCTTCCGTCACAACCATCAACGTCGGGATAGAGCAGCATGGCCGAAGAAGTTCCGATTGGCGTGGCGCCGGCTGTCCCGAGGCACTTTCCGCGCTGGATATCGCAGGCCTCGTCCGCAGCCGCGCCGCGGGTACGGTGGCTGGAACGCGCCGAATATACGGTGGCGCTTGCCGTCGTCTTCTTCTCGCCGATGAATTTTCTGCGCCTGCAGGCGTTCTACTTTACGCTCAGCGACGCGTTTGCCTGCCTCTGCCTGATCCTGATGCTGGTCAACCGAAGCTGGCCGTTGCGACCGCTCGGGCCGCTGTGGACGAGCGCCTGGGGCGCCGGCTTCATCGTCTTCACCTCAAGCCTGCTCGTCAGCAGCCTGGTGAATGGCGATCCGCTGCGCGGGATGATCCTGGTCGGCCAGTACTTCTTCTCGTATTTCCTGCTGTTGCCGGTTCTTGTCGGACGGCCGATCGCCCAGACCACCGGCCTGGTGCGTGTCTACGTGCTGTCGGTATTCCTGATGTGCCTGCACGGCATCTATCTCGTCGAGTGGGACGGGCAGACGAACACAACCTTCGTCAGCGGCAGCGGGCGCCTCACCGGTTTCGTCGAGCGTGAAAACGAGTGCGGCGCGGTGATCGCCATGGCGATGGTGCTGTTCCTCTGGTTGGTCTCGACCGGAAGATTGCCGAAACCGCTGCCGGTGGTCGTGCTCCCGGTCATGCTCTATGCGGTCATGCTGACCGGTTCGAATACTGCGCTTGCGGCGTTTTCCTTCGCTCTCGCGGTCTATCTGCTGGCGACGCTCTCCTGGTCGCGCCTGGTGCTTTATGCCGCCGGCGTGGTCGGCGCCGTTATGCTGCTTGCGGCCCATGCCCGCGAATTCCTGCCCGCGGTGTTCCAGAAGCGGGTGCTGGGGGCGCTGGAAACCGGTGACCTCGCCCAGGCCGGCAGTTTCGACCATCGGCTCGAACTGATCTACGAGGCGCTCGAGCGCGCCGACGGCACGATGCTTCTCGGGGTCGGGGCCGATCAGTACCAGGTCGCGAGCTTCCTCAACCAGCCGGTCCACAACCTCTATCTGCTGCTGTGGACGGAGGGCGGCCTGCTGTGCGTCATCGGTTTCCTGATGATGCTGCTCAGCGGGCTGGGACCGGCGGCGGCGGCGTTCAAGACCCGCAACGGCTTCATGTATGCGGTGTGCACCTTCAGCATGATCTCGATGTTCCTGCTGTTCATCAATGCTTTTCCGCATGTCTACGGCCGCTTCTGGGCGGTGCCGGTGCTGCTCGGGGTCGCGGTCAGCGTGGCCTATATCCGGACCGGCGAACGCCGGCGCTTGCCGGCGCGCTTCTGATACAGCCGAATCCAGCGAGCGCGGGGGCTATTGCGGATAGCGCCCTGCGACACGTTCGTCGGAAAGCCACTGCATGAAGCGGTCGAAATTGCTGAAGCCGCTGCCGTCGGAAACGATCCAAGGGTCGTAGACGCCGGGATCGGCGCCGAATTCGGCCTCGACGCTGTCGGCCATGCCGTCGCCGTCGGCATCGACATAGGCAGTGCCGGGCTCTATCGGCGGCAGGTCTCCGGGCTCCGATTTCATCGAGCCGCGCCCGCTGCTGCCGATGGGCCCGATCTCCTCGATCAGCCGGCGGTCGACCGCATCGCGCGGGAAAGCGCCTGAGCGTTCGGTCACTTCGCGATAGGCCGCGGTCGCGCCGCCGATATCGGTGACCGTCAGCGGGCAGGGCGGCGTGGCGACCATGTGCGGCTCGGTGTCGGCGGCAATCATAACGACCGACTTGTCGCCCGGCGCCCAGGCCTCGTTGCCGCTTGCGAAGATCTGCGGCGGATCGGCGCTCTCGGTGTCGTTCCAGTTGATGGCAAAGGTCTCCCTGATGGTGCTGGGGCCGGCCTTGAAATAGTTGCCGACATAGGAGATCGGCGTGCCGCCGGCATATTGCGAGAAGATCTCGCCCCATTCCGAGCGGGCGTTATAGAGCAAGTTGTTGACGATCTCGATGCATGAGCCGCCAAAATGATTGTTGTCGGGATTGCGGTCGCGATTGGAAATGCAGGCATTGCGCCAGAAGCTGATACGCTGCGGCCTGGTCGGATCCGAGCCGAGCAGCGCGCATTTGCTGTGCTTGTTCAGTCCTTCGCCAAACAGCGAATAGGCGACCGTCAGATCGGTGGCGTCGGCATAGGAGTTGAAGTTTTCGTCGGTCGCCCACGACCCCGAGACGTGGTCGACATAGACATTGCGACTGGCCTCGACGGTCAGGGCGTCGACATTGCGGACCGTATTGGCAAAGCGCGGCCGGATGCGAACATGGCGGAGGATGACGTCGGAGGCGCCCTTGATGATGATCGGCGTTTTCTTGTCGGCCTCGGAGGAATGGTCGATGGTGATCAGGATGCCGTCGCCGGGAGCGCTCTGGCCGACGATGGAGAGATCGCTGTTGCTCCGCTCGATCATGATCGGCCGCTTCAGGTGGATGACGCCGCCGACCCGGAAGACACAGGTTCGCGGGCCGGTTTCCCTGACGCAGGCGCGCAGGCTGCCGATCCCGGAATCGTCGAGATTGGTCACCATCACGATTCGGCCTCCACGGCCGCCTTGCGCCATGGCGCCGTGGCCCTCGGCCCCCGGAAACGCCGGAAACGGCTTGGCTGCAGCGTTCGAAAGGGACGCCGGGAGGAACGCGATGGCAAGCAGCGCGGCGGGTATTCCATGGCGAAACTGGTGCACGCCTCGACCTCCACGGGTGGTGAGCCATTTGATGGGCGAGCTCGCAGTAAAGCTTATTTCTGGTTGCTTATATAGCGCAAACGCTCATCGCGCGGTGGCCCTTCACGAATGAATAACGATGGAAAGCAAATTTGGCGGCCTCGACGACATTTTCGTTTACAATAGATGAGTGCTCGCTAACATGATCGTGCGGTGCCCATGGGACACAGATCTTCGCTCTCTGCGAAGCAATGGGCAGTGCTACGGACAAGCGCAGAAAATGGGAGCCCATCCGCGGAGAAGGGCGGGCTTCTGCAAGCTGGATTTGCATCTCGACAATGGAATCTTTGGCGCCGAGCGGCGCCAGGGACGTGTACCGTTTGGCTGCTTCATGCGGCCGCGGCGCAAGCCGCTGGCCGTTTGTAGCGGTGGTGGTCTCGTGGCGGTTTCGCGCATCGGCAAGGATGGGCGGGCGGCGTGTTCGGTTGTTTGCCGGGGGTCAGCGATGGCGCGCGATGCTCAGTATGTAAAGCAACGGCTGTTCTTTTCCCGCCTGCTGAATGCCAGACAGCGCCTGCACCAGAGCATTCGCAGCGTTTCCAGCAAAAGCAGCAACAAATCCATCCTGGCCGGACTGAAGATCGTGGCCAAGCGGCGCATCAGGTCGTCTGTCCGCAACACCCGGATCCACTACAGGCTTTACATGGTTGATATCGCCGCGGTGGCGATCACCCTGATGGTGGCGCTGCTGCTGCGCTTCGGCGTGCTGTCGCTCTATACCAATCCCGAGCAGGCCCGCGGCTTCGTGATCGCCGGACCGGTCTATGTGCTGCTGTGCGCGATCGTCTTCCCCTTTGCCGGGCTCTACAGCCGCAACTGGCGCTACGGCTCGATCTCCGACCTGTTCTCCATCCTGAAAGCGGTATCGTTGGCCTCCGTGCTGCTGGTTTGCGTGCTGTTTCTCGCGATCCGGCTCGAGACCATCCCGCGCAGCGTGGTCGTGCTCGAAGCGATGATGCTGGTCGCGCTGTTGACGCTGGCGCGCCTCAGCTTCCGTCTTGACGAGTTGCGCGGCTTCGTCCCGGCGCTGACCGCCGATGGCGCGCGTTCGGAAAAGAGCATCCCGATGCTGCTGGTCGGCGCCGGCGATGCCGCCGATCTCTATCTCCGTGCCCTGCGGCGCGATCTCAACTCGACCTACTGGCCGGTCGGTTTCCTCGATGCCAACAGCGCGCTCCAGGGCATGACGCTCCGCAGCGTTCCCATCCTCGGCACGATGGAGGACTTCGACACGGTCGTCGGCGAGTTGCGCCAGCAGGACCAGATGCCGCGCCACGTCGTTTTCACGGAGTCGCCGTCGCGCCTCGGCGAAGCGTCCGCGGAGCAGTTGATCCAGAAGGCGGAGAAGCTCGGCATGACGGTGTCGCGGCTTGCCCGACCGACCGAGTTGAAAAGCCCGCGGGTGGAAAACCGCTTCGAGCTGAAGTCCATCGAACTGACGGACCTGCTGGAGCGACCGCAAACGGCGCTCGACACCGAGGCGATCAAGCGCTTCATCCACGGGCGCCGGGTGCTGGTGACCGGGGCCGGCGGCTCGATCGGCAGCGAACTGACCCTGCAGATCGCCGCCTGCGGGCCGGCAGAGATCGTGATGATCGAGAACTGCGAGTTCAATCTCTACTCGATCGACATGGAGCTCAGCGAACGGTTTCCCGATGTCCAGCGGGCGAGCTATCTCTGCAACATCCGCCGTCCGAAGCGGGTCGACGAGATCTTCGACCGGCACATGCCGGAACTGGTATTCCATGCGGCGGCGCTCAAGCATGTGCCGATGGTCGAGCTCAACCCCTGCGAAGGTGTGCTGACCAATTCGATCGGCACGATGAACGTCGCGACTGCGGCAAGCCGGACGGGCGCCCTGGCGATGGTCCAGGTCTCGACCGACAAGGTGGTGAATTCGACCAGCGTGATGGGGGCGACCAAGCGGTTGGCCGAGCTCTACTGCCAGGCGCTCGATCTTGACGGTTTCGATGGCGGAGGCCCACGGTTCATGACCGTGCGCTTCGGCAACGTGCTCGGTTCGAGCGGTTCGCTCATTCCGCTTTTCCGGCGCCAGCTTGCCAATGGCGGTCCGCTGACGGTGACGGACCCGCGCATGACGCGGTTCTTCATGACCATTCGCGAGGCGGTGGAACTGACCCTGCAGGCCTCCTCCTACGGTTTCGAGCAGCGGCTCGGGCGCGGTGAGATCTTCGTCCTCGACATGGGCGAGCCGATCCCGATCATCGACATCGCCCGGCGGATGATCCGCCTTGCCGGCTATACGCCCGACAAGGAAATCGGCATCAAGATCGTCGGCTGCCGGCCGGGCGAAAAGCTCTATGAGGAGCTGTTCGATGCCAGCGAGACGCGGGTCGCATCACCGGTGCCGGGTGTTCTCGGCGCAGTGACGAGCCCCGTTCCGCTCCGCACGTTGAAGCGGGCCTTCGCCCGGCTGCAGCATCACGCCGAGGAAGGCGACGTACCGGGAATTCTGGCGATCCTGCGCGAACTGTTGCCGGCCTATCGGCGCGATGCCGCCAATGACAGCACCGCAGGGAGCAAGGCGTCGGCTGCGGGGTCGGCGAAAGGACGAAGCTAGCTGTTGGAAGTTCCCGCACGTCGGGCGAAATCCGCGGTTATGTGGACGAGTTGGTTGTCTCGAACGATCTGGTGGTTGCGGCTTGCCTAGATTGCACGTTCTCAATTGCATAACCGGGCTCAATCTTGGCGGTGCCGAGCTGATGCTTGCGCGCTACCTGCGCGGATTGGGCGGCGAAAGCTTTGTCGAGCCCTCGGTGCTGTCGCTGATGACGCCGGGGCCGGTCAGTGAGCGTATCGCCGCCCTGGGTATCGGCATCCAGACACTGGCGATGCGCGAGGCACGGCCGCGGCTTGGGGCGCTGGCCGGTCTGCGCCGCGCCTGCAGTAACACCGATCCGGCGCTGCTCCACGGCTGGATGTATCACGGCAATCTCGCCGCCAGCATTGCCGCCATGCTGCACCGGCGCCAGCCGGTGATCTGGAGCGTTCATCATTCGCTGGACGATATCGACACCGAGAAGCCGATGACGCGATGGCTGATCCGGCTTTTGGCGCGCCTGTCCGCGCGCACCGCGGCGATTTCCTATTGTTCGCGGGTCTCCGCTGACCAGCATGAACGGCTGGGCTTCGACGTTTCCAAGCGGCGGGTGATCCCGAACGGCATCGATTGCTCGGAGTTCCGGCCCGATGCGCGGGCGGGCGCTTTGCTGCGGCGCGAACTTGGCATTCCCGCGACGCGACTGCTGGTCGGCAATGTCGCCCGGGCCCACCCGATGAAGGACCATGGCGGTTTCGTCAGGATGATCGGCCATCTCCTCGCGCGCGGTTTCGACGTGCAGGGGGTGATCGTCGGCGCCGGGCACGAAGCGGGCGTTGCCCGTGGCGTCGCCGCCGAACTCGGCATATCGGAACGCATCACCACCGCAGGAACGCGCGACGACATGGCGGCGATCGTTCCGGGCTTCGATCTCTACGCACTTTCCTCGGCCTGGGGCGAGGCCTTTCCGCTTTCGGTCGCCGAGGCGATGGCCTGCGGCGTCCCGGCAATCGTCACCGATGTCGGCGATTGCGGCTGGCTGGTGGGCACCGGCGAACTGGTGACCCCGCCGCGCACACCCGCGGCCCAGGCGGAAGCCGCGGCACGCCTGCTTGCGCTTTCCGCTACCGCCCGCCGGCAGGTCGGCGCCAGCGCCCGCCGCCGGATCGTCGAGAAGTTTTCACTTGAAAATTATGTGCACCTGCACCTCGACATCTACGATGAAGCGCTTGCCGCCCACGCCTGCAGGGAGGCTGTCGCATGATGGCTCCGGATCGGGACGGCGGGGCAAATCCACCGCCACGGGCCGGCAGGCCGGGCGAGGATGCGGAGCAGCTCCACGTGGTCCGTCCGGCCAATTCCGGGCCACGGCGGCGTCGCGTCGTCGTCGTTGCCAGCTTTTCGCCCTCGCTGACGCGCTTTCGCCTGGAACTGCTGAAGCGGATGACAGAAGCGGGGCATGAGGTGATCGCGCTTGCGCCGGAAGACGACAGCGAGGTCAGCGACGAACTCGCCGCCATCGGCGTCCGCTTCATGGCCATCCCGATGGCAAGGGCCGGGATCAACCCCATCGAGGATCTGCAAACGATCGGCGCGCTGTGGCGCCGGTTGCGGCAGCTGAAGCCGGATGCGATCGTGCCCTACACCATGAAGCCGATCATCTATGGCGGCATCGCGGCGCGTCTTGCCGGGATCGGCGAGCGCTCGTTCCTGGTCACCGGTCTCGGATATGTTTTTTCCGACATGCCGGCCTCGGCAAGACACGGCCTCGTGCGGCGCCTGAGCGTCTGGCTCTATCGCCGCGCCTTCGCCGGGGCGCGAGTGGTCTTCGCCTATAACGAGGCTGATGTCGCCGACATCATCGACCACCGGATGCTGGGACCCGAGGTTCCGCTGGTCCGGGTTGCGGGATCCGGCGTCGATCTTGACCATTACCGCTGCTCGCCGCCGCCGTCCGGTCCGCCGGTTTTCCTGCTGGTCGCGCGGCTCCTGAAGGACAAGGGCATACACGACTTCGTCGAGGCGGCGCGGATCGTCCGCCGCACGATGCCGCAGGCCGAGTTTCGCCTGCTAGGACAGTTCGATCCCAACCCGTCGGCAATCTCGGAGGGCGAGGTCGACGGCTGGGTGAGGGAAGGGATACTGACCTATCTCGGAGAGACCCGTGACGTGCGACCCCATCTTGCCGCATGCAGCGTGTTCGTGCTGCCGAGCTACTACCGCGAGGGCATTCCGCGCAGCATCCTCGAGGCGATGTCGACGGGACGGGCGATCATCACCACCGACATGCCCGGCTGCCGGGATACGGTCGAACCCGGGGTGAACGGCTATCTCGTCAGGCGCGAGGACCCGCAGGCACTGGCTGCGGCGATGCTCGACTTCATCCGCGAACCGTCGCGGATCACGGCGATGGGGGAAAGGTCGCGTGAACTCGCCACCCGCAAGTTCGATGTCCACGCGGTCAACCGCATGCTCCTCGTCAACATGGGGCTGGCTTGACGCTAGATGGGTGCGGCCTGATCCCGTGCGGCGGCAACCTCGCCGAGACCGCGCCGATACCATATCCACATCGAACCGCCCCAGACCGTCGCCATGACGATGTGGGCGATGTTGGCGCCCATGGCGCCGATGAGCGGGATCAGCGCGAACGCGGTGGCGTGAAAGCACAGCGTCGCGGCGATGACGCTGCGCAGCACCCGCTTTTCCAGTCCCATGGAAAGCAAGGCCGAACGCATGACCGCCCCGCTCAACGTCATGATGACGGCGATCGTCTGGACCATGACCAGCGGTGCGGCGCCGAGGAACTCCGGCCCTGCGGTCCAGCGCAACAGGGGCTCGATGAACAGCGCCAGCAAGATGTAAACGATGATGCCGAAGCCGATGAGCAAGCCTTCGATCTGCACGATGGCGCGGCGGAACTCGGCGATCGCCTTTGCCGCCCAGGCCCGGGCCAGATCCGGATAGAGCACGGCCTGCACCTGCACGCCGGCCTGCTGGGCAATCCGCCCGATGCGCTTCGCTATGTGATAGAGCCCGGCGGCGACGGGATCGGCAAGCAGGCCGACGAGCAGGGTGTCGACCTCGTTGGCGCTGGAGCGGATGGTCAGCGACAGGTTTGCCGTCCAGGCGAAGCTCCAGATACCGGGAAAGCGTTCGCGCACCCCTTTCAGCGGCGCGGCGAGAATGCCGGTCACGCCCTGTTTCCGCAGCACTTGGAAGGCGAGGCCGACGAGGATCAGCGAACTCGCGATCTGCGACACCATCCAGATGAGCAGAAAGCCGAAGAGGCCGGCGCCGAGCAGATAGCCGCAGAGGCAGAGCAGTCCGCTGATCGCGGCAGAGACGAGCTGGCTGTAGGCGATCATGCGGAAACGGCCGGACAGGCGCAGCGCCGCCGTCGGCATGCCCGACCACTGGAACAACAGCACCGTGCAGAACATCACCAGCAGTGCGGTATTGTCCGGCGATATGCCGATGAGGGGCGTGGCGGTCAGTGCTATCGCCACGGCGACCAGCCATGCAAGCGAGGTGGAGCCGAAGTCGAGCAGCAGTCCGAATTTCAGAAGCGATTTGTAGTCGTCTTTCTGCTGGTGTTCCTTCAGTCCGGCGCCGTACTTGATCAACGGTTGCCAGCCCTGGAAGCTGACCAGCCGCTCGATCGCCCGTGTGTAGCTGAAGAAAAGCGCCAGCAGGCCATATTCATGGGGGCCAAGCGCCCGGGCGGTCAGCGCAAAGCCGACGAGACCGATGATGGCGCCGAGGAAATTGCCGGTGAGCAGATGCGCGATGCCGGACAGGCGGGCGCGCAGGCTCTGTTCTTCCTGCCAGAAGATCCGAAGGCGGCCGAGCTTCTTCGTCAATCTATCCTGGAATGCCACGGGAAAGGCTCCGCATCAGGAGACACCATGAACGACGCATTGATATTCATCCGGGACATCTGCCTTGCGGGGCAATGGAACTCTGATTGGCGCCTTCTTACAATGCAGGTGTGCTTCACTTATCGTGACGGTCGCAACACCCCGGTCACTAGCCTTCATAATCCAGCCAGGGCTTTGCCGCTGACTGTAATTGCACTGCAGAAATTTCGCCACAGCAGCCGCCGAATTTTGTTTCGCGGTCGCTAAAATTAGTGTCTTATAAAATAAAGTGTGACTTACTTTTGTTGTGGGTGAGGGCGGTATTCGCATGGCACCAAAAGTGATCGCTACGACTCTGTTTTTGCGCTCCGTCGCGCGTCTTGCAGCAATTCTTGGTTGGATCTGTCTCGGTTGTGCGCCGGTTTTCGCGGATGGCGCGGGCGACTACAAGCTCTCGCCGGGCGACATCATCACCTTCGATTTTCTCGATGACGCCGAACTGCCGCTGTCGCTGACGATTACCGGCGACGGGCAGGCGCAGTTTCCGATCATCGGTGGAGTGCGCGTTGCCGGGCTGACCGTGCCGGAGGCGCTCGACGCCCTGCGCGGCGAATACAAGACGCGGCAGATCCTCGTAGAGCCCAAGATCGCACTCAACGTTTCGACCGTGCGGCCGATCTTCGTTCTCGGCGAGGTCAAGAGCCCCGGCTCCTTTCCCTTCTATACCGGGCTGACGGTCGAGCAGGCGGTCGGGCTGGCCGGGGGGACGCAATCGGCGGTGACCAATCCCTCTGACCGTATCATCGCACGCGCACGGCTTCGCGGTGAAATTGAAGGGGCGACCGCGGAGATCGTCCATGAAGCGCTCTATGCCGCGCGGCTGGTCTCGCAACTGAAGGGCCAGGACAAGATCGATCTCGGCAACCTGCCGGAAAAGGCGCAGCCCTACATGCAGAACATTTCGATGGACACCGCCATCGAGGTCGAGGAGCAGATCCTCAAGACCGATCTCGCCACCAGCAAGGCGCAGGCGGATATCCTCACCCAGGGGATCGCCGAAACCGAGCAGGGGCTGAAGATCCTCGGCGAGCTCATCGAGCAGCAGAAGCAGGTGCTGAAGAGCCTGTCCGAAGACGTCGTACGTGCAAGCTCGCTTCGCCAGCGCGGGCTCAATACCGCGGCCGATCTGTCCCGCACCCAGCGCACGGAATCCGAGGAAAAGGCGAGGCTTCTCGAAATCTATTCGGAGACCTCGCGGTCGCGACGCGAACTGGGCAGCTTGCGGCTGGAACTGGCCAAGCTCCGGGCCGACCGCGAGAACGATATCCTGACCAAGCTGCAGGAGCGGGAGATCGCCATCGAAAAGCTGATCGCCACGCGAAATTCCTCCGAGGAGCAGTTTTTCCTGATGGCTTCGGTTGCCGCTGACGAACAGAAGAAGCAGCAGACGATCTCCTTCGCCTACGAGGTGCGCCGCAACACCGGCAACGGGACCGAGAGCATCGCCGCCACCAGGTTTACGGAAGTCGTGCCGGGCGATGTGATCGTGGTCAGCATTGCCGGGATGTGAGGGCGAAACAACCAGGCTGGATCTCGGGCAAGCGGCGCCGCGACTGCCTCCCGGACACTGCCGTCGTCCGGAGTGAGCGGGACTCGAACTGGAGAGAGCGATGGGAGTGATGAACGATCAGACGGCCGGTGGCCTTCATCATGGCACCCATATGCCGGTGATCCACCCGGGCAATGCGCTCGACAAGGCGATCGCCACGGTGCTGCTGGTGTCCTGCGCGCCGCTGATGGCGTTGACGGCCGCCGTTGTCGGCGCCAGCGTCGGTAGCCCGCTGCTCTTTCGCCAGATGCGGGCGGGGCAAGACATGACGGAGTTCCCCATCAACAAGTTCCGAACGATGAAGGAGCTTCGTGACAGAGATGGCGTGCTCCTGCCCGACGAACAGCGTCAGACGCGGCTGACCGCGGTCTTGCGTCGGCTTCGCTTCGACGAACTGCCGCAATTGCTCGCGGTCTGGCGCGGCGACATGGCCTTCGTCGGACCACGGCCGCTGTTGCTGCAGACGATCCTCGACTTCGGCGAGATCGGCCGGCTCAGATGCTCGGTGCCCCCGGGCATGACCGGCTGGGCGCAGGTGAATGGCAATACCCGGCTGACGAACCGGCAAAAGCTCGCGCTCGACATCTGGTACATCGACAACCGCAGCCTGCGCCTCGACCTGCTGATCCTGCTGCTCACGGCGAAAACCCTGGTTTTCGGCGAGCATGTGAATGCCGGCCGTCTTGAAACGGCCGAAGCCCATTTCTCGAGACGCTGCGCCGCCCTTGGCGCAAGCGGACAGGAGTAGAAGCGATGCGGATCGTCCTTGTCGGCGCTGTGGAATCGACCCAGGAAGCGCTGGAAACACTGATTGCCAGCGGCAATGCGCCGGTCGCCGTGATCACCCTGCCGCTGGAGACGCTGTCGCGCCATTCCGACTGCGTCGACCTCGGGCCGATCGTGCGCGAGAACTACATCGGCATCCACCATACCAATGACGTCAACAGCGACGAGACCCTGCACTTTCTTTCCGGGATCGAACCCGATCTCCTGCTGGTGGTCGGCTGGTCGCAGATCTGCGGGGTGAAGTTCCGCAATGTCTGCCGGCTCGGCGCGATCGGCTTCCATCCCTCCGCCTTGCCGAAGCTGCGCGGCAGGGCGGTAATCCCGTGGACGATCCTGACCGGACAGACGGAAACCGGCTCGACCTTCTTCTGGCTCGACGCCAGCATCGACGCCGGCGATATCGTCATGCAGAGGGTTTTCCCGGTGTCGCCGGGAGAAACGGCGCGGAGCCTCTATGATCGCCACATCCAGGAACTGAAGGCGATGATCCCCGATCTGGTGGCGGCGGTTCAGTCCGGCAATCCGCCCCGCTATCCGCAGGAGCATTCCGATGCGACCTTCTGCGCGCGGCGCACGGCCACCGATGGCCGGATCGACTGGCATGCGCCGGCTGCCGAAATCGTGACCTTGGTGCGCGCGGTCGGCGATCCCTATCCCGGCGCCTTCACCCGCTACGACGGTTCCGCATTGTACCTCGATACGGCGCGGGTGTTTCCCGAGGGTCGGCGCTATATCGGCCTGACCGGTCAGGTTCAGACCCACACCGAGCAGGGCTTCGTCGTGCGCTGCGGCGACGGCGAATGCATCGAAGTCACGGAGTGGCGCATGGAAGACGGCAAGAAGCCGCGCCGGCACGCCATGCTCGGCGGCGGAGGAGGCATGTGATGGACGATATCACCGCCATCTTCGGGCGCACGCTCGTCATTGCGCCGCATCCCGACGACGAAGTGCTCGGCGCCGGCGGCACGATCGCGCGGCTCGCCGCTGCCGGCGCGGATGTCTATGTGGCAGTCGTCACCGAAGGCCGGGCACCACAATTCTCGAAGGAACTGGTGGCGCATATCCAGTCGGAGGCGCGCGCCGCGCACCGCCATCTCGGGGTGAAGGACACGTTTTGGCTCGGGCAGCCGGCAGCCGCCCTTGCCGAAATCGCCCATGCAGTACTGAACGCCGCCATAGCCGACATCGTCGCCAAGGTGGCGCCGCATACCCTGATGATCCCCTTCGCCGGCGACGTGCACATCGACCATCAATTGACTTTCAACTCGTCGCTTGTGGCGGCCCGGCCGCATCGGGGCGGCTTTCCCAAAGTCATTCTCGCCTACGAGACGCTGTCGGAGACCAACTGGAATGCGCCTTATCTGACGCCGGGCTTCACGCCGAACGTCTTCGTCGACATCAGCGATCACCTTGAAGCGAAGATGGCGGCGATGCGTGCCTTCGTGTCGCAGTTGCGCCAGGCGCCACACGAGCGGTCGCTCGAGACATTGACCGCGCTGGCGACGCTGCGCGGAGCAACGGTGATGAAGCCCGCGGCCGAAGCCTTCGTCCTCGTTCGGCATGTGATCTGACCGCATCCCGCAATGCCCATTCCGCAAACGGCAAGGAGTTGTGCCCCGTGACAGGCTGGCCGGTTTATGATGAGGAGCAGATCAAGGATGTCGCCGCTGTCCTCCGGTCGGGGGAGGTGAATGCCTGGACCGGCCCGCATGTTCGCGACTTCGAGGAGGCCTATGCCCGCTTTCTCGGTACCCGTCATGCGATCGCGCTTTCGAACGGGACGGTGGCGCTCGAACTCGCCCTCCATGCCCTTGATCTTCGGCCGGGCGACGAGGTGATCGTCACGCCGCGCAGTTTCATCGCTTCGGCTTCCTGCGTGCCTTATGTCGGTGGCATTCCCATCTTCGCCGACGTCGATGCCGACAGCCAGAACCTGACCGCCGAAACCATTGCCGCCAGGATCACGCCGCGCACCCGCGGTGTCATCGTCGTGCATCTCGCCGGTTGGCCGTGCGACATGCCGGCGATCATGCAGCTTGCTGCGGAGCGCGGGCTCTGGGTGATCGAGGACTGCGCCCAGGCCCATGGCGCCGAGATCGACGGTCGCCCCGTCGGCAGTTTCGGCGACATGGCCGCCTTCTCCTTCTGCCAGGACAAGATCATCACGACAGGCGGCGAGGGCGGCCTGCTTGCCATGAACGACGAGGCGATGTGGCGACGCGCCTGGAGCCGGAAGGATCACGGCAAGGCCTATGACGTGGTCTTCCGCAAGGATCATCCGCCCGGCTTCCGCTGGCTGCACGAAACGATCGGAACCAACTGGCGCATGACCGCCATGCAGGCCGTGCTCGGCAGCCGGCAGCTGCAACGGCTGCCCGGCTGGCAGGCTGCCCGCGCCCGCAACGCGGCGATCCTTGTCCGGGCCGTCGCCGGCATTCCGGCTTTGCGCGCGCCGCTGCCGCCGAAAAACCTGCGCCATGCCTGGTACAGGTTCTATTGCTTCGTCGTCCCCGAGATGTTGAAGCCCGGCTGGGACCGTGATCGTATCCTTGCGGCGATTACCGGCGAAGGCGTGCCCTGCTTTTCCGGAAGTTGTTCCGAGATCTATCTGGAAAAGGCGTTCGTCGACCTCGGTCTGGCCCCGGCCGAGGGCCTGGCCGTGGCTCGCGAACTCGGCGAAACCAGCCTCGCTTTCCTCGTCGATCCGGCGCAGAATGAAGCTGCAATGCGCCGGGCGGCCGCTGTCATTCGCACCGTCGCCACGGCGGCGAGCTGCGACCGGCGCGACATGAGGGCAGGAGCTGGGCGACGATGACCGGTGCGATCCTTCAGCCGCATAAACCCGTATTCCACCGCTTCCGCGATCTCACCGATGCGGCGCTCGATGTCGAGTATCAGGTGCATACCAACTGGACCGACGGGGAGGCGGCAGCCGAGGATATCCTCGAGGTGGCGCAGGCGCGGAAACTGGTTGCGATCGCTTTCACCGAGCATGTGCGCCGCGAGACCGACTGGTTCCCCCGTTTCGTGCGCCACATCCGTGAATGTGCCACCGACTTTCCGGCGCTGACCGTCCATGTCGGCTGCGAATCCAAGGCACTGGACGACAATGGCACGCTCGACATCAACGACGACATTCTGCGGCTGTCCGATCTGGTGCTCGGCAGCGTCCACCGCTTCCCAGACGGCAAGGGCGGTTATCTCGACTTCAAGGCATTGCCGGCGGACGAGATGGCCGACATCGAATTCCGTCTGGCGCTCGGGCTGGCGCGTCATGCGCCGATCGACGTGCTCGCCCATCCCGGCGGCATGTACGAGCGCCGCCACGGGGCATTTCCGCAGCAATATTTCCGGGAGCTGATGCTGGCGACGCTGGAACGCGGCATCGCCATCGAGATCAATTCCTCCTATCTCGTCGACATCGGCGGCTTCCTCGCCTTGTGCGAGGAAATCAATCCGATCGTCTCGATCGGTTCGGATGCCCATCGCCTCGACGAACTGGCGCGCTGCCGCGACATCCTTCGCCAGATGGGGGTGGCACGGACATGAAGGCACTGGTGACCGGCGCCGGCGCGCTTCTCGGACAGGGTATCATCCGCGCGCTGCGGGCATCCGGCCTCGACGCGACGATCATCACGGCGGACCCCAACCCGCTCTCGGCAGGCCTCTACTGGGGCGACGGCAGCCACCTCATCCGCATGGCGAACGATCCCCGCTATTTGGAGCGGCTCTACGAGGTGCTCGGTGCCGAGCGCCCTGACGTGGTCATTCCCGGCACCGACGTCGAGCTTCATGTGTTGGCATCACGGCGGGCCGAAATCGAGGAACGGTTCCGCACCCATGTTGTCGTCAGTTCGCCCGAGGTGGTGGGTATCGCCGACGACAAGTGGCTGACGGCGAAATTCCTGCGCGAACAGGGGCTCGGCTACGTGCCCTCCTGCCTGCCCGGCGAGCAGGAGGCGCTGATCGCCGAGGTCGGCTTTCCCCTGATCGTCAAGCCGCGCATAGGTGCGCGTTCGGTCGGCTTTCACGTCATTCGCAACCGCGACGAACTCAACCGGGCGATCGCCGAGGATCCCGGTCTCGTCATCCAGAAATATGTCGGCAGCGACAGCACCGAATTTACCGCGGGAACGCTGACCTTTGGCGGCCGCTGCCGGGCTTCGATCGTGATGCGCCGAGACCTTCGCGACGGCAACACCTATCGTGCCTTTGTCGAGCCTTATGGCGCGCTGAACGTCGTGATCGAGGAGGCGGCAAACCGGCTGCAGGCTTACGGGCCGGCGAATTTCCAGTTCCGCCTCGACCACGGCGTGCCGCGGATCTTCGAGATCAATGCACGCTTTTCCGGCACGACGCCGTTGCGCTCCCATGCCGGCTTCAACGAGGTCGAGATGGCGATCCGGCACATCCTGGAGGGCAGGCCGGTCGAGCAGCCGGATATCGCGCCGTGCGTCATCCTGCGCCATTGGTCGGAAACGGTGGTGAGACCCGGCGACATACTGCAGGCGCCAGCGGTTTGAACAGGAGGCCGGTGTGGACGCCAGGACGTTGCGGATTGTGGTGACAGGTGCAAGCGGGTTCATCGGCCGGCGGCTCGCGGCCGCGGCGCGCTATCGCAGCTTCGATGTTGTTGCCCTGGTGCGCGAGGGCGGCTACCCGGTCTCGCCGATACCGGGAGTGACGGTCCTGGATTGGGAAATCGGCATGCCCCTGCCGGTCGACGGTGATGTGATCTGCCATCTCGCCAGCTACATCCCTCCGGACTTCTCCGATCCCGCGCATGCGGAAAAGTGCTTTCATACCAATACACTTGGTACCTTGCGCCTTGCCGAGGCAGCAAAGGAACGCGGCTTCAGCCGTTTTGTCTTTGTTTCCTCCGGCCAGATCTACGCCGCCGAACAGGGCCTTGCCGACGAGGACGCTGCCATTCGCCCGACGGAGCATGCCGGCTATTATCTCTCCAGCAAGCTTGCTGCCGAATTCTGCCTCCAGTATTTTTGTCGCACCCACGACCTGCCGCTCACGATCATCCGTCCCTCGTCGGTCTATGGACCGGGCATGCGCGGTGCGGGCATCATTCCGACCCTAGTCGAGAGACTTTCGAAAGGCCTGCCGGTCAGCGTCACCCATGGCGGTGCCCATCGCGCCGATTTCGTCCACGTCGACGATGTCGTCAGCGCCGTGCTGGCGGCGATCGAACGACAGGCGGACGGTGTTTTCAATGCCGGAAGTGGCGAGGGGCGCACGGTGCTCGAACTGGCGACAATCCTTGTCGACGCGCTTCATCAGGACCCGGGTCTGATCCGGATCGAGGGCGTTCCATCGCCGGGCGGATTTGCCGCGCTCGATATCAGCAAGGCAAGACGCGTGCTGGGCTACGATCCGATCGATCTCCAGGGCGGCATCCACCAATGGGTCGTGGAGCGAGAGCGATAGCGCTTATTGCTCCCAGTAGGGCACGGGCCCGTAGAGATCGGCCAGATAGTCGATGAACAGCCGCACCTTGGCCGGCAGGAACTGGCGGCTCGGATAGACGACCGAGAGCGTCACGTTGCGCGAGCCTTCGTAGGCCGGCAGCACCTGCACCAGCGAACCACTCTTCAGCTCCTGCCCGACATCCCAGGTGGAGCGCAGCGCTATGCCGAGACCGGCAATCACCGCCTCGCGAATGACTTCACTGGAATTGGTCACGAGCATGCCTTCCGGACGGAAGCTGAAGCTGCCGTTCGGGCCTGCCAGCCGCCAGGTCTCGTGATTGTGCGCGGGGAGGCAGACATGGCGTTTCAGGTCTTCGATGTTGTCCGGCATGCCATGGGCGGCGATATATTGCGGGGATGCGCAAAGCACGCGGCGCACCGGCGCCAGCCGCCGGGCAACGAGGCTGGAATCGGTCAGTTCGGCGATGCGAATGGCAAGGTCGAAGCCGCCGCCGATGATGTCGGTGAATTCGTCGGAGAGGTCCAGGTGGATCGCAAGATCGCGGTGGGCGTCCATGAACGGTTTCAGATGCGGCGCGATGTGCAGACGCCCGAAGGAGGTCGGGGCGGAAATCTTCAGGATGCCCTGGACTTGGGTGGCCCTGCCGGAGACGAAGGTTTCCGCCTCCTCGAGGCCGGCGAGAATGGCGAGCACCCGGTCGTAGAAGCCCTGGCCGGCCTCGGTCAGCGAGATCTGCCGGGTCGTGCGCTGCAGCAGCCGGGTGCCGAGCCGATCTTCCAGGCGCTTGATGCGTTTCGAGATCACCGCCGGTGAAAATCCCAGCGCCCGCCCGGCCATCGACATGCTGCCGGTGGAGACCACGCGCGCGAAGATTTCCAGATCGCCCAGATTGGTCATAAATGACTATCCATTTGTTCCTGTTACTGCAAAGATCCTTAGCATTTGCGCCTCCAGGGCGAAAGTGGTAAAGAAACAATACCAGTGGGCGCCGAGTGCAGCCCGGTTTTCATGGCAGGCGGGAGGATCGATGGCCGAGGCGATAGAATTTCTGGAGCCGCGTCCGGCGGTGCTTGCCAGGCGCAAGGAAATCACTGCCGATCTCGCCGATCTCCTGCCGCCGGAATGCCTCGTGCATGAGCCGCGCGAACTCGTGCCTTTCGAAACCGATGCCTTCGTTTCCTATCGGCGGGTGCCGCTTGCGGTGGCCTTGCCGCGTACGACGGCCGAAGTGGCGGCGGTGATGAAATACTGCCATCGCTACGGTGTGCCGGTTGTCCCGCGCGGCGCCGGCACCTCGCTTTCCGGCGGCGCCATTCCGCAGGAGGATGCGGTCGTCCTCGGACTGTCGAAGATGACGGCGATCCTCGACATCGACTACGCTAACCGCACCGCGACGGTGCAGGCGGGCGTCACCAATCTCAACATTTCCGAAGCGGTATCGGCGGATGGCTATTTCTACGCACCCGATCCGAGCTCGCAGCTTGCCTGCACCATCGGCGGCAATATCGGCATGAATTCCGGCGGCGCTCACTGCCTGAAATACGGCGTCACCACCAACAATCTGCTCGGCGTCAAGCTGGTGCTGGTGGACGGCACGGTGATCGAACTCGGCGGCAAGGCGCTGGATGCCGGCGGTCTCGATCTCCTCGGCGTCGCATGCGGTTCGGAAGGCCAGCTCGGCATCGTCACCGAGGCGACGGTGCGCCTGATCGCCAAGCCCGAGGGGGCGCGTCCGGTGCTCTTCGGCTTCGACAGTTCGGAGGCCGCCGGCGCCTGCGTCGCCGATGTGATCGGCGCCGGCATCATTCCCGTCGCCATCGAATTCATGGACAAGCCGGCGATTGAAATCTGCGAGGCCTTCGCCCATGCCGGCTATCCCATGGATGTCGAGGCACTGCTGATCGTCGAGGTCGAGGGCTCCGAGGCGGAAATGGACGCCATGCTCGAAAGCATCATCGCGATCGCCCGCCGTCACGGGGTGAAGGTGGTCAAGGAGAGCCAGTCGGCCACCGAGGCGGCGCTGATCTGGAAGGGGCGCAAGTCCGCCTTCGGCGCCACCGGCCGCATCGCCGATTACATCTGCATGGACGGCACCGTGCCGCTCGGCCAGTTGTCGCACGTGCTGCGCGGCACCGCCGAAATCGTCGCGAAGTATGGTCTGCGCGTCGCCAACGTCTTCCATGCCGGCGACGGCAACATGCATCCGCTGATCCTCTTCAATGCCAATGATCCGGAAGATACGGCGCGCGCGGAAGCGGCCGGCAACGATATCCTGAAGCTCTGCGTCGATGCCGGTGGATGCCTTACCGGCGAACATGGCGTCGGCATCGAGAAGCGCGACCTGATGCGCCATCAGTATGCCGAGGTCGATCTCGCCCAGCAGATGGCCGTTCGCGCCGCCTTCGATCCGCAATGGATTCTCAACCCGTCCAAGGTCTTTCCGCTCGAAGGGCGTTCCGCCGCATGACGTCTGTCCATGAACCGCTTTCCGAGGAAGCCGCCGCGCGGCTGATCCAGGTCGCCGGCCTTTCCGGTACGCCATTTGTCATCCGCGGCGGCGGAACCCGCAGCCTGGAAGCCGCGCCGGACGGCGCCGAAATCCTGTCGACCCGCGGCCTGAACGGCATTGTCGCCTACAACCCGGCAGAGATGACCATGACCGTTCGTGCCGGCACGCCGCTTGCCGTGGTCGAGGCCGCACTGGCCGAGAAGCGCCAGATGCTCGCCTTCGAGCCGAACGACCTGCGCGGCGCACTGGCGACGGAGGGCGAGCCGACAATCGGCGGCGTGTTCGCCACCAATGCCTCCGGTCCGCGCCGCTTCGTGGCCGGAGCCGCGCGCGACAGCCTGCTCGGCCTGCGTTTCGTCAATGGCAAGGGCGAGGTGGTCAAGGCCGGCGGCCGGGTGATGAAGAATGTCACCGGCCTCGATCTGGTAAAACTGCTCGCCGGTTCGCGCGGTTCGCTGGCGCTCATGACCGAGTTGACGTTCCGCTTGCTGCCGGTGCCGGAGACCGCCGTCACGATCGTCGTCTCCAATCTCAACGATGCGGAAGCCGCGGCCGCCATGGCGACGGCGATGTCGCTGCCGGTCGAGGTGTCTGGTGCCGCGCACCTGCCGGAAAGCGTGCGGACCCGGTTTGCCGGCGGCGCGCTGCCGGATGGAGCCGCGACGGTGCTGCGGCTCGAGGGGCTTTCGGCCTCGGTCGCGGTGCGCAGCGAAAAGCTCGAGGCGGCGATGGCGCCCTTCGGTTCGGTCTGCCGGCTCGACGATGACATCACCGCGCGGCTGTGGCGCGAGATCCGCGACAGCGCGCCCTATGCCGACGGCTCGAAGCGGCCGCTCTGGCGCGTCTCGGTGGCGCCCACCGTCGGCCACCAGCTTGTCGGCGCGTTGCGGCTCGAAGCGGGCGTGGACGCCTATTACGACTGGCAGGGCGGGCTTGTCTGGATGCGCATGGAGGCCGATCCCGAGGCCGCGACACTGCGACGGTACGTGAAGGCTCTCGGGGGAGGGCATGCGACGCTGCTGCGGGCAACGCCGGCGGTGCTGGCGTCGACGGACGTCTTTCAGCCGCAGCCGCAGCCGGAAGCCGTTGCGGCGCTGTCGGCGCGCATCAAGGCAAGTTTCGATCCGGCGGGAATATTCAGGTCGCGGATGTTGGGAGGGGCTTGAAATGGGCCGATTGGCGGGTCCTGTTGTGGATGCTTGGAAAAAGCAGGTTAAGGCGCGCCGCGAGCACAAGGCGCGAACGGCAGGTTTTGTCCGCCCGTTGGCTCCTCTTGTGCACCCTTCGTCCAGCCGCCGGCAAATGGCCATGCTTTGGTTAATCGGCGAGTACTGCCAGGGTTCGCTTGGTATTGGTTATACGGGTGGAGGCACGCCCCCCTTGACCGACGACATGCGCGTCCTGCTCGCCAAGGGATATCTTCATTTGGCACGTCGGACCGCTTTTGAGATGGGCTCATCCTGTCGGCGCGAAAATGTTCTTTCGATCACGCCTGCCGGCAAGTCGATTTTGGGAAGGATCCGTATTTCGCAGCAGGACAAGCAATACATTATCGTAGCGGGCCAAAGCGCGACTTTGCGCTAACAAAAGCGAGCAGTCGGGAGTTCTCCATTGCAAACCAATTTCACACCCGAGCAGCTTGCCGATCCGCATGTCGCGACGTCTGAAAAGATCCTGCGCAAATGCGTGCATTGCGGTTTCTGCACCGCCACCTGTCCCACCTATGTGACGCTTGGTAACGAGCTCGACAGTCCGCGCGGTCGCATCTACCTGATAAAGGATATGCTGGAGAACGGCCGCCCGGCAGATGCCGAGGTCGTGACCCACATCGACCGCTGCCTCTCCTGCCTTGCCTGCACCACCACCTGTCCCTCGGGCGTCGACTACATGCACCTTGTCGATCACGCGCGCATGCATATCGAGAAGACCTACAGGCGGCCGTTCTGGAACCGGATGACGCGCAACGTGCTTGCCGCGGTGCTGCCTTATCCCGGCCGCTTCCGGCTGGCGTTGCGGGCGGCGGCACTCGCCCGTCCGCTGTCGGGCATGTTCTCGCGCTCGGTTGCGCTCAAACCCTTCGGCGCGATGTTGAAGCTGGCACCGCGGTCGGTGGCCGCGCCTTCCGACTTCGACCGTCCGAAGGCGCATCCGGCGAAGGGCGAGAAGCGCGGCCGGGTGGCGATCCTTTCCGGTTGCGCCCAGCCGGTGCTCGATCCCGGCATCAATGCCGCGACGATCCGGCTGCTGACCCGCCTCGGCGTCGAAGTCGTGGTCCCCGAGGGCGAGGGTTGCTGCGGCTCGCTCGTCCATCACATGGGTCGCGAGGAACAGGCGCTGGATGCCGCCCGCCGCAACGTCGACGTGTGGCTTCGCGAGGTCGACAGGGGCGGGCTCGACGCGATCATCATCACCGCGTCCGGCTGCGGCACCACGATCAAGGACTACGGTTTCATGCTGCGCCTCGATCCCGCCTACGCGGAGAAGGCCGCGCGTGTCTCGGCGCTGGCCAAGGACGTCACCGAGTATCTGGCGACCCTCGACCTGCCGCGTCAGGAGGCCAAGGGCGTCACCGTCGCCTATCACTCCGCCTGCTCGATGCAGCACGGCCAGAAGATCACCATGGTGCCGAAGAACCTGCTGAAGGCAGCCGGCTTCACCGTGCGCGATCCGGCAGAAGGCCATCTGTGCTGCGGTTCGGCCGGAACCTACAACATCCTGCAGTCGGACATTTCCGAGCAGTTGAAGGCCCGCAAGGTGAAGAATCTGGAGGCGACCAAGGCCGAGGTGATCGCCACCGGCAATATCGGCTGCATCACCCAGATCGCCACCGGCACCAAGATCCCGATCCTGCATACGGTGGAACTGCTCGACTGGGCCTATGGCGGTGAACGCCCGGCGAAACTCCGCGCTTCGTGATCGGCGGACTCCGCAAAAGCGATTGACGCCGGCTTCGGACATGTCATGCTCTAGGGTGCAGCCAGGAGGACGCATGCATGAAATTGCTCGCGTTGTTGATGGTCGTGATGCTGGCGGGATGCCAGACCAGCGGCGGCGGCGATCCCACCGTCAAATGCTATAGCTACATTGATAGCTATGGTGACGCACAAACCACCTGCTGGTGAACGCCAAGCCGCCGCGCCGGTCATTCGAAGAACGGCGGCCATGGCTATCCTGAGGCGATGCCGGGCCGCCGCAAGCCTCTTCGCGAGACTACGGCCGCCTCCGTGCCGTCAGCCACCGAACAGGGTGGCGAAGACGTCGAGCCCCTTGTCCTGATAGCTGATGTCGCCATGCTTGTTGCCGGGGCCGACGACGACGACCTTGGTGCCGATGCCGACGCGCTCGTAGAGGTGCTCGACATCCTGGTTCATCATGCGGATGCAGCCCGACGACATGTTGTGGCCAATGGTCCAGGGCTGGTTGGTGCCGTGGATGCGGAAGATCGTGTCGCGTCCGCCCTTGTAGAGATAGAGGGCGCGCGCGCCGAGCGGATTGTCGATGCCGCCTTTCTGCACGATCGGCAGGATGCGGCCCTGCTTGGCTTCGCGGGCGCGCATTTCGGCCGGAGGCGTCCAGCTCGGCCATTCCGCCTTGCGTCCGACATTAACGACACCGGACCAGCCGAAGCCGTCGCGACCGACGCCGACGCCATAGCGGGTCGCGCGGTTGTTGCCTTCGACGAAGTAGAGGAACTTGTTGTTGGTATCGACGATAACCGTGCCGGGCTGTTCGTTGGTGACCAGCCGCACTTTCTTGCGCTTGAACTGCTGAGCGACCGTCTTCGTCTGCTTAACCTGAATCACGTCCGATCCGGCCCGGTATGGCACTGCCGGCGGTGTCGGCCCGAAAGCGCTGGCGACAGATGCCGAAAGCAGGACGGATGCAGAAATGGCCGTCGCGGACAGTATGCGCAAGAATCTCGTCATTCAATATTCCCCCATTTCTAAAGGGCGCAAAAGTACAGGACTTTCGCGCTGATGCAAGTCAGAGAACGGGCGCAGTGCGTCTGGCTGGCGCACGGCACCCGTTCTTTAGCGGTTTGTCTGATGCTGTCGGTCGGCCCTGCCTAGCCGCCGGTTACATCACGATGACCTTCGTCCCGACGTCGACGCGGTCGTAGAGATCAACGACATCTTCGTTGCGCATCCGGATGCAGCCGGAGGAAACGGCGGTGCCGATCGTCCAGGGGGCGTTGGTGCCATGGATGCGGTAAAGCGTCGAGCCGAGATAGAGGGCGCGTGCGCCGAGAGGATTGGCCGGGCCGCCTTCCATACGGGCCGGCAGGTAGTGGCCCTTTGCGGCTTCTCGGGCGACCATCTCCTGGGGCGGAACCCAGGTCGGCCATTCCGCCTTGCGGGTCACCTTGTGGGCTCCCGCCCATTCGAAGCCCGGCTTGCCGACGCCGACGCCGTAGCGTCGCGCCTTGCCGTCGCCGAGCACCAGGTAGAGGAACTTGGCGTTGGTGTCGATGACGATGGTGCCCGCCTTGTGGGCTGTCTCATAGGCGACCATCTGCGGCAGGAACTGCGGGTCGAAACGCGGTTGTGCCGGCTTGTCGGGGCGAACGGCGGCCTGCTGCACCGGCGCGGGCTGGATCTCGCGGCGGATGGTCCGGCGCTGGTAGACGCGGGGCTCGGAGATCGCCCGGCGCGGCGCATAGACCACCGGCTGCACGCTGCCGCCGCCGAGCTGCATCAGCCACGGGGCTGCGAGGTCGGGGCTGATGATCACCGGCGGGCGGGTCTTGTAGCGCTCGTCGGCATGGGCCGTACCTGTCATCGCGGCGACGAGGCCGGCGACCAGCAACATGGTTTTCTTCATCATCGATATACTCACTACTGTTACCGAGGAAAGG
The DNA here is from genome assembly GCA_023399465.1 of Pseudomonadota bacterium. Classification (GTDB taxonomy): domain Bacteria; phylum Pseudomonadota; class Alphaproteobacteria; order Rhizobiales; family Rhizobiaceae; genus Ferirhizobium. Next base: position 41,977 of record JAEWPB010000109.1, read on the forward strand.
AGGGCGCCGGGAGGAGGGCGCTTTCCGCCATGCTGGCATCGCCACGCCAGAGAAAGGTAAATATCGGTCGTGAAAATGCGTCTCTTGCGATAAAGCTTTTGTCAGGGTTACCTACCGGTTTGCAAAAAGGGTAAGCGAATCGTAAAGCCCGGGGCGCGCGGCAGGGGAAGTTCGGCAGCAATGACGGCGAGGGGCATTATGATCGGTGCGGATGGCAAGGAGCGCTGCGCCTGGCACGGCAATCAGGAAGACTACCAGCGCTACCACGATCGCGAGTGGGGGCGTCCCGTCACTGACGATATTCGGCTGTTCGAGAAGATCTGCCTCGAGGGCTTCCAGTCGGGCCTGTCATGGATCACCATCCTGCGCAAGCGCGAGAATTTCCGTGCCGCCTTTGCCGGCTTCGATTTCGAGAAGGTGGCGAATTTCGGCGACGAGGACATCGCCCGCCTGCTCGCCGACAGCGGCATCGTGCGCCATCGCGGCAAGATCGTCTCGACCATCAACAACGCCCGTCGCGCCCTCGAACTGAAGGCCGAGTTCGGCTCGCTTGCCCGTTACTTCTGGAGCTTCGAGCCGGGACGCGACGAGCGCCCGGCGGTGGTCGACTACGCGACGCTGATCGCCAATCCGACCAGCCCGACTTCGGTCCGCCTGTCCAAGGACCTGAAGAAGCGCGGCTGGAGTTTTGTCGGGCCGACGACGGTCTATGCCTTCATGCAGGCGATGGGCATGGTCAACGACCATGCCGAGGGCTGCGAGATCCGGGCCGAGGTCGCCCTTCGCCGCGCCGGTTTCACCGTCCCGAAATGAAAAGGCCCGCCACCGGGGCGGGCCGATCCGTCAGCCGGCGGTGGCCAGCGCCTTGATCAGGGCGTCGATATCGCCCTTCTGCTGGTCCAGCATCGCGCCGATTTCGGTTCGTTCGGAGGCGAGCATGTTCACGCCTTCGACGATGATGTTGAAGAACAGGTTCTTGCCGGAGCGGTCCGAGACCTGCCACTGCACCTGAAACGGCTGCTGCCCCGGAAGGTGGGCCGTGGTGGCGACCTCGTAGAAGGTCTTGACCTGACGGGCACCCTGAACCTCGAACTGCGCGCCGCGGAATTCGTTGAACCGCTTGCCGTATTTGCGCGAGATATAGCTGCGGAAGGCCGAGGTGAAGCTGCTCAACTGCGCCGGGCTGGCCTGACGCGCCGCCGACCCGAGCGCGGAACGCGCGATCGTCGGCACATCGGCGTATTTGTTGAAGATCGCTTCGAACTGCGCATAAAGCTTCGGTCCGGTCTGGCCCGAAGCGATGGCGGCGTTCACGTCGCCCACGGCGCGGGTGATCAGCGCGCTCGCCTTCGCATTGTCCAGCGCGGCAAAGGCACCGCGCGGCATCGCGACAAGCGTCGCCCCGGCCAGCGCGGAAACCATCAGCGCGCGGCGGCTCAGATCATTGTTGCGGGTCGGCATAGGGGTCCCAGGCATCGGCATCGTTGTTCTCCTGTCCGGACAGATGATAGCGCCGGTTCTGCAGATACAGCAGACGTGCTTGTGCATAACTGTCCGCGCTGTCGTAAAGGATGGATTCGATCACATCCCCGTGGATCTTGCGGTCGGCGGCCTTGCCCGCCACCCGCGTGGCGGATGCTGCGGTGACCGCAGAGCCCTTCATCATGGCGCCGAGCGGGTTCATCGCGATGTCGACCACGGTCCCTAACGC
>JAEWPB010000165.1 GCA_023399465.1 Pseudomonadota bacterium
TAATCCGGGATGGAAAGGCAGCCTTCCTCATAAACCGAACGGTCGTCCGACGATGCGACGATCTCCGGATTGATGATCACCAGCGGCTTCTTGTCCTCGCCTTCCTTGCTGACATCGATCACCAGCAGGCGGCGGGGGACGCCGACCTGGATGGCAGCCAGCCCGATTCCGGGGGCATCGTACATGGTCTCGAGCATGTCGTCGGCAAGACGGCCGAGATCGGCATCGAAACGCTCCACAGGCGCGGAGACCTGGCGAAGCAGCGGATCGGGAAGAATGATGAGAGGCTTGATCGTCATGGGCTTCCCCATAACGCATCTTGTCGCGCTATGGAAATATAATTCTCGACTGCGCTCGGTAGAAAATCGCCGGGGCTGGCGTTCCGCCCCGGCAGCTTCATTAATATGCCTCAGGCGGCCCGGCGGCGGGCAGCAGGAGCCTGGCGCCTGCCCTCGGCGACATCCGCCGACGCACCGACTTTCAGGGCGTTGAGCAGTTCCACGAGACCGGCGACCTCGGCACGCAGACGCCGCGTTTCAGCCGACGTCTTCTCGACCATGCCGGAGTTCTGTTGGGTGATGCTGTCCATGTTGCGGATCGCGATACTGACCTCGTTGACGCCCGTCGCCTGGTCGCGCGCCGCGGAGGCGATTTCGGCAACGATCCTGTCGATCACGTCGATACGGCCGATCATGTCGCCGAGCGCATCACCGGTCGTGCTGACGAGGCTCACGCCTTCGTTGACCAGCGCCGAACTCTGCGAGATCAGGTTCTGGATCTCCTTGGCCGCCTGGGCGGAGCGCTGGGCGAGCTGGCGCACTTCCTGGGCAACGACGGCAAAACCCTTGCCGGCCTCACCGGCGCGGGCCGCCTCGACGCCGGCGTTGAGCGCCAGCAGGTTGGTCTGGAAAGCGATGTCATCGATGACGCTGATGATCTTGAAGACCTCGCTCGTCGACTTCTCGATCTCGGCCATGGCCGAAACAGCCTTGGTTACCACCTCGCCGGAATTGCGGGCGCGCTGCTGGGTATCGCGAACCTCGTCGGACGCCTTCTCGGCGTTGACGGCAGTCTGGCCGACGCTCACCGAAAGCTGCTGGAGCGCGGCGGAGCTCTCCTCGACGCCGGCTGCCTGCTGCGCGGTGCGCAGCGCCAGATCGTCGGTACCGGCCGCAATGTTGTCGGTGCCGCCAAGGATTTCATGCGACGTCTGACGGACGGAGCCGAAGGTCTGGCGCAGGCCGGATACCGCATTGTTGTAGTCGGCTGCCATCTGCTGGAATTCGGCCGGCAGGTCGGTCGGCATCTGGGCTTCGAAGTCGCCGCGGGAAAGCGCTTCAAGGCCCCTGCGCAGGTGTTCGAGCGCGAACTCCTGATCGGCAGCGGCGCGATTGCGCTCATCCGCAAGCTTCCTGCGTTCGTTGGCAAGCTCTTCGAGATAGACGGAGATCGAGTAGTCCATGTCGAGCATGGACGCCTTGATGAGCACGTTGATCTTGTCGGCAAGCGTCTTTGCATGCTGCTTGCCGAACATGAACGGCCAGTGGCGAACAAGGACGCCGGTGACCAGTTCGGTCAGCAGCACCGAGTATCCGCCAATGTACCAGCGCGGCTCGAGGCCGATGCGGGCATGGACCCTGCCGACCGCCGTTACGCCGGCAACGTACTCGTTGTCGAACGCACCGCTGCCAAGCTTTTCCCAGTGTTCGGTCTGCCGCTTCTTGGCACCGGCCATGTGGTTCTTGTCGCGGAAGAAATGGCCGACGGAAGAGTTCTTCGCGACCTTGTCATAAAACTTGTCGAGGGCGCCGCCGATAACCGCCCCTACGGTCGGCACCAGCGATTGCAGTGTTCGGCGGCTGTCGTCGTTGATCTCGAGGAATTCCAGGCGTTGCTTGAGCGCGGAGTCGGAATTTTCAGTCGCCATAACTATCAATCTCTTATCTAAATCATTGAGTATCAACAGGCCATCGAACGAGGCCGGCATCCGTCACAGATTTGGGCAGGTTCCACGGCAACACTTCTTGGATTTTAGTGTAGTATCCGTTAACGACAGCACGGAAAAAATTGAAATGCTGCACCGCAACATAAAATAAGCAAATGAAAAGTCCGGGATTTCGCCGGTTGGCGCCCTCATAAAAAAAGAGAGCGCCAAGTATTGGGGGTCCGAATTTGCCGATCAGGCTACCCGGCGTGGGACCGTCCGCGACAGATTTTCGATGCCGCGAGGAACGACTGTTGACGGCTTCTCGCCCACCCGGAAGCCGCGAAGCGCCACGACCAGGTTCTCAATCTCCTCGCGCAGATGCGTGGTCTGGCTCGACGTTTCCTGGACCATCGCCGCGTTGCGCTGGGTGATGGCGTCCATGCTGCCGACGGCGGCATTGACATCGCGCAGGCCGCTCGACTGCTCGGTCGAGGCGACGGCAATGTGCGAAACGAGCGCGTTGATCTCCTCGACCCGCCCGATGATCGTCGTCAGGGCCTCGCCGGCATTGTTGACGAGATTAACACCGCTGCGGACCTGTTCCCCGCTCTTCGAGATCAGTCCCTTGATTTCCTGGGCGGCATTGGCACAGCGCTGCGCCAGCGCCCGCACTTCCTGCGCCACGACTGCGAAACCGCGCCCTGCGTCACCGGCACGCGCCGCCTCGACTCCGGCATTCAGCGCCAGCAGATTGGTCTGGAAGGCAATCTCGTCGATCACCCCGATGATCTTGGAGATCGATTCCGACGAACGCTCGATTTCGCTCATGGCCTCGACCGCCCTTGTCACGACACCACCGGAGGTCCGGGCTTCGTCGAGCGCCAGACCGACCACCGTGGAGGCGCGCTGGGCGCCATCGGCGGCCGTCCGTACGCTTTCCGTCAACTGGTGAAGCGTGGCCGAGCTCTGCTCGAGACCGGCAGCCTGCTGCTCGGTGCGGTGGGCAAGATCTTCGGTTGCCCCGGCGATCGCACCGGTACCGTTCAGAATCTCCTCGGCCGAAGAGCGTACCGTCGCAATCGTCGACCCAAGCGTTTCGACGGCACGGTTGTAGTCCTTGATCATCTGGACGAAATTGGCCGGCATATCCTCGGAAAGGCGTGTTTCGAGATCGCCGCTCGAAAGGTTGCCAAGCGCCGCGCTCATTGCCGCCACGGCGTCACGCTGCTCGACCTCGCTCCTGTCGCGCGCTTCTTCAGCCAGATGACGCTCGCCGGCCAGCGTCTCCAGGTAAACGGAAATCGAATAGTCCATATCAAGCAGCGCCGCCTTGACGAGAACACCGACCTCTTCCGCCACGCGGTCGGCCTTGCCCTTGCCGAACCACGACGGCCAGCGCTTGACGATGACTGCATGGATCAGTTGCTCGATCAGCAGCGCATATCCACCGATATACCAGCGCGGCTCGAGGCCGATGCGTGCATGCGTCTTGCCGACAGCCAGGACGCCATCGACGTAACGCTCGTCATAGTTGCCGGAAGCAACAACCGACCAATGCTGGGACTGGCGCTTTCGCGCGCCCTGAACGTGGTTTTCGTTGCGGAAGAACGCTGCGGTCTCCGGCGTCGTTTTCAGCTTCTTGTAGAAAATTTCGAGTGCATCATCGATGCTCTCCTCGATCGTCGAGGACAGTTCACGCATCGTTCCGCGTGCTTTTTCATCAAAACCGATGAAATCCAGTCGTCCCGCCAGATTGCGCTTTTCCGCTTCTGTCGCCATTTTCGCACTCTCGCTCGGGTTGAGCGTCCTTTTTTATTGTTGCGCGAGGCAATGGGGCTCAGAAGTTTCGAAAAGGTTAAAATCGGCGGTGGATTTTAGCCCCTACTAAAATCTAATTCCTGCCTTTTATCAATTTACGGCAAGTACCCATTTCCGACGATCCACCCATTTGTTCTTGTTTTGATCTTTCGCCTTTCAACGAATCTGGTAGGTTAGGACAAATGGAACAAATGACCGTCGCCCTTTTCCAGTTCGGTAACTATGCCGTCACCGCCAATCATCTGATCGCCGCTTCCGCAGGGATAGCGGCTCTCAGCCTGCTGCTGGCGATATCGGCGTTCCGAAATCGCAGGCATCGCGAGGACGATGCCCTGGACGCCGAAGCACGCTTTGCCGAACTCATGCAGATGCAGGCGGAAATGCAGGGCCGCCTCGCCGCCATGGCCGATGTCTTCGGCAGTCGACAGGCGGAACTGAACCAGGCGATCGGCCAGCGCCTCGACGGCATGTCCCAGCGAATCGGCGCGACGATCCACGAACAGACGAGGTCGACGCACGAAAACCTCCGGCGGCTGCAGGAGCGGCTGGCGGTGATCGACGCCGCTCAAAGCAACATCCAGTCGCTCGCCAAGGACGTCGTCGGACTGCAGGCCATTCTCACCAACAAGCAGACGCGCGGAGCCTTCGGCCAGTCGCGCATGGAGGCTATTGTCGCCGATGCCTTGCCGATGGGGGCCTACGCATTCCAGACGACCCTTTCCACAGGCGTGAGGCCGGACTGTACGATCCGCATGCCAAACGGCGCCCCGCCACTTGTGGTCGATGCCAAGTTTCCGCTCGAGGCCTGGAACGCCATCCGCGAGGCCGGGACCTCCGATCACGCACGTTCGGCATCCCAGCAGTTCCGCCGGGACATCGAGGTCCATATCCGCGATATCGCCGACAAGTACCTGATCGCCAACGAAACCCAGGACATGGCCTTCCTGTTCGTTCCGTCGGAATCGATCTTCGCCGAGATCCACGAGAAATTCGAGGCGGTGGTCCAGAAGGCGCACCGCATGCGCGTGGTGATCGTTTCGCCATCCTTGCTGATGTTGTCGATCCAGGTGATCCAGGCCGTCCTCAAGGACCAGCGCATGCGCGAGCAGGCCCATCTGATCCAGGGAGAAGTCCTGCACCTGATGGAGGATCTCGGCCGTCTCGATGATCGCGTGCGCAAGTTGCAGGGCCATTTTTCCATTGCGCAGAAGGATGTCGAGCAGATCGTCACCTCGGCGGAAAAGCTCACCCGCCGCGGCGCCAAGATCGAGGCGATGGAATTCGAGCCGGAAGCTCTCGCCGGCCCCGCAAGTCCCGATGTCTCCACCACCACTGCCTCACACGGCGTCGAAAGCCGCACCGGCCTCTTGAAGCTTCGGGTGGTTGACGAGGACTGAGCGCATCGGGCAGTGTCGCCCTGAACGACGATCGACACAGGATGCCCCCGATGATCACAGTATTCGGCTCTATCAACATGGACCTGATCGCCACGACCGCCCGCTTGCCGAAGCCCGGCGAAACGGTGGCGGGGAACGGTTTCTCGACGGCAGCCGGTGGCAAGGGCGCCAACCAGGCGCTGGCGGCGCGGCGCGCGGGCGCGCTTGTTCGTATGGCGGGAGCAACCGGCAGGGATGGCTTTGCCGAACCCGCCGTTGAATTGCTGAAGGAGGCTGGCACCGACCTCTCGCTCGTCAAGCAGGTGGAGGATCCGACCGGAACCGCACTGATCCTTGTCGGTGGCGATGGCGAGAACATGATCGCCGTGGTTCCCGGCGCCAACGGCACCGTCAGTGCTGCCGATGCCGACAAGGCAGTCAGCGCAATGAAGGCGGGCGACATTCTGATGCTTCAGCTCGAAGTGCCGGTGCCGGCGGTGCTCGAGGCCTTGTCTGCGGCACGGACCAAGGGCATCACCACCATCATCAATATCGCGCCGCTGATCGAGGATGCCGCCCGCCTCGGTCGACTGGCCGACATCGTCATCGCCAACGAAACCGAGTTCGAACTTCTCGCCGGGCAGGACGGCATGAGCGTTGCCGACCGCGAGGCCGCGCTGGCGCGCCTCCATGCCGAAACCGGACAAACGCTGATCGTCACGCTTGGCGCCGATGGGGTCATTGCGATCCGCGAGGGCGAGTTGCTGCGTGCCGAGGGCCTGAAGATCGAGCCGGTCGATACCGTCGGCGCCGGCGACACCTTCTGCGGCTACTTTGCAGCCAGTCTCGACCAAGGCCTCGATTTTGCCGATGCGCTGCGGCGGGCGGCAGTCGCGGGCTCGCTTGCCTGCCTCAAGGCCGGTGCCCAGCCCTCCATTCCGCTGGCCGACGAAGTCGCCGGACACATCTGAAACTCTGGAAGTGAAACGCTGGACCCAGGCCGGTTTCCGCCGGCCTGTAAAACCCGAGCTCCTGTAATAAAGCCCGCCCATTATCCTGCGCTAATACAGCAACGCAAAATAGCTTCTGCGTTTTTCTTGGCTTTATCCAAATTTAAGATTCCCGGCCTAGCCTCACATACGACGAATGTGCCCGGACCGAAAGTAACGGCACCGCCCTGCCCTTTCGCTCCATGAGGGAGCAATCCACCATCATACAGAAATGACGCCCGTAATCGCCACCGATTCCGGAACGCTATTCCATGCCGAGGTACCAATGCTGAAATTTCGCATGAAATCACTCGCTGCCAAGCTGATGCTTGTCAGTGGAGCGGCCATTGCCCTGGTCCTGCTCGTTTCCAATTTCTTTCTCATCGCCGGAACCCGTGAACGCGTGCAGACGCTGACGGTGGACCAGGCCAGTTCCGAAGCACGGGCGATTTCGCAGCAGATCTCGACCAAGGTCGGCGAACTCGCCGGTGCCGCGCGCTCGACGGCCGGCATCATCGGCAATGGCCACCATGCCAAGTCCCTCGATCGCGCCGCGCTGATCACCGTTTTGAAAGCGAATGTGGAACAGAACGCCTTTGCATTCGGCAGCTGGTACGTCGAGGCGCCGAAGGCGTTCGACGGACAGAAGGACGAGGTTGCCGGCAAGACCGAACTCGGCGCCAATGCAAATGGCATTCTTGCGCCTTACTGGACCAAGCAGAGCAACGGCAGCATCGCGATTTCGACCTTCGGCGAAGACTATTCGGCAGCGTGGTATGCCTCCTCGGCCAAATCCGGAAAGGGCGCAATCACGCCGCCTTACCGGGCCGAGGAAACCACAGTCCCCACCACCATGACATCGATCACCTACCCGGTCATGTCGGGCAGCACGCTGATCGGCGTTTCGGGTGTCGACATTTCGCTCGCCTCGATCAACGCCGATCTCGCCGCCCTGAAGCCCTTCGGCACCGGCCGCGTCACACTGCTCTCGCAGACTGGACAGTGGATCGTCGCACCGACCGATGACCAGCTGATGAAAGACTACGAGGGCGAAGGCAGCGACATCATCAAGACGGCGCTTACTTCCTCCACCCCGGCGATCATCCAAAATTTCATGGACGGCGGCGAGAGCTATGAGCGTGTGGTCTACCCGTTCACCTTGCCGGATCTTCACGCCACCTGGGTAGTGCTCGTCGACGTGCCGCAGGCCGCTATCAATGGCCCGGTCCGTGAACAGACGATCATGATGATCATCGGCGGCCTCGTCGTACTCGCCGCCGTACTGGCAGCACTTTACTTCGCCGTGCGCACCTCGGTACAGACGCCGCTCGCCGGCCTGATGTCTGACGTCGAGAAGCTGAGCCAGGGCAAATACGACGAACCGGTGAGCGGCCAGAACCGCATCGACGAGATCGGTTCCGTTGCCAAGTCGCTGGAAGGCTTCCGCTTCGCGCTTGCCGATGCCCGCCGGCTGGAGCAAGAGGCAAATTCGCAGCGTCTGGCTGCCGAAGGCGAACGCAGCCGCTCGGAATCCGAACGCAACGATTCGGCCGCGCTTCAGCGCCATATCGTCCAGGTTGTCGGCACGGGCCTTTCGGCACTGTCGCAGGGACGGCTGGCCTATCGCATCACCGACAACTTCCCGGGCGATTACGCGCAGCTGAAGGAGGATTTCAACTCGGCGCTGACGAGCCTCGAGCAGACCATCGGCTCGGTCAACTCGACGGTCCGCAATATCGGCAACGGCACCTCGGAGATCAGCAAGAGCGCTGAGGACCTCTCGCGCCGCACCGAACAGCAGGCCGCGAGCCTGGAGGAAACCGCTGCAGCCCTCAACGAGCTGACGGCACAGGTGAATTCGAGCGCCGAGAACGCCCGTGCGGCCGCCAACACCGTCAACCTCGCCTGCGAGGATGCGGAGAAGTCCGGCGAGGTCGTGCAGAAGGCCATTTCCTCGATGCAGGGCATCGAGCAGTCCTCCACCCAGATCGGTCAGATCATCGGCGTCATCGACGACATCGCCTTCCAGACCAACCTGCTTGCGCTCAATGCCGGCGTGGAGGCTGCCCGCGCCGGCGAAGCCGGCAAGGGTTTCGCCGTCGTCGCACAGGAAGTGCGCGAACTCGCACAGCGCTCGGCCAATGCCGCCAAGGAGATCAAAACCCTGATCAGCACCTCCGCGGGCCAGGTCAAGGAAGGCGTCGAACTGGTCGACAAGGCCGGCGGCACGCTGCAGAAGATCGCCACCCAGGTGATGGAGATCAACGGCCTCATCCGCCAGATTTCCGCCTCCGCCAGCGAGCAGGCCGTCGGTCTCAAGGAAATCAATTCCGCGATGAACCAGATGGACCAGGTCACCCAGCAGAATGCCGCAATGGTCGAAGAGACGACCGCTGCCAGCATGACGCTCAACGAAGAGACCCAGACCCTCAAGTCGCTCGTCGCCCGCTTCCAGGTGTCGGGTCAGGACCAAGCGGCAGCACTTCGCAAGGTCGGCCAGCAGATGCGCACACCCGCACCCGCACAGCCGCCGGTCCAGGCGCCAGCGCCCTCGCGCCGGAGTGTGCCGCAGACCTACGGCAATGCTGCGCTTGCCGCCGACAACTGGGAAGAGTTCTGATCCGTCAGAATGTGCTTACCAACAAGAAGGCCGCTGAACATGTTCAGCGGCCTTCTTCCCTATTGGGTGATGGCTTCCGTCAGATGCGGGCAAAACGCTCGGTCAGCAGATCGAAGAAGCCGTCGGCATCGCCGTAGCGGATAACCTTCGCATTTCGCTTGCGATCGGTGACTTGCCACCAGTCGATCACGGTCATCCCGAGCGTGAGTGGCGACTGGATCTCGACCTCGACATTGCAATCGCGTCCCTGGAACAGTTCGGGCTTGATCAGGTAAGCGATGACTGACGGATCATGCAGCGGCCCGCCATCGGAACCGTACTTCTCGACATCGAAGCGCTCGAAGAAATCGAGCATCTCGGCCATGGCAACGGCCGGCTTCGTGCCGATGGCGCGGATGCGCTCGACGCGGCTCTTGAGCGTCAGCAGTTGATGGGTGACGTCAAGCGGCATCACCACGATCGGGATGCCGGACCGGAACACCAGATCGGCAGCCTCGGGATCGACGTAGATGTTGAATTCGGCTGCGGGCGTGATGTTGCCGCCTTCGAAGAAGCCGCCACCCATCATCACCAGTTCCTTGATGCGCGGAGCGATCTCGGGCGCCTTCTGCAGCGCCATGGCGACGTTCGTCAGCGGACCGAGCGTGCAGAGCGTCACCGTGCCCGGCTCTTCACGCATCAGGGTGTCGATGATGAAGTCGACCGCATGCCCGTTGGCAAGCGCCATCGTCGGCTCGTCGAGTTCCGGGCCGTCGAGACCGGTCTTGCCATGCACGTGCTCGGCGGTCACCAGTTCGCGGGCAATCGGCTTGTCCGCACCGGCATAGACCTTGACGTCGGTCCGGTTGCACAGTTCGCAGACGATACGAACATTGCGGGTGGTCAGCGACAGCGGCACATTGCCGGCGACCGCGGTGATCCCCAGCACTTCGATCTCCTCCGGGCTGCCGAAGGCAAGCATGATGGCCGCGGCATCGTCCTGCCCGGGATCGGTATCGATGATAATCTTTCTTGGTTCAGCCATCGCTCACTTTCCTCTCACAGCATCGGCTGCCGGCAGTGCACCTGCCACGGCAAACCGGCCGCTCGAAGTGACGCGGCGCGTATGGTTTGATGAGCCGTCCACCCTTTGTCAAGCGGGGCAACCCATGGGCCCTGCATGGCTTTCGCGGGCGACTTTTCGGGACCGCCGGCAAAAGGGGTTCTTGCGCAGCTTCCTCCATGTCCCCATATTGTGGGCGAGCGGAGGCTGATCACAGATCCGCAAGAGGTCGCTTGTTAGCAAGGACTGCCGGACGATGAATCGAATGACACCTTTCGCGAGCCCGCTATTGCTGGGCTTCGATGCCATGGAAAAGACCCTCGAGCGGATCGCCAAGACCAGCGACGGGTACCCGCCCTACAACATCGAGCGCTTGCAGTGCGACGAGAGCACGGGGACGCCGGAACGCCTGCGTATCACGCTCGCGGTCGCCGGTTTTTCCGATGACGACCTCGACGTTTCCACGGAAGAAAACCAGTTGGTCATTCGCGGCCGGCAAACCGACCAGGTTCCCCGCAACTATCTCTATCGCGGCATCGCCGCACGCCAGTTCCAGCGGACGTTCGTGCTCGCCGACGGCATGCAGGTGCTGGGTGCGAGCCTCAAGAACGGCCTTCTTTCGATCGATCTGATCCGGCCGGAACCGACGCGTATGGTAAAGAAAATTAACATTTCGGTCTCAGGATAGGACAACGGTCAAAGCGCCGCATATCCCCCAACGTCGGAGGAACCGAAATGTTATGGAAAGAAGCCAATGCGCGGTTGAGCCAGTCCGAGCTTGCGCATTTGGGCGCAGGTGAAGTCGGCTACATCCGCAAGATCAAGTCTGACGACGTCGCCCGTTGCTTTCCCGAAGCGCCCGATGTCGATCCCAATCTCGACCTGTGGGCGCTGTTCGGCGCCGATGGCACGCCAATTCTGCTGACCGACAACCGCTCCAGCACCTTCTACAAGGCTGCCGAAGACGAACTGAAGACCGTCAGCCTGCACTAAGACGACGGAAACGAACTTCATATGCCGCGTGGCTGATCGGCCGTGCGGCATTGTGGTTTTCTGAGATAAATAAGCAAATGCCGAGGTGTTTCAGGCACAACAAAAAAAGGACCGCCACCCAGCGGTCCTTTTTTTGTTGTCAGACCCGGCGGAAGGTCAGATAGGCCGAGGACCTGCCCTCACGACGCGCCTTCGCCTCGTAGCGGGTACCGGGCCAGCCGGCGTATGGCGTCAACCAGTCGGCGGCGTTTTCCGCCGTCCACTCGAAGCCGCCGTGGTCGCGGCAATGCAGCAGCGTCCAGTTGACGTAGGTGTCGATGTCGGAGGCGAAGCAGAACAGCCCGCCCGGCTTCAGCACCCGATGGAAGCGGTCGAGATTGACCTTCGAGACGAACCGACGCTTCCAGTGCTTCTTCTTCGGCCACGGGTCGGGATAGAGCAGATCGATCTGGTCGAGGCAGGCATCCGGCAGCCAGTCGAGCAATTCGGTGGCGTCGTCGTCGTGAACCCGGACATTCTTCAGCTCAAGCTCCTGGGCGCGGCCCAGCAGCTTTGCCATCGAATTGACGAAGGGCTCGACACCGATGAAGCCGGTCGACGGATTCTCGACGGCGCGATGCACCAGATGCTCGCCGCCGCCGAAGCCGATTTCGAGGCGCAGTCGATCGACCGGCACCGGAAACAGGGTCGCAAGGTCCGCAGGAGCGACAACCGACATGTCGACCCGCAGCTCCGGCAAGACCGTCCGCAAACTGTCCGCCTGGTGCTCGCGAAGCGGTTTTCCCTTGCGGCGGCCGAAGAAAGCTTCCGTCGAGCGCGACCGCCTCACGTCATCATTCATGCGACTGCCCGAACCTTCAATGCGTCCTTGAGCGGCTTGACGAGATCAAGCTTCTCCCAGGAGAACGAGCCGTCGCGGCCGGCCTTGCGGCCGAAATGGCCATAGGCGGAGGTCTTGGCATAGATCGGCTTGTTGAGATCGAGGTGCCGGCGGATGCCCGACGGCGACAGATCCATCACTTCGCGGATCGCCTTCTCAACCTGATCTTCCGTCACCCGGCCGGTACCGTGCAGGTCGACATAGATCGACAGCGGCTGGGCGATCCCGATGGCGTAGGAGAGCTGGATCGTGCAGCGGTCGGCAAGTTCTGCAGCCACGACGTTCTTCGCGAGATAGCGGGCCGCATAGGCGGCCGAACGGTCGACCTTGGTGGTGTCCTTGCCGGAGAATGCGCCGCCGCCATGCGGAGCCGCGCCGCCATAGGTGTCGACAATGATCTTGCGGCCGGTGAGGCCGGCATCGCCGTCCGGTCCGCCGATGACGAACTTGCCGGTCGGATTGATGTACCAGTTGCAGTCGTCGGCAATCTTCAGATCGCCCAGCGCTTCGCGAATGTAGGGCTCGACGACCGCACGCACCTTCTTGGAATCCCAGCTGTCATCGAGATGCTGGGTCGACAGCACGATCGACGTGACTTCCGCCGGCTTGCCGTCGACATACTTGACGGTGACCTGGCTCTTGGCGTCTGGGCCCAGCAAGGCTGCATCGCCCTCGCCCTTCTTGCGGGCGGCGGCCAGGAGCTGCAGGATCCGATGCGAATAGTAGATCGGCGCCGGCATCAGATCAGGCGTCTCGCGGCAGGCATAGCCGAACATGATGCCCTGGTCGCCCGCGCCTTCGTCGCCCTGGCGGTCAGCCGCGCTGTCGACGCCCTGCGCGATGTCGGCCGACTGCGAATGCAGCAGCACGTCGATCTTCGCCGTCTTCCAGTGGAAGCCGTCCTGCTCGTAGCCGATGTCGCGGATCGCCTTGCGCGCCGCGGATTTGAACTTGGAGGGGTTGATCGCGTCGTTGCCGTCCTTGTCCTTCTTCATCAGGCTCGGCGGCAGGCGGACCTCGCCGGCAATCACGACGCGATTCGTCGTCGCCAGCGTTTCGCAGGCAATGCGCACCTGCCAGGGGTCTACACCATTCTTGGCCGCCTCGCGGTAGACCAGATCGACAATTTCGTCTGAAATGCGGTCGCAGACCTTGTCCGGATGACCTTCGGCAACGGACTCACTCGTGAACAGGTAGTTCAGGCGCATACGGGATTCCCCTCAAAGAATGAAAGCCTTGCCGTAGTTAGCCATTTCCCGGCCCAAAAACAAGCGCACAAGGACATAAATATATCTTTATATGAGCTCGGAACCGGAAAATTCTACCCCCTGAAACAAAAAAGGCGGCCACATGTGACCGCCTATAGTTCCATCGGTTAGGGAAGGCTCATTCGCTATCGGCTTCGGCAGCCAGAGCCTTGACCAGATCGACGATGCGACGACGCACCTTGGGGTCGCCGATCTTCACGAAGGCGCGGTTGAGCTGCAGTCCTTCCGAGGACGAGAGGAAGTCCACGACATAGTTGGAGCTCGATGCTTCGGCCATGCCGGACGGCCCGGCGGCCTGCTCACCGGGTGCATCTTCGAAGAAGAACGACACCGGGACATTCAGAATGCTGGAAATGTTCTGCAGGCGGCTGGCGCCAACGCGGTTGGTGCCTTTCTCGTATTTCTGGATCTGCTGGAAGGTGATGCCGAGGCTCTCACCCAGCTTTTCCTGGCTCATGCCAAGCATGGTCCGGCGAAGGCGAATCCGACTGCCAACATGAATATCGATCGGATTAGGCTTCTTTTTATTTTCAATCATGGTGCAGTCCTAGTGCGCTTTGTTCTCTGCCCCCACAACCCGACTTTGCTTGTAATGCACGTATAACGCCACGTTGCAATTGCCGCCCGCCCGGTCATGAGCATACGATACGGTGATCGATGTATGCACTATGCATTTTTAGGGGTTTTTGGTCAATTCTTCCCGGAAATAAAACCAATGCGCGCACCCGCGGCAACGATTATAATTCCCGCGATTATCAACCAAAAGTTACGCATCCGAGAATGTTCATTCCAGAACAGTTCGGGCTTACGAGCAATGGTTGCATTGAGCACCCCTCGTTTGTCAAAATCAAGGCCGGCAACCACACGGCCATAAGAATCGACAACTGTGGATATTCCGCTATTCGCCCCCCGAATCAGCGGCAGGCCGCTTTCCACTGCCCGTACCCGGGCCTGATGGAAATGCTGGTACGGTCCCGGGCTGTTCCCGAACCATGCATCATTCGTCAGATTGAGGATCGCGTCGGCCCCCTCGGCCGGCTGTCCGGTCAGCTGCGGGAAGATCGCTTCGTAGCAGATCAGTGGCCACAGCTTCAGTCCGTCCGGCAGCGTCAGCATCTGACGTGCTGATGCTGGCGAGAACCCGCCGGGCATGTTGACGACATTGTCGATCCCCCAGTTGCGCAGGATATCCTCGAAGGGAACATATTCGCCGAAGGGTACGAGATGGACCTTGTCGGAAGCGCCGATGATCTGCCCCTTGTCATCGATCACGTAGACGGAATTGTAGTAGCGCGGCGGGATGCCGGCCCCCATTTCCTCGGCGCGCACCGCACCGGCGACGAGGATCTGGCCGTCCTCCAGCACCTCGGCGATCCGGGCGAGCGCGTCCTGGTTCTGGGTCAGGATGAAGGGGACTGAAGTCTCCGGCCAGACGACGATGTCCGGCCGCTCCCCGCCTTCCTCCGCCGCGCTTCGCGACAGGGCCAGATGCTCCTCGAAAATGGCGCTGCGCTCCGCATCATCCAGCTTCTGCGCCTGGTCGATCCGCGGCTGCACCAAGCGAATGGTGACAGGCGTATCGTCCGGCACGGTGGCAGAGAAGGTCAGCCGATAGGCGCCGTAACCCAGATGGGCGGCAAAGAGGGCGGCGGCGATCAGCAGGCCGGGGACCATGCCGCGACGGGTTCCGATCAGGGCCGGCGCGGCGAACACGAACACCGAAAGCGTCGTCACCCCGAACAGGCCGATCACATGCGCCGACTGCATCATCATCGGAAACGGCATCGCGCCATAGCCGATGGCATTCCAGGGAAAGCCCGTGGCCACAAAACTGCGAAGCCATTCGGCCAGGCCGAAGCCTGCGGCAAGTGCCGCAATCCGGCCCATGCCGTCGGACCAGAACAGGCGGGCGAAGGCGGTCGCCAGACCATAAAAGATCGCCAGCACCGCCGGCAGCCCAAGAATGGCGAAAGGCAGCGCCCAGGCGAATTCCACGGCCTCGATCATCAGCGCATTGCCGAGCCACCAGAGGCCGGCGACGAAATAGCCAAAGCCGAACAGCCAGCCGGTGACGAAGGCCGGTCGCAGGCGACCGAGCCACCCGCTCTCGGGATGGCTCGCCGCACCATCGAGCAGCCAGACAAGCAGGGTGAAGGAAACGAAGAGCGCGGCGAAGAACCCGAAGGGTGGCAGCGCCAGAACCCCGATGGCACCGGCCGCTATCGCCAGAAAAGCGCGCCTGGCGCCCCACAGAAGCATCACCTTGCCCGCAAGCCGTTCCACGCGCATCCCCTTCATCTCGCCCGAATCAATGGCGACCAGTGTTTCAAAGTTCGCGCCATTTGTCGTGTGAAGCACATGCGCGAACGCCCGGCGCGATTGCACCGGGCGTCGTTGTTCATTCCAGAGCGAGCCTTGCGGCATCAGTTCAAGGTGCCGGCACCGTTGCTGTCGGTGGTCGGATGGGCCTCTGCATCCGGGTGAGAGGCTTCGCCGGCGGTGGCGCCGCCTTCGCCTTCGCCCTTGGCGGGACGGCGGCGAACAGCCGTATGGCGCTTGCGCAGGATTCGTACCCGCTTGATGCGTCGCGGATCGGCATCGAGAATATGGAACTCGAATCCCGGGAGAGCCTGAACCACCTCGCCGCGAACGGGAATGCGACCGAGCAGCGAGAAGATCAGGCCGCCGAGCGTGTCGACTTCCTCGGCATGTTCCTGCACGTCGAAATCCGGGCCGATCGCGGCCGCAATTTCATCGAGCTCGACGCGGGCGTCGGCGACGAACACGTCTTCGGAGACCCGGGTGAACATCGCCTCTTCGTCGTCGTGCTCGTCCTCGATATCGCCGACGACCATCTCGACGATGTCCTCGTGCGAGGCAAGGCCATCAGTCCCGCCATATTCGTCGATCACCAGCGCCATCTGCGTGCGGTTCGCCTGCATGCGTTGCAGGAGATCGGAGGCGAGCATGGAGGGTGGCACGAACAGCACCTGACGGATGATGCCGGCCTCGACCACGGTCTTGTCGAGGTCGACGCGGCCGAGGTCGAAATTCGCCTTGGCAGCGCGCGTGCTCTTTTCCTGCTTGTCTGCGGGGGCCGGCGACGCCGGCGGCTTCGACCCGTTGCGACGCTTGTTGCGCGCCTGCTTGGTCACATAGGCGAGCAGGTCGCGGATATGCACCATGCCGCGCGGATCATCGAGCGTCTCGCAATAGACCGGCATGCGCGAGCGGCCGGATTCCTCGAAAAGGATCATCAGTTCGCCGATGGTGATGTTCTGGTCCACCGCCTCGATGTCGGCGCGCGGTACCATCACGTCTTCGACGCGGACCTCGCGGAAGCGCAGGATATTGTGCAGCATCGCCTTTTCTTCGGGCGAGAAGGCATCGCTGCGAGCATCCTCGGTCAGCAGCGCATCAGCCAGATCCTCGCGCAGCCTCGAACCCGAGGCCGGGCGCCAGATGCGCGCCGCGCGGGTCCAGAACGATGCGTGGGACTTGCCGCTTGTGTCGTGTTTTGATGACGGACTGCTTCCCTCTTCTGAAGAGGAAGCGCCCGAGGCGTCCTTGGCCTCTCGGGCCGTGTTTGTCGAAGTGTCGCTCATGGTTCCAAACTGTCAGGCCGGCTCTTGGCCGGCATAGGGATCAGATAGGCCTAGCGTGGCCAAAATGCGAGTCTCCAGCCCTTCCATGATCTCCGCTTCTTCGCGATCCATGTGATCGTAGCCGAAGAGATGCAGAAATCCATGGACCATAAGGTGTGTGAGATGGTCGTCGAAACTCTTTTCGAGCTCGACAGCCTCGCGCGCCACCGTTTCCCGGGCAATGACGATATCACCGAGCATCGGCCCGGGCTTGCCGCCCGGCACCAGCGGATAGGCGGGGAAGGATAGCACGTTGGTCGGCTTGTCCTGGTCGCGCCATTCGGCGTTGATCTCGCGGATCGAGGCGTCATCGGTGAAAACCAGCGACACTTCCGTCGGCATCGGCGGAAAGGGCTGCCCTTCGTTCCCGGCAAGATAGCCGGCGGCCGCGCCGAGCACCCGTGTGCTCATTGTCTCGAGGACCGGCTCGCTCGGCCAGTCCCCTTCTTCGATGCTGATTTGAATGTCCAGTTCCGGCATGGTCTCGGTTTCCGGCTTACCGGTCACCCTGCTCACTTTCGTCGGAGATTGCGTATTCGGCGTCGTAAGCCTTTACGATCCGCGCCACAAGGGCGTGACGCACGACATCCTTGTCGCTGAAGCGGACGGTCGAGACACCCTCGACCCCCTTCAGGATGGCAAGCGCTTCCACCAGCCCGGACTTGACACCACGCGGCAGGTCGATCTGGCTCGGATCGCCCGTGACGATCATCCGCGCATTTTCGCCAAGACGCGTCAGGAACATTTTCATCTGCATCGACGTGGTGTTCTGCGCCTCGTCGAGGATGACGGCGGCATTCGCGAGCGTGCGTCCGCGCATGAAGGCCAGCGGCGCGATCTCGATGACGCCGGCAGTAATCGCGCGTTCGACCTTGTCGCCCGGCATCATGTCGTAGAGTGCGTCATAGAGCGGGCGAAGATAGGGATCGACCTTCTCCTTCATGTCGCCCGGCAGAAAGCCGAGACGCTCGCCGGCTTCGACCGCGGGACGGGAAAGGATGATGCGATCGACGACACCGCGCTCCAGCAGCTGCGCGGCATGAGCCACGGCGAGATAGGTCTTACCGGTACCGGCCGGGCCGACACCGAAGACCAGTTCGGAGCGCTCCATCGCCCGCATATAGGCGTCCTGCACCGGCGTGCGGGCAACGATGGTCTTCTTGCGAGTGGAGATTTGCGACATGGTGAGCTTAGCCTTGCGCTCCATGGTCGGCAGCGTCAGCTGGTCATCCGCGGCCACTGCCATGCGGATGGCTCCCTCGACATCCGAAGTCTCGACCGAACCGCCCTTCTGCAAGCGTTCGTAGAGATGGTCGAGAGCGCGGCGAGCCTGGTTGGTCGCCACGACATCGCCGGAAATCGACACGGAATTGCCGCGCGGCCGGGCTTCGACGTGAAGCCGCTGCTCCAGAAGCTTGAGGTTCTGGTCGAACTGGCCAAAGAGCTCGCTGGCGTAGCGATTGTTCTCGAACGTCAAGACGAAATGGTTGGCGTCGGTCGCAGCGGTACGGGGTTGGCGCGATGATGAAGTAACCAAATCTGGTCCGTTCAAGCGGTCAGGCTCCTGTTTCAATGCCCCATTGGCCCTAGTCTAACCTCATGCCACCTCGGCAAACAAGCTGTTCGGGCCGGTACCTGTGATTCGCACGGTAATAATGTCACCGATTTGCGATGATTTTGCATCAACATTCACCGACTGCAACCAGGGCGAACGGCCGATGAGCTGGCCCGGCATCCGGCCCGGCTTTTCCAGCAGCAGGTCGATGACCTTGCCGACGCAGCCTTCGGCGAATTCGTGCTGCTGCTTCAGCAGCAGGGCCTGCAGCCGCTCGAGACGTTCCGCCTTGACCTCTTCGGGGACCTGGTTGTCCAGCTCGGCGCCGGGGGTACCGGGACGGGTGGAGTACTTGAACGAGAAGGCCTGGGCGTAACGGACCGCCTCAACCACCTTCAGCGTGTCCTCGAAATCGGCATCGGTCTCGCCGGGGAAGCCGACGATGAAGTCGCCCGAGATTGCAATGTCAGGGCGCATGCCGCGGATGCGCTCGATCAGAGCAAGATACTCCGCAGCCGTATGGCGGCGGTTCATCGCCTTGAGGATGCGGTCGGATCCGGACTGCACCGGCAGGTGCAGATAGGGCATGAGCATCCTGAGGTCGCGGTGGGCCTCGATCAGGCGATCGTCCATGTCGCGCGGATGACTGGTCGTGTAGCGCAGGCGGGCCAGGCCGGGGATCTCCGCAAGGCGATAGAGAAGATCGCCGAGGCCCCACTCCGCACCATCAGGACCGGCACCGTGCCAGGCATTGACGTTCTGGCCGAGAAGCGTGATCTCGCGCACGCCGCCATCGACCAGCTTTCGTGCCTCGTCGACGATCTGGGCAACCGGTCGCGAAACCTCCGAACCGCGGGTATAGGGCACCACGCAGAAAGTGCAGAACTTGTCGCAGCCTTCCTGCACGGTCAGGAATGCGGTGACGCCACGCGCGCGGATCTTGGCCTTGTCGGTATCGGGAAGATGTTCGAACTTGTCCTCGATCGCGTATTCCGTCTCCACCACCCGTTCGCCATCCTTGGCGCGGCGCAATGCCTCCGGCAGGCGGTGATAGGTCTGCGGGCCGACGACCACATCGACCGAAGGAGCCCGGCGCAGGATCTCCTCGCCTTCCGCCTGAGCGACGCAGCCGGTGACGCCGATCATGAATTCCCGGCCTTCCGCCGTCCGCTGCTTCTTCATCTCGCGCAGCCGGCCGAGCGCAGAATAGACCTTCTCTGCGGCCTTCTCGCGGATATGGCAGGTGTTGAGCAACACGAGGTCCGCGTCCTGCATGTCTTCCGTCGGCTCATAGCCGTCGCGGGCCAGGGCATCGGCCATGCGCCCGGAATCGTAGACGTTCATCTGGCAGCCATAGGTCTTGATGAACACCTTGCGGCTGTTGGCGCCGTCGCGAACGGGAGTTTCCGGGGCGGAAAGAATAGCGGGGTCTTGGCTCATGGCCGCTATTTAGAGCTTTTTCAGCCGAGAGAAAACAAAAAATGCGACCTGCCGGAGGTCAGGGCTCGCCGCGTCCGCGCAGGTGCCCGTCGAGCATGCGGCGGATGCGATGCTCCACCACCGCGCTTACCTCCTTGCGCTTGCTCGTCGCGTCGTAATCGACTGTCGGGCCGAAATGGACATCGACATCGAGCGCGCCCGTCTTGAGCACGCCGAGAAGGTGCGGCATCAGCCCAATATCCCCGGGCCAGGAAGCGACCGGCCGGTGGTAGCGCCCCATCACCATGCCGTGAATGCGAGTATAGGCAATCGCCACCGGCTGCACGTGCACCATGCCCGAGGGCGAGTGCGGCACAGCAGAGGCCGCCGCGCCAAACAGGGACGACTTGACCTCGAGCATGCGGTTGCCGTCCGAGGTCGTTCCCTCAGGGAACAGCACGACGATCTCGCCGTCAATCAGCCGGGCCGCGATCTCGTTCACCTGGTCCCCGGTACGGCGCTTCTGCTCGCGCTCTACGAAAATGCACTTCTGCATCTTCGCAAGCGCACCGAACACCGGCCAGCGACGCACATCCGACTTGGCGATGAACACGACGTCGGCAATGGCGCCCAGCACCATGATATCCTGCCAAGAGGCGTGATTGGCGGCGATCAGCAGCGGCCGACGGGTATCGACCTCACCGTGCACGGTAATACGCAGGCCAATAAGACCGACCACGATGCGATGCCACAAGCGCGGAATGCGCCGCCGAAGCCTCAGGTCGAGCGCCAGGCTCGCCAGCTGAATGGGCGCTAGCACCGCGGTCAAGCCCGTGATGGCAACCGCAACAAAGGCGATCCGCAGCCAGGCGATCATCGCTAGGCTCCCCTGGCTGCCGACATGAGGTCAGCGCTCGTCTTTACGAAGCGGCACGCCGTACAGTTCAAGGCGATGATCCACGAGCTTGAAACCGTGCTCGCGCGCAATGCGTTCCTGCAACGCCTCGATTTCCGGCGAATGGAACTCGATCACCACACCCGACTTCAGATCGATCAGGTGATCGTGATGCTCTTCGGGTACTGTCTCATAACGGGCACGGCCGTCCCGGAACTCATGGCGCTCGATGATGCCGGCATCCTCGAACAGCTTCACGGTCCGGTACACGGTCGAGATCGAGATTTTCGCGTCAACCATGACGGAACGACGATAGAGCTCCTCCACATCCGGATGATCCTCCGACTCTTCCAGGATGCGTGCAATGATCCTGCGCTGCTCGGTCATTCGCATGCCGCGTTCAGCGCAGAGCTCCTCGAGCGATTTCGCTAGACCTGCCATGGTGTTCGCTTTCCTCAAGTATTCTAGTCAACTTAAGACACCGGAACTAGCGAAGATCACGCTTCATGACAAGCGCCGTGGATTTTACCCCGTTCTTGTCGGCATAATAGGCCGGTCGCTCCCCAACTTTCTGAAAACCGAGCTTGCGATAAAGACCGAGCGCGGCGGTATTGCCGTCGTCGACTTCCAGGAACATGCTGTCCCCGCCCCTCGCGCTGGCTTCGCGCATGGCCGCCTGCATCAGGCGCCAGCCGAGACCGGAACGGGACAATCTCGCATTGACCGCGATGGTGAGGATTTCCGCCTCGCCGCCGGCTTCGCGGGCGAGCACGAAACCCGACAACGGCTGCCGGAAGAGGCCGTTGGTCTGGCGCGCGACAAAGCCGAAGACGGCCGACTGCATCAGAAGTGCGTGAAATTCGCCGTCGCCCCACGGCTTCGAGAAGCGCTCGCCATGCAAGCCCGACATCGCCGGGCAATCCTCGCTCTCCATCGCTACGATTTCAAATTCGGGCTTTCTGGAGAGGTAGGATTCAAGCATGGTCAGATCCTGGGTATGGCGAACCCGGACTGCGGTTTGGCGTCGGGTCCACGCAAGTAGAGAGGGCTTGGCGGCCCGCTGTCGGTATCTGCCGTGGAAGCGAGTCGCGCTACTATGGATATGGGAAATCTGTCAGGCCCGCCAGATGCTTCTTCGCCGCGAAGCAGAGGCCCGGCCGATCCGGCGATCGCGCCGGGAAAGTCGCGGGCAAGGGCGATGGCGTCTGCGATCGCAAGCGCCGCGGGCTCAGTGGTAGGCCGACCATCAGCATCGAAGGACTGTGCATGGACTTCGCCACGCTTGGCATCCATCGCCGCGAGCACCGGCACGCCCGGCGTTTCCATGCGCTTCTGCATGGCCAGCACCGCAAGCGTCGGCACGCCGACAGCCGGAACACCGAGCGACAGCGCAAAACCGCGGGCTGCGGCGACACCCACGCGAATGCCGGTGAACGATCCCGGACCGATGGTGATGGCGATACGTTCGACGGCACCCAGCTCCAGCCCGGCCTCGGCCAGGGCAAGATCGACCACTGCCATCAGTTTTTCGGCATGACCGCGGCCGATGTTCTCGGTCACTTCGGAAAGAATGCTGTCGGAATTGCTGTCGTAAAGCGCGGCCGAGCAATCGGGCCCGGCCGTATCCATTGCAAGAACGATCATGGCGCCAGCCCCGTGACTACCAAAATCAGACCGCCTCCACTTCCTGCACTTCTGGCACGAAGTGACGGAGCAGGTTCTGGACGCCGTGCTTGAGCGTCGCGGTCGAGGACGGGCAGCCCGAGCACGCACCCTTCATGTTGAGATAGACCGTGCCGTCGCGGAAGCCCTTGAAGGTGATGTCGCCGCCATCCTGGGCGACGGCCGGACGCACGCGGGTTTCCAACAACTCCTTGATCGTGGCGACGATGGTCTCGTCGCCCTCGTCGAAGAACTCGCCTTCCTCGTCCGTGCTGCCCTGACCGGCGGCAGCGCCCATGACAGGCGCGCCGGACATGAAGTGCTCCATGATCGAGCCGAGGATGGCCGGCTTGAGGTGCTGCCACTCCTGACCTTCCTTGGTCACGGTGACGAAATCATAGCCGAAGAAGACTGCGGTCACACCGGGGACCGCGAAGATACGCGAGGCCAGCGGAGAAACGGCCGCGTCTTCCGGGCTGCGGAAATCCGCCGTTCCGCTTTCGAGCACGACCTTGCCCGGCAGGAACTTGAGCGTTGCCGGGTTTGGCGTGGCTTCGGTCTGGATGAACATCGTTTTCTCCTCGTGGCGAGCACCCGTGCTCGCGCCGACTTTTAGAATCTTTCAAAAGAAAATAGGTGGTTTGACTGGAAGGATCAAGGTCTGCCGCATTCCGGTCAGCACAGGGCGTCGATTTCCTCATTGGTCAGCGAATCCGGCAAAACCGTCACCGGGATCGGAAATGCCGCCGAGCGTCCGGCGATCGAGGAAACCAGCGGCCCCGGGCCCTCCTTGGCGGAGCCGGCGGCAAGAACCAGAATGGCGATGTCGCGATCTTCCTCGATGACGCGGTGGATCTGCTCTGTGGCCGATCCCTCGCAGACGACGACCTCCGGCTCGATGCCGATGCTTTCGCGGACGATCTGCGCGGTCTTGGCGACGGTCGCCTCGGCTTCCTCGCGGGCTTCGGCGCGCATGATCTCCTCGACACCCAGCCACTGCTGGAAATCGGCATCCGAGATCACGTAGAGAAGAACCAGGCCGCCATTGGAATTCTTCGCCCGGCGACCGGCATAGTGAACCGCCCGCTGGCATTCAGGAGTATCGTCGATCACCGCCATGAACTTGCGGCGATGACCTTCGAGACGGGATAGACGCTTCGATACCATGGCGCGTTTCTGCCTCCGGAGGGGTTCAGCCCAATCCCCCTCCGGCGGGTCCGGAATGCCCGCCGCAGGTTTTTGGGGCAGAGCTTACTGCAGGAAGCCGATGATGTCGCGCACTTCCTTCATGGTGGCTTCGGCACGAACACGTGCCCGCTCGCCACCCTTGCGCAGAATATTGTCGATGTGGGTGGTGTCGTCCATCAGGCGACGCATTTCGGTCGTGATCGGTGCGAGGACCTCGACTGCGAGATCGATCAGAGCCGGCTTGAAGACCGAGAACTGCTGTCCGCCGAACTCCTTCAGCACGTCTTCCTTCGTCCGGTCGGTGAGCGCCGCGTAGATCCCGACGAGGTTTTCCGCCTCGGGGCGCCCCTTGAGACCCTCGATCTCGCTCGGAAGCGCGTCCGGGTCGGTCTTGGCCTTGCGGATCTTCTTGGCGATCGTTTCGGCATCATCCATCAGGTTGATGCGCGACAGGTCCGACGGGTCGGACTTCGACATCTTCTTGGTGCCGTCACGCAGCGACATGACGCGCGGCGTCGCGCCGCCGATCAGGGGCTCGACCATCGGGAAATAGGCATGCACCGGCTCATCGCCGACCACGATGTCGACACCGTAGCCCGTGCGGCGGATATGCTCCTTGAAGTCGATGTTGAACTTCATGGCGATATCGCGGGCCAGTTCCAGATGCTGCTTCTGGTCGTCCCCGACCGGGACATGGGTCGCGCGATAGACGAGGATGTCGGCCGCCATCAGGCTCGGATAGGCGAGCAGGCCGAGCGAGACCTGCTCGGCATTCTTGCCGCCTGTCTTGTCCTTGAACTGGGTCATGCGCTCCATCCAGCCGATGCGCGCCACGCAGTTGAAGATCCAGGCGAGCTCGGCATGCTGCGGAACCGCCGACTGGTTGAAGACGATATGCTTTTCAGGATCAATGCCGGATGCGATGAACGCAGCCGCAATCGAGCGGATCTGGCCGCGCAGGTCCGGATGGACGAGCTGGGCGGTGATCGCATGCAGGTCGACGACGCAGTAGATGCAATCGTTGTTTTCCTGCAGGGCTACGAACTTGCGGATGGCGCCGAGATAGTTTCCGAGATGAAGGTTGCCGGTCGGCTGGACACCGGAAAAGACAAGCGGTTTGAACTCGTTCATTGTCGTCCTCAAAAACAGGCGGGTGGAGGGCCTGATGCGTGATTATCCCAGGAATTGGTTGTTGCCGCTTATGCACGGCCAAAGGCAGGCAATCAAGGGGCCGGAAGGTCGTTCGCGTCTTGCGATCCGGGTTGCATCAGGTCCCAGCCGTTGCCGAACGGATCGGTGAAGACCGCGACCGTGCCATAGGGTTCGCGGCGCGGTTCTTCCAGGAACACGACGCCCTTCTGGCGCATCATGGCATAGTCGCGGGCAAAATCGTCGGTAAAGAGGAAGAAGCCGACCCGACCGCCGGTCTGGTTGCCGATCGCAGCCGTCTGACGATCATCCGCGGCGCGGGCAAGCAGCAGAGCCGTCTCCGACGCCCCTTTAGGACGGACAACGACCCAGCGCTTGCCGTCAGGCAGCGCGGTATCCTCGAGAAGATCGAAACCCAGCTTGCCGCAGTAGAATGCGATCCCCTCATCATAGTCCGGGACGACCAGGGCAATGCGGGCGATCGTCTGCCTCATTGGCTTTCCGGACCTTCCTTCGCGGCCGCAGCCTCGGCACCGGCCTGTGGCTTGCGCTTCAGGTTGCGCCGGATCATGCCGAGATCGGCACCGCCGATCAGGAAGGCGAGACTGAAGTAGACGACCATGGCGACCGCGATCAGCGCGCCGATCGTCCCCACCTGGGTCAGCAGTGCTGCCTCGGGCCCGAGCCACCCGCTCCATCTTCCGGAAAGGTAATCCAGCACAAAGGCCATCGCCGCAGTCGCTACCAGCAGCAGCGCCGCCCGCCGGGCCAGCGCCCATTCCCAGACGAGGTGGCCGCGCCAAACGAGGGTACCGAAGAGAAGCACAGTGCTGATCCAGCCGGCAGCGGCCTCCGCCATCGCGATGCCGCGCTCGGCGAAAACGGGAAACAGCGTCAGCGCCAGGGCGGTGTTGATCGCGACCGAAATGCCCGAGAACTTCATCGGCGTGCGGGTATCCTCGCGGGCATAGAAGCCCGGCTGCAAGGCCTTGATCAGAACGAAGGCCGGAAGGCCGAGACCGTAGACCGCCAGGATGCCGCCGACGATCACCGTGTTCTGTTCGGAAAAGGCGCCGCGTTCATAGAGAACGCGAATGATATCGTCGGAGAGCACCCAGAGGCCTGCCGCCGCCGGCAGGGTCAGGAACAGCACGAACTCGATCGACCGGTTCTGGAGGTTGCCCGCTTCCTTGAGGTGACCGCCCTTCAGAGCCCGCGACAGTTCCGGCAACAGCACGACGCCCACAGCTACGCCGACGACACCGAGCGGCAGCTGGTAGATGCGGTCGGCATATTGCAGGGCGGATATGGCGCCCTCCTTGCCGGATGCGATCGCCTGCCCGACTAACTGGTTGATCTGAGTAATGCCGCCGGTGATCGCCGCGGGAACCGCAAGCACCAGCAGGCGCTTCACATTCGGGGTGAAACGCGGGAACTTGAAGCCGATGCTCATGCCGGCGTGGCGCACGCCCGCATAGACCACAGCCATCTGCAGGAGGCCCGCCACCAGAACGCCCCAGGAGAGATACCAGCCGGTCTGCAACGGCTCGGCACCGCTCCACAGGGCGTAGGCCAGCGCCCCGATCATCACCACGTTCAGGAAAACAGGGGCGATCGCCGCAGCGAAGTAGTGGTGCAGCGAGTTCAGCATCCCGCTCATCATCGCGGTCAGCGACATGCACATCAGATAGGGGAACATCACCATCGCCATGCGCACGGTGATCGAGAATTTTTCCGGATCGTCGGCAAACCCCGGCGCGATGATCCAGGTCACCAGCAACGGCATCAACAGTTCCATGGCGATGGTGATGAGCATCAGCACGGAAAACAGGACGCCGAAGACCTCCTCGGAAAAGCGCTTGGCGCCCGCGACGCCATTGGCCTCGATTTCCTTGGAGAAGAGCGGCACGAAGGCGGCGTTGAACGCGCCCTCGGCAAAGAGGCGGCGGAACGTGTTGGGAAACTGGAACGCGGCATAGAAGGCTTCCGCGACAGGACCGGTGCCCACC
>JAEWPB010000042.1 GCA_023399465.1 Pseudomonadota bacterium
GTGCTGCCGCACGCAGGTTCTGTCCTCCTTATGCTGCCACGGCATTGGCAGAAATTTCGCGATGCACTTCTGGAGCGGCTGGCGCTATTCCATACCGAAAACCCCGACCTAGCCGGCATGAGCCTCGAGCGGTTGCGACAGGCGCTGCTTCCATGTCTGTCCGCATCTGCATTCCGCGCAGCAGTGGCCATGCTGATCGACGAGCGGCGCGTTGCTCTCGAGGGTGTCTGGCTGAGGCTCATCGGTCACAAGGCGACGATGAGCGCTGGCGACGAAATACTCTGGCAAAGATTGTTGCCTTTGATAGACGGCGAGGAACGGTTCCGGCCACTACGCGTCCGTGATATCGCCGGCCTGCTGGGCGAACAGGAATCCGATATTCGGCGCCTTATGAAGCTGGCAAGCCGCATGGGGCGCGTACACGAAGTGGGGCAGGACCGCTTCTTTACTGTGGAGACGATCGGGGAGCTGGTTCGTATTCTCGTCGGCATGGACGCATCCCTTGATGATGGATGGTTTACTGCCGCCTGCTTTCGAGATCGTGTCGATAGCGGGCGCAAGGTGGCAATCCAGATCCTCGAGTTCTTCGACCGCAACAAGGTTACGGTACGGCGCGGCGACCGGCGAAGGCTCAATCGACACAAGCTGGACATGTTCGGCGATCTGGCGCAGGCTGCAGTTGACTATGGAAGAGAGTCGTCCCTGGTGGGGCGTCCGGACTTCAAATCCGGGAGGGGCTGTTAGACGGTCTTTGGTGGGTTCGACTCCCATTCTCTTCCGGCAATTGCGTTGGTCGGAACTGTAAGCTGGACGAGATTGGCCA
Organism: Pseudomonadota bacterium; assembly: GCA_023399465.1. GTDB lineage: Bacteria > Pseudomonadota > Alphaproteobacteria > Rhizobiales > Rhizobiaceae > Ferirhizobium. The sequence continues at coordinate 824 of JAEWPB010000042.1, forward strand.
CGATCGTCGAACTCCCGACCGAGGCACTCTGCACATCCTGATGGCTGCACTCCGCCCGGCTTTCGGCCGAACGCATTACCGTGGACGAACGCCGGTCGCTGGAGCGGGAGCATCACGACTGGATCCGCCTTGTTCATGCAGGCCGGCACGAAGATTATGCCGCCCACAACACCGACTTCCACACCCGTCTTTATCGCGGCGCGCACGTGGCGACGCACAGGCGACCGGTGCCGCCGCCTTCAATCACGTCGAAATCGTCAGCGACGCCAGCAGCGTGTTCGCGAGGGGTTAATTCGCCCGACCGACAGGGAAGGGAACGCGTTTTCGAGCTTGTCCGCTGCAGCGGCGAACTCTCCCGATTCGCGTGACGATCATGATGTTCGACGCGCCGCACCCGTTGTAGCGTTTGTCACCCAACGAGGGCATGTCTCCCGTCCCGACAGTCTCCTAGCTTTCGTTTCAAGGGGATTGACAAATGTTCGGTCTCCTCGTTCCAGCAACGCGCTTATCGGCTGAATATACAACAAAATACTCATAAATTGCGGGTGGCCGAGAAGCGCTTGTTTTGTTCTAAAATCTGGGGGAATTCCATGCGCAGTAAGAACACGCCTGCGGTCGATACAGGTTTGTCATCGACTCCATCGTCCAATGCTTTTAGCCGGCGCCAGGTGCTGCTGGCGTCGCTCGGCGCTGCCGGCTTCAGTCTCGTGTCCGGGCTGCTACCGAAGGTCGGTTCGCAGGCGCATGCTGCACCCGCACTCAAGCCGGGCGGCAAGCTGACCGTCGGCCACGTCGGCCAGGGCGCCCGCGGTTTCGTCAATCCGCATATCATGGGCGACGATGCCGTCGCCATGCTCAACCAGAACCTGGTTTTCGAGGGGCTGACCCAGTACGAAAACGACGGCTCGATGAGCATGTGCCTGGCGGAATCGATGACTGCCATCGATGGCGACACGTCCTACTGGGAGATCAAGATCAAGCCTGGCGTCGTTTTCCACGACGGTCAGCCGCTGACGGCCAAGGACGTCATCCACTCGATGAAGGCGATCAGCGCCGAAGGCACGGTCTCGCGCGGTTATCTCGGACCGGTGGAGAACTACGAGGAAATCGATCCGCTGACCGTGCGCGTGAAGCTCGGCGGCAAGCGCAACTGGTTTCCCGAAGCCATGTCCTCGGCTTTCTCGGGTATCATCCCCGCCAACTTCGATCCGAAGAAGCCGGTGGGTACGGGCGCCTTCCGATACGATCGCAGCGTCGAGATGGAATCGGTCACGCTCACGCGCCATGAAAACTATCACGGCCCGAAGGCGGTGGTGGACGAAGTCACCCTGCGCATCTTCGCCGATGAATCGGCACTGTTGAACGCAATCACGGCCGGGCAGGTCGACATCGTGAACGGCCTTTCGCCGGCAATGGCGGACGAGTACGAGGCGGACGAGCGCTTCCAGCTCTACAACTCGCCGACCGGCAAGTGCTATCCGATCCACATGCGTTCGGACATCGAGCCCTTCAAGGAGGTCAAGCTGCGCCAGGCAATGCGCATGGTGCTCGACCGCGAGGCCGTGGTCAATTCGGGTTACAACGGCTATGCGACCATCGCCAACGACATCTACGCACCTCAGGATACGACGGCCAGCGACGCACTCGTGCGCACGCGCGATGTAGAAGGCGCCAAGAAGCTGATCGAGGAAGCCGGGCTCACCGGCAAGACCATCGAACTTACCATGGTCGATGACATGGCGACGGCGCTGATCCTTTCGGAAGATGCCAAGCTGATCGGCCTCAATGTGGAAGTGCGCAAGCTGGAGCCGGCAGCCTTCTTCAATGAGGAGTTCATCGAGCGTCCGTTCCATGGCGGCGACTACTACCCGCCGGCACCGTTCTTCATGACCTCCTCGCTGCTCGACGGCCCGGACCCGGGCATTCCGACGCTGCGTTGGGTCGATGACGAGTACCTGGCGCTGTGGAAGAAGGGTAACGAGAGCGCCGATCCCGAGGAGGTCGCGAAGATCATTCGCCAGTTGAAGCAGATTCTCTTCGATCGCGGACCGCTGATCATTGCGGTCTTCGTCAACGAACTCGGGCTTTATCGCACCGGCCTCGGCGGCATTCCCGAGGGCGACTACAACGGTACCGGCATCTATCGCTCGCTGCGTTTCGTCGGCGAACTCGCCTGATTCGTTAAGGACTGCGCGGTGGCCGATGCCGCCGCGCAGTTTCGGTCTCTAGAGACATTTTGGCCGCCGTTATCGTCGGACCCGATGGGATTGACGCAGAGGCATCTTACCCGGCGAGGCGAACCGGGCTGATCGCCACCAAGCCTGAAAAAGAAATCGATTGCCGTAGTGTTGATGCACGGCAGCCATCAACGGCTGTGGTGCGAACGTGTTTGCGCAGCCGCGGCCTCGGGAAAACCCGGGCACGGCCGGTCGATCAGTCATCATTCAATTGCAGGGAACTTGCCGGTGAGGATGGTCAGCGTCTTAGCGCTGAAATCCCGGCACTTGTGCTTCGCCGTCGGCGTGACCGGAAATGTCCGGCCTCCCGGGCAGGCAATAATGGCGCGGAATTTGCCCGCGCCATGAGTGCCCGAATCCGGGAGGACTTCAGGTCTGGCTTAGAGGATGTCGTAGATCGTATCGGTCGAACGGTGGCCGAATGCGCTTTCGAAGGCCTCGATGTGCGGTGCGGCTTCCGCCTTGAACGCCGCATAGGCTTCGCGCGAGGGCCACTCGTCGAGATCGATGAACTCGTTTTCGCCGGTGATCACCCGCTGGCCGATCCGGCCGTGCTTCTCGAACAACTCTCCGATCGGGGCAAGCAGGGCACCGTTCTTCTCCGCCCAGGCGGCGACGGTGGCAAAGGGAACGGGGAAGCGGATCACTACCATTATCGACATTGCATTGCCTTTCTTTCGTATGGATGAAAGCCGGATTTGGCCAAACCGGAAAGGCTGTTGATATACCCGCCTTAGGGTACATGCCGTGCGATGGTCGCGCTTGCCTGATGTGGTGGCCATCACCCCCAAAGGGTATGTTACATAAGGTGGATTCGGCTCCAAAGTGGGACACCAGAATTGGTTCAATCAACCGACGGGCCGTTGCTCAGTGTCTTCAGATGCCGGGATCGTCCGTGTGACAGCGCAGGTGTGAGAAGAATGCAAGAAGTGTTGAACGCTCCCCGTTATATCCGCGGCGACATCTACAAGACCCCGGAAGAAATCCTTTCTGCCGTTGAGAAACTGCTGCCGCTGGTTCGCGAAGAAGCGGATGAAGTCGATCGTATCGGGCATCTGTCGCCCAAGCTGCAGGCCGCGCTGCGCGATGCCGGCGTCTATCGTATCGCCTGGCCGGCCGCCTGGGGCGGACCGGAAATGCGGTTCGAAGACCAGGTGCGTCTCGTCGAGATGCTCGGCTATGAGGACGCGTCGGTCGCCTGGAACGTGCAGATCCTTTCGGATACCGGCTTCTACGGCGCTCAGTTCCCGCAAGAAGTTGCCGAAGCCATCTATCCTTCCATGGACGATGCGACCGCCGGCGGTTTCTTCCCGCCCGCGCGGGCCGAAAAGGTCGAAGGCGGCTGGCATATCGCCAAGGGCCGCTGGCCGTTCGGCTCGGGCATCCACAGCGCCCAGCACATCGTCTGCGGCATCCATCTCTATGAAAACGGCCAGCCGATTCTGAACGCTGACGGCGAACCAGAATTCCGCGTTGCCTACCTGCCGACCGAGAAGGTCACGCTGCTGAACAACTGGGACGTTCTCGGCCTGCGCGGCTCGGGTTCGACCGACTACAGCGTCGAAGACGTCACCATCGCCGACAAGCATGTGTTCGAATACTTCGACGGCGAGATGCCGCACCTGCCGCCGCTGTCGCGCTACGGCCAGTTCATCTCGATCTCGCTGCGCGGCGTGATCCTCGGCCTTGGCCGCCGCATCCTCGACGATGTCCGGGAAGAGCTGAAGAAGCGTGGGCCTGCCGATCGCCTGGTGCGCCAGCAGTTCGCTGAAGCGGAAATGAACTATCGCGCGGCCCGGGCCTATTCCTACAGCTCGGCCACCTATTTCTCCGACAAGCTCTTTGCCGGCAACATGCTGACCCCTGACGAAGTTGCCGACGCCTCGCTTTCGTCGGTCAACGCCGGCCATCAGATCTATGGCGCCTGCAAAATGGCGATGGAACTTCTCGGCGCCTCGACGATCTACAAGCGTTCGCCCTTCGAGCGTCGCCGCCGCGATCTCGACACGCTGATGGGGCACCTGTGCCACCAGCGCAAGAACCTCTGGAATGCCGGCGCGGCGCTGCTCGGACAGACCGACATTGTTCGCCAGGCCTGATGGGCCTGGATATCCTCGATAAACGAAACGCCCCGGACAGATTGTCCGGGGCGTTTCGGTTTTGGGCGATAAGAGAGGGGATGCAGGTTCGGCCCGGTCAGAGCCGTTGAAGCACCTCGGCCTCCTGCAGATGGGCAAAGCCCTCGATCGATAGCCGGCCGTCCTTCGCCACCTGCATGGTATGGCTTTCGCCGGTCTCGGTGTCACGGATCAGATAGCAGCCGGGCGCCGGGCGCATCTGGATCTGGTTGGCGCAGAAATCGATTTTCCACGGGCGGCCGAGCTGTTCGGTCGCGGCCTCGGGACTGCCGTCGAGCAATGCATTGCGTATCCCGGTGGAGGAAGCGGGCAGCACCTTTGCGAGAACGGCGCTAGTCAGGCCGTGCCGGGCGCAGAAACGCTGCAGCATTTCCGGATCGCCGCGCCGTCCGGCACCGAAACGGAAATCGGCGCCGCAGACCATCCCGCCGACCTCAAGCCCGCGCAGGAGCACGGTTTCGAGAAAGTCCTCGGCCGCGAGGTTCGCGAAGTCGGCGTCGAAGCGCGGCTCGAAGAGATAGCCCATCTCGAGTTCCGGAAAAAACGCCCGCTTCTGCCGCGGCGAAAACAGCCGGAAGGGCGTGTGGCTCGGCGGCGCGAAAAAGCTGCGCGGATGTGGTTCGCAGGACATGATCGCCGCCGGCACGCCTTGCTGGGCGGCAAGGGCCCGGGCGGTGACGATCACGCTGTGATGGCCACGGTGAAAGCCGTCGAAATTCCCAAGGCAGAGGATTGCCCCGGGGGCGTGCCCATGTGGCATCGGGCCGATCCCGATGGGCGCAGCGGCTTCCTGTTGCCTGCGGAAGGGGAGGACCACGGTCGAATTGCTGCTTTGCATGACACTCTCCTTTTTCGCAGATTTCAATCACATGATGGTCAGAAGGGGAAGCCCTTCACCGATCGTATCCTCGGGATCGATCACGACCTGGGTACGGCCGGTCGCAAAGGCCCTGGCGTGGATTTCCGCCCGAAAGAAGCCGTCCGCGAGTGGAGCGCTGGCGTCGGGACCCGCAATGCCCGCGGCAAAGGCCGTGCCCCAGAGCGTCCGGTTCGTGAGCGTCTGGTCTGCCCCGAGAGTGCCGGTCGCTGCAAGATAGGTAACGAGCGCTGAGGTCGCGGTGCCGCAGGGCGACCGGTCGAAGCTGGATGAGCCGAAGAATGCAACCGATCGGAATTCGAGGTCGCCGCTTCCGGCCCAGCGAAACTGTACGAGGTCAGGTGCCGCAATCGCGTTCTTTTCGGCGGCGACCCGGATTGCCTGGTAGGCCTCGAAGGCCGCGGGGAGTTCGGGCGAAATCCCGTGGGCCGCCGCGTCGACGAGCAGAACCTCCGGGCCGGCCATCACCAGCGCGCCGGTAACCGGCCCGAGAGCGGACGGATAGCTCTTCTGCTGGTCGAGCACCCGGCTCGGCACATGGCGGTAGACGATCTTCCCGGTGCGTCCGTCGGCCCAGTCTACTGACAGCGTTACGCGCCCGGCCGGAACGTCGATATGAACGGTGTTGGCGCCATCGTGCGGGGGGATCCAGCCCTCGTTGAGCGCGGCTGCCGCCAGCGCGATCGCGCCGTGACCGCAGGCGCCCTTGTAGGGGCTGTCGATCTCGCCGTCGCAGAACAGGGCGCCGAGATGTGATCCTTCCGACACGGGATCGGTCAGGAACGCCGCAAAGGTGTCGCGGTGCGCGCGGGGCTCGGCGGTGGCCAGCCTGCGCACGGGATGCAGAAGGGAATAGGCAGCCTCGGCCTTTTCGGCCATCGTCGCCCCGGCGATCGCGCGCATCGGCAGGATGATGCGCAAGGGCTCGCCGGCCACGTGATAGTCAAGGATTTCGAGCGTTTCTGGATGCATCACGCGACCTCTGTCTGGGTTGGGCGGCGCGAAAGATCCGGCAGCCAGAGCGAGAGCAGCCCGGCGGCGGGCAACATCCCGCAAAGCTGCATGATTGGAGAAAGGCCGATCCGGTCGGCAAGGATGCCGATGCCCGCGGCGGCAAGGCCCGAAACGCCAAAGGCGAGACCGAAGAACAGTCCGGCGACCAGGCCGACATGTTTCGGCAGCAGTTCCTGACCGTAGACGACAAGAGCGGAAAAGGCAGAGGACAGGATCAGGCCGACGCAGACCGACAGAGCAATGGTGCCCGTCAGCCCGGCGTGCGGCAGTGCGAGACTGAAGGGAAGCGCACCGATGATCGAGAAGTTGATCATGCGGCGGGTGCCGATCCGGTCGGTCAGCAGGCCACCGATAAGCGTGCCGATCGCGACCGATCCTAGAAAGGCAAAAAGCGCCAGCTGCGCCTGCGAGACCGAGAGTTCGAACGTCTCGATCAGGTGGAAGCTGTAATAGTTCTGCATGGAGGACGTATAGACGTTTTTCGTGCAGACGAGGAAGGTCAGCGTGGCGAGGATCAAGCCGACGGGGCGCCTGGTCTCGGGCGAGGCAGCAAGACGGCGAACTCTGGCGTGGTTTTCCGCCTGCAGGGCGAAAAGCACCGAGGAGAGGCGCACGACGACGGCAAAACCGATCAGCGACAGCGCGAGGCAGAACAGTATTGCGCGATGGCCCTGGGGTACGATCAGGAAGGCGGCAAGCAGGGGACCGCAGGCGCTGCCGAGGTTACCACCGAACTGAAACAGCGACTGGCCGAAGCCGATGCGCCCGCCAGCAGCGAGCCGCGTGCCGCGTGAGGCTTCAGGGTGAAAAATCGCGGAGCCGATGCCGATGACGAAGGCCGAAAACAGCACGGCCGGATAGGTCTCTGCAAAGGCGAGCAGGACGATGCCGGCGGAAAGGGCGCACATGGCCAGTGGAAGCGGCCATGGCCGCGGATGGCGGTCGAAAACCAGGCCGACGGCCGGCTGAAAGACGGATGCGGTGATCTGGAAGACGAGACCGACCATGCCGATCTGGCTGAATGAAAGCTGAAGTTCGGCTTTCATCAGCGGGTACAAGGCCGGCAGAAGCGACTGGATGGCGTCGTTGAGCAGGTGGCACAACGCCAGCCCCAGGAGTACGGAAAGCGCCAGCCCCCCGCCGGAGCGGGAGGAGGACGCAGAAGGGGCGGAAACGAGTTGTGTCACCACTCTGCCTTATCGTGCCGTGTCAGCCGACGAGGTCGTAGATTGCGTCGGTCGAACGGTGACCGAAGGTGGATTCGAAGACCTCGATCATCGGGCCGGCTTCGGCCTTGAATGCGGCATATGCTTCGCGCGACGGCCATTCGTCCAGATCGAGGAACTCGGTCTCGCTGGAGATGACGCGGTGCGAGATGCGGCCGTGCTTTTCGAACAGCGCGCGGATCGGTGCGAGAAGCTCGATGTTGTCCTTGGCCCAGTCCAGCAGGGTTTGGCGCGCCACGGGGAAACGGACGACGACGACGATCGACATGGGGATATTCCTTTTAGCAGTAGGGGGGATAACAGGCGGGTGCCCGGGGCGCGCGGAGCGCCCCGGGCGTTCAGGGTTTACTTGCGTGCGACGGTCGAGACGTCGTTCGGGTTCATGAACTCGTCCACGGTCCAGCCATTGACGTCATACTCGTTCATGCAGGTCTCGACGAGCGCGCGCATCTCGTCCAGTTCGCCGATGGCACGCGACGTTGCCAGCGATTCGAGATTGTTGAGCTCGGGCGAACCGAAGTAGTTCCACTCGTAGAGTTCGTGACGACCGCCGAATTCGGTGCCGATAGCATCCCAGAGGAGCTTCATGACCTTGGAACGGTCGTCGACGCCGAGGCCATTGGAGCCGCGCAGGTACTTTTCGAGGTAGGGGCGCAGTTCCGGGTTCTTCAGGTCTTCGGTATTCGAGTTCAGGTAGATCAGGCCCGAAGCAACCACTGTTTCGCAGATCTGCTTGATACGCGAATAGAGCTGGGGCGCGATCGCGGTGTACGACTTGCCGTAGCGATGGCACGGGGTCATCATTCCGCCAAAGCCGGGGGTGGCACCTTCGATCATGCCGTCGCGCAGGCCCGATACAAGGTTGCGCCAGTTGACCACTTCACCCAGTGCCGCCTCGACGCCGCGGAACTTGCCGGCGCCGGTGATATCGAGCGCCTTGGACAGCGCGCCGGCGAGGAAGGTCATCTTCACTTCCATGCGGGTCATCGACTGGAGCAGCGCCTGACCATCCCAGCGGATTTTCTCGTAGTGCCCGTTGATGCGATCGACATCGTAGATGATGATGTTTTCCCACGGGATCAGGGTCTTGTCGAACACGAGGATGGCGTCGTTCTCGTCAAAGCGCGACGACAGCGGGTAGTCCCACGGGCTACCGCTCGTGGCGGCGCCGTATTCGTAGGACGGGCGGCAGATCAGCTTCGTGCCCGGAGCCGAGATCGGCGCGATGAAGGAAAGCGCATATTCCTTCTTGGATACGGGGCCGCCGGCGTGGCCGACGAACACGTACTGGGTCTGCGGTGCACCCGTTGCCACGACCTTGGCGCCCGAGATGATGATGCCTGCATCGGTCTCGCGCTCGACATGAATGACCACGTCGCTGATTTCATCGGCAGGACGCGAGCGATCGACCGGCGGGTTCACGATGGCATGCGCCATGTGCAGCACGCCTTCCTGTGCCTTGCGATACCAGTTCTCGATGTTCGGGGCGTATTCGCCGAAGTAGGACGGATCGGCGCCAATGCCGGTGATGAGCGCAGCCTTGTAGTCCGGCGTACGGCCCATCCAGCCGAAGACCTGCTCCTGCCAGCAACGCACGGCATCGCGGCCACGGCGCAGGTCGTCCTGAGTGCGCGGCACCTTGAAGAAGGCATGGGTCATGCCGCCATTGCCGGTATCGGTCGGCACGAGAAGGCGCTCCTTGCGCCCTTCTTCATGCATCGATTGGTAAAGGCGAGCCAAGGCGCGGGTCGAGTTGCGGAAGGCAGGGTGGGCAGTAACGTCTTTTACCCGCTGGCCGTAAATCCAGACTTCGCGGCCGTCGCGAAGGCTTTCGAGGAAGTCGGCTCCATTCGGCGGCATCGGTATTGCTGTGCTCATTTTTGGTTCCCCCAAAATCTTGTACAGTTGTACATGACTTGAGGATATGAACGAGTTGAGCCGGAGTATAGTCCCCTTTGGAGGTGACACACCGTGAATGCAGAAAATATCGGCCAGCCGGATGGAATGAGAGCGGCTTCACCCTCTGCGGGTATGGGTTTCGGACCTAAGCATTGCCACACTCCGTTCGAAAACTGACGCACCGCTTCTGGGACGTCAGAAGCTAGAGGAGTTGTCTATGGTGGACCAGGCGCTTTTTCGGACTGCGATGTCGAAGCTTGGTGCGGCGGTGAGTGTGGTGACGTCGGATGGGCCGGCCGGACGATGCGGTACAACGGTAACCGCGGTGAGTTCGGTCACTGATACGCCCGCGACGCTGCTGGTATGCATCAACCGCAATTCGTGGTCGAACCGCGCGCTACGCGAAAACGGTGTGCTTTGTGTGAATGTCCTTTCCTGGGGGCAGGAAGAAGTGGCGCAACTGTTTGCCGGCATGACCGACATCGCCCCCGAGGCACGAATGGACAACGTGTCATACGAGACGCTGGTTACCGGTGCGCCGGCACTGACCCAGGCGCTGGTTTCATTCGACTGCGTGATCGCCGAAGCGGTGGAAGTCGGGACACACACGATCTTCCTGGCGGAAGTCCGTGATATCCGTATCGGTGAGGCTCAGACCGGCCTCGTCTATTTCAACCGACGCTATATTTCTGTCGGCGCCGATACTCAGGTGCATTGAAACAAGAGCGGCGCAGTCTCCTGCGCCGCTCTTCGTCTGTTGATGGCTTTAGCGTATCGCGGGATCAGTGGTTCAGGCGTTCCACCAGGCCGAAATAGTGCGTGAACAATTCGTTCTGGCTCGAAATCTTCAGCTTGGCATATGCCCGCTTGCGGTGGGTCGCGACGGTGTTGACCGAAATCCCCAGGTTCAGGCTCAGTCCCAGCACTGTATATCCGAGAATAATGCCGGCACAGATCTCCGCCTCGCGCTGGGTCAGTTGCGGCACGTCTTCGAGAATGACGCTGTGGACCTTCTTCAACAGTTCGTCGCGTGACAGTGGCTGCGGCCGCGTGACCTGCCCGCCCAGGCGGCGTGAAATGTCTGCCTGCTTGGCCAGCACCGACATCACCGCCTGGCCGCATGCTGCCAGCCGGTCGATCTCGGTTTCATTGAAATGACCCTTCTGCTTCTCGCGATAGTAGGCGACATAGACGAGCCGCCCGTCCCGCTGGCCGCAATGGGCGATTTCTTCGAACACGTTGGGTGAGTCGTAGAACTCGCGGCGGTAGGCCGCGTCATGAAGCGCCGAAGGCATGACCACGGTCGGCACGTTCATCCCGTTGTTGATGGCCGATTTCCATATCGGATCGCGGCGGTGACCGGTCAGCACATAGGAGCGAGCCAGCGTCTGCACCTTGCGCCGGGCCTGGGCACAATGAGCCTGGGCGACCAGCGGGGTGATCTCGTCGCGCTCGGAGACGAAAACGGTACAGTGATCGATCGGAATCACCGAATCCATCGCGGAGAAAAATCCGTCGCCGAAATCCTCACTTCCGATGACATTGATCAGGCGAGAGATCGAGCTATCGAACTCAGTAGTGGTTTGCATTGGAAGTTCCCCATCATGAGATTTGTTTTTTTCTTTATATGTTTGCGCCCAATCGACTTCGGCGCAAGAAGTTTTTGCGACGGCTTTCGCTATGGCCCTTCCGGCCCTGCTGATGGAGCAGGGCCGGAAGGGGGTTAAGGTTCCCTCGCGTCTTAGAGGGTTGCCGACGCGGCAATCAGGCCGGCCTCGATGCAGCCGAGTATTCTGGCGCTGTCTGCATCGGAGATCACCAGCGGGGGGGACAGGATGATGTTGTTCCCGGAGGTGCGGACCATCAGGCCTTCGGCATAGGCGCGATCGAAGAAGGTCTGGACAGTCGCCTTGCTCGCAGGGGTCTTCTTGGCGCGGTCCGAAACGAATTCCATCGCCAGCATCAGGCCCTTGCCGCGGACATTGCCGACCATCTCGTATTTCTCGGCAAGCGCTTCGAAGCCCTTCAGCAGGGTCTCACCCTGGACCTTGGCGTTGGCGGCTACGTTGAGGCGCTGGATTTCGTTGAGCGTGGCGATAGCTGCGGCTGCGCCAACCGGATGACCGGAATAGGTGTAGCCATGGCTGATGGTGGCGCGGGTGTCCTTGTTCGACTCGAAAGCCTGGGCGATGCGGTCAGCGATCATGACGGCGCCCATGGGGAAGAAGCCGTTGGTGAGAGCCTTGGCCGTGGTCATGAAGTCTGGCTTGATGCCCCAGAGGCGCGAGCCGCAGGCCTCGCCCACGCGACCATAGGCGGTGATGACCTCGTCGGCGATCAGAAGGATCCCGTGCTTGTCGCAGATCGCGCGCATGGTCGGGAACAGCGACGCAGGCGGCACGATCACGCCACCGGCGCCGAGGACCGGTTCCATGATCAGTGCGGCAATGGTGTTGGCGCCCTGGAACTCGATCTCGTGCTCGAACTTGCGCGCAATGGCCTGAACCAGCGCATCGCCATCCTCGAGGTCGAACTCGTTGCGATAGAGGAACGGCGAGGGCAGGTGGATGCAGCCCGGCAACATCGGCTCATAGTTGCGGCGGAAGTTGGCATTGCCGTTCACGGATGCGCCGCCGAAATGCGTGCCGTGATAGCCGCGCATGAGCGAGACGAACTTGGTGCGCTCCGGTTCGCCGTTCACGCGGTGGAACTGGCGGGCGAGACGCAGTGCAGTTTCGACAGAATCCGAGCCGCCGGCGGTCAGGAAGCAGCGTGTCAGGCCTTCGGGTGTGAAGAACTCGCGCAGCATGTAGGACAGCTCGATGGTCGGCGCCGTCGTGGTCGAACGGAAGGTGTTGTAGTAGGGAAGGATTTCCAGCTGGCGGGTGATGGCGTCCTTCACCGCCTGGGCGGAATGGCCGAGATTGGTGCACCACAGGCCGCCGACGCCATCAAGCGTCCGATGGCCGTCGATATCCTCAATCTCCACGCCCTCGCTGCGCGCGACGATAATGGGGGGCGCGGCCTGCAGGTCAGCAGGATGGGACATCGGTGCCCAGAAATGGCGAGCATTGTTCTCGCGCGCGAAATTTGCGTCTTTCATGTCATTTCCTCATTGGTAGCGAGAGGTACGAAAAATCAGTTCAACCCGAGAAGTGCGAGCGCCTCGGCATAGCTGGGGCCGGGGTTGGTCACGTCGAAATGCACGCAGGCCATCCCTGCCGCTTCGCCGCCGCGAATGTTCTTGAGCTGGTCGTCCACGAAGACGCAGTCATCGGCAGCCAGGCCGAGACCATCGGTGATGGCCGAATAGGCGCGGGGATCGGGCTTCAGGATGCCGGTGTGGGAGGCGTCGACGATCAGTTCGAAGTCGGCGAGGAAGGGCAGCTTCGCGCGAAAACCTTCACCGTAGAAGAGGTCGAGTTCGTTGGACAGGATCGCCAGGCGCTTGCCGGCGGCCTTGGCGGCCGCGATCGCGGTGAGGAACTCGGGCCGGATGACCTTCAGCGGCTCGTCGCCGCGCACGCGCGAGATCAGCTGCGGGAAGCTCGTCCATTCCTCGCCGAGCAGGGCACCGGTCTCGCGTACGCGTTCCATCCAGTAGTCACGCTCGGTGATCTCGCCGGCCTGCATCGAACGCCACAGCGCGTCATTTGCGGGATCGAACGGGCCGCGCCAGCCAAGGGTTCCCTTCGGCAGCCCAAGGGCCTCTTCGCTGAGGTCGTGGGTCTCAAACAGGGTGCGGCTGATCACGCCCCCGAAATCGAGAACGAGGGCTTGTCGTGTTTTGCTCATGAAAGCAGGTTCCTTGTCGTTTCAAGATAGGATCGCGGCACGTGCCCGGCCTCTACCGCCGAGGCACGCAGCGCTGCCTCTACCGTGGCGCGCGCAATTTTCAGGCGGCTCACGGGGGTCATGCGCGAGAAGGGGGAGGCCACCGCTATCGCGCCGATGGCGGTCTGTTCGTGGCCGAAGATCGGAGCTGCGATGCCGAAGACTTCGGGATCGAACGTACCGTCGGCGAGGGCATATCCCCTGGTCCTGATGTCGCCGAGCCGTTGCTCGAGGTCGCTTGCCGTGAGGGGCGTTGTGGGTGCGTAGGCCGGCAGCGGCTGGGACAGAGCGCGTTCGAGCAACTGGCCGGGACCGTAGGCAAGGCATGCCAGCCCCGATGCGGTTGCGTGCATGTCCAGGCGCCCGCCCGCCGCAACCACGACACGGCTGGCGTGGTGACCTTCGCAAACCGCGATGGTGGCGATCTGGAAGCCCGCAATGAGAGAGGCGTGGCTCGTCTCCTGCGTTTGCTGGGTAAGGGTCTCGAGGATCTCGCGGTAGAAGGGAGCGGTTGCCACCACAGCTTCGCGGGTACGCGCAAGGCGCTGGATGGTTGCGCCAAGCTGATAGCGTTTGCTTTCCCGCTCATGCGAGAGGTAGCCGAATTCGAGCAGGGTTTTCAGCATCCGGTGTGCGGTCGAACGGTCAAGTCCGGTGGACGCCGCGATTTCCGATAGCCGCCAGGCGGGCTGGGCTTCGCTGAACAGATCCAGAATCATCAGCGATTTGGCGAGTGTTCGCATGGAACCTCCATTTGCATGAGCACCAGGGCACCACGGCGCCAGCCAACGTCAGCGCTTACTATTTTCAATACGGTTGAGAATAGTGACAGGAAATGCCCTCAAAGGGTCACCCTTCGGGGGACGTGAGAGCGCGAAAGCTGCCTTCTAAGCTTGGCTTTAAGAGAAGTGAGCCGGCCCCTGATCCTGCAGCGAAACTGCCTTGGGGACGTGGCCTGTCAGAAAGATGATGCCATGATAAACCAAGACCTTATTTCCCGCTTGCGCCAGACCCAGGTGCCGCCGCAACGGTTGCTGATCGATGGCGATTGGCATGATTCAGAGGATGGCGCCCGTGCCGACGCGTTCTCGCCGATCGATGGCAAGCTATTGACGACGCTTGCAAAAGCCACCCCTGGTGATGCCGCCCGCGCAGTCCGTGCAGCAAGGAAGGCCTTCGATGCCGGTCACTGGTCGCGCATGGCGCCGCAGGGGCGGAAGAAGGTACTCCTGAAGCTCGCCGAACTGATCGAGAAGCATGCGGCGGAACTTGCCGTGCTTGGCGTGCGCGACAACGGCACGGAGATCGGCATGGCTTTCAAGGCCGAGCCGATGGGTGCGGCCCAGACCTTCCGCTATTACGCCGAGGCGCTCGACAAGATCTACGGTGAGGTCGCTCCCACGGCTCACGGGACCCTGGGGCTGGTGCTGCGCGAGCCGATCGGCGTCGTTGCGGCGATCGTTCCGTGGAACATGCCGATGATGATCGCGGCCTGGAAGTTGGCGCCGGCGCTGGCGGCAGGCAATTCCGTCATCATCAAGCCGGCCGAGGCCGCCTCCCTGACGCTGCTGCGTCTGGGCGAATTGGCGCTCGAAGCCGGGATGCCGGCCGGCGTCCTCAACATCCTGACCGGCTCCGGCTCGGTCGTCGGCGAGGCGCTGGCCCTCGACATGGATGTCGACGCACTGGTCTTTACCGGCTCGAATCCTGTCGGGCGCAGGCTGCTGGAATACTCGGCGCGCTCCAACCTCAAGCGGGTCTATCTCGAACTTGGCGGCAAGAGCCCCAACATCGTTTTCGCCGATGCCGTCGATCTCGACAAGGCGGCAAAGGCCGCAGCCATGGCCGCCTTCCGCAATTCGGGGCAGGTCTGTGTCGCCGGCACGCGCCTGCTGGTGGAGGCCTCGATCCACGATGCCTTCGTGGAGAAGGTCAAGGCCGCTGCCGAGGCGCTGAAGGTGGGCGACCCGCTCGACACGGCCAACGATCTTGGCGCGGTCATCTCAGGCGGCCAGTTGCGCGCCAACCTCGGCTTCATCGAGAGCGCGAAGTCCGAAGGCGCCGAGCTTATTTGCGGGGGTGACGTCATTCTCGAGGAGACCGGTGGTTTCTACCAGCGCCCGGCAGTGATGACAGGCGTGCGCCCCGGCACCCGCCTGGCGCAGGAGGAGGTCTTCGGTCCGGTGCTTGCTGTCATGCCGTTCAAGGATGAGGCCGAAGCCGTCGCGATTGCGAATGGAACCGATTTCGGGCTGGCGGCCGGCGTCTGGACCGCGAACCTCTCGCGCGCCCATCGCATGGCTGGCGCGGTCAAGGCGGGGCTTGTGCACATCAATACCTATGGCGGATCGGACCTCACTGTTCCGCTCGGCGGTCACGGCCAGTCCGGCAACGGCCACGACAAGTCCCTTCATGCGTTTGACAAGTATCTCAACCTGAAGACTGCGTGGTTCCAGCTGTGAGCATATCCCCCATAAAAGACATGAGAGACGAGATGTACGCAGCAGCAGGGAAAACGGTTCTCGTCATCGGGACCTATGATACCAAGACCGACGAACTGGCCTTCATCGAGCAGGTTATCCGGGATCTGGGCGCGCAGGTGCTGGCCCTCGACGTCTCCATCCTCGGCGACACGACGCACAACGTGGCGATCACGAAGCATCAGGTCGCGGAGGCTTCCGGCCGGACTATCCCGGAGATCATCGCCTATGGCGAAGAATCGATCGCGATGGATGCAATGGCCGAAGGTGCGATCAAGCTCGTCAATGAGCTGGTGGAGAGCGGACGGGTGCACGGCGTGCTCGCGCTCGGCGGCACGATGGGAACGGATTTGGCGCTCGACGTCTATCAGGCGCTGCCGCTGGGCCTGCCGAAGTACCTGATCTCCACCGTTGCCTTCTCGGCAGTGATCCCGCCGGAAAGGCTTGCTGCCGATGTCCAGATGATCCTCTGGGCGGGCGGCCTATACGGCCTGAACGAGATCTGCCGCGCAACGCTGGCGCAGGCGGCAGGGGCCGTGGTCGGCGCCGCCGTTGCTGCTCGTCCGGTTGTCGCTTCGCGGCCGATGGTCGCCCTGACCTCCCTTGGCAATACCTGCCTCAAGTACATCCGCGCCCTCAAGCCCGCTCTCGAAGAGCGCGGTTATGATGTTGCGGTATTCCATTCGACCGGCATGGGGGGGCGGGCCTTCGAAGCCCTGGCCGAGCGCGGCATGTTCGCCGCGGCGCTGGACCTCTGCCTGCAGGAGTTTTCGAACGGTCTCTTCGGTTCGATTATCGCCAGTGGTGCAGACCGCCTGTGCGGGGCAGGACGTGGGGGCGTGCCCCAGATCGTTGCGCCCGGTGCCGCGGATCTTGTCGATTGGCCGACGTGGCAGGAACTGCCCGAGCGCTGGCGGGATCGGCCGGTGCACAAGCACAACAAGCTGATCTCGTCGCTGACGCTCTCAGGCGAGGAGCGTACGGAAGTCGCCCGCGAAATGGCGCGGCGGCTGAAGGGTGCGAAGGGGCCAGTCCATGTGATCATGCCGCTCCACGGCGTCGAGGCATGGGACAGGGAAGGCGAAGTCGGTTACGCGCCGGAGGATCTGGCCACCTACTACGCGGCGCTGAAGGATTCCCTTGGCACCGACGTCCCCTACAGCGAAGTTGCCTGCCACATCAATGATGCCGCCTTCGTCGACGCTGTACTGGCGAAATTCGACCAGTGGTGCGCCGAGGGCCTCATCGAGCCGGGCGTCACGCAAAAGCAGACCTCAGCCGTTGGCTGAGGTCGCAAGGCTTGCGGGCTTTTCACGAGGGCGGTAGTGGCTCGCCTGCCAGGCGCCGCAGCAGTGCCGCGATTTCGTTGGCCGAAAACATTTTTCCGGTCTTGGCCGCGGTCAGGAATACGCCTTCGAGCAGATAGCTGACGGAGTCGGCGACATCGGCCGGCACGATCTGGGTGAAGATCGGATTGGAATAGAATATCCAGCCTCGCGAGAGCTCCAGCAGTTCCTCGGTCTCGAAGCCGTAGAGGAACATTTCGTAGTCGCGAACCAGCGCATTGTGGTCTTCCGTCGTCACCCATTCGACATGGGCAGCGAGGACGTCGATCCACGACTTGCCCGCCTCGGTCTCGGCTGCAAGCTTTGCGTAGTGATCAAAGACGCGCTCGCGCGCGAAACGCACGATTTCCACGAGTAGCAGGTTTTTGTCAGCGAAATAGTAGCTGGTCGAACCGAGCGGCACGCCGGCTTCCTGCGCGACTGCGCGGAAAGTGAGGCCGGCGATTCCCGATGCCTGCACCACGCGATAGCCGGCCTGGATGATGGCCGTACGCCTGACGTCGCCCTTGGCGCTGAAGCGGCCGCCTTGCGCCGAAGGTTCCCGTGGCGATGTCTTCGTCGCGGCGTGGCGCTTGGCGACGGCCGGGTCCTTCTTTGCGGTAGCCCGATCACGAGACTTCGCGCCTGGTTTGCTTGAGGATGGAGTCACTGCGACCTTGTTCTCGTCCCTTGGTTGCGCTGTGAGGCTGTGGCTATGCCTTGTCCTCTTATCCTGTATTAGCTGTCCCGCCCCCTTTTCCCCATCACCTCATAAGGGGATAGGACCGCGGGCGCGGCGATTTAGTATCAAACAAAGAAATGCCACTGAGCAAGTGACATGCAGTTTTCAGGAAGGAACTCACGTGCTGCTGCGCACAATAATCTTGAGGCTAATGCTCGGTATCGTAACGGTCCTGGCCGTTACCATCGTCATC
Source organism: Pseudomonadota bacterium (assembly GCA_023399465.1). Taxonomy (GTDB): domain Bacteria; phylum Pseudomonadota; class Alphaproteobacteria; order Rhizobiales; family Rhizobiaceae; genus Ferirhizobium. The sequence goes on from JAEWPB010000042.1 coordinate 18,789, forward strand.
TTTGCTGCGACCAACATTATCCCGGGCGATGCCGCACGCGCAATTCTCGGGCGCGCGGCAACCCCCGAAGCAGTAGCCAATCTCCGCGCAGAAATGGGACTGGACCGGCCGTTAGCGATTCAGTACCTCAGCTGGCTCCAGGGCCTTGCCCAGTTTGACCTTGGTCAATCCCTGGTCACCCACGGGCCGGTTGCGGATCTGATCGCGCCGCGTTTTCAGAACTCGCTGATTCTCCTCTGCGTGACGGCCTTGATCGCGGTGCCGCTCTCGATGGTGATGGGGGTCGCGATGGCGCTGACCAAGGGCCGCGGCTTCGACAATGTCGTCAACACCGTCCTGATCATGCTGGCCGGCATTCCGGAGTTCATCGTCGGCATTCTGCTGATCGTCCTCCTGTCGACGCAGGTCTTCCAGATCCTGCCACCGACCTCGATGGTCCCGAGCGGCAGTTCGGTCCTTGCCAATCCGCAGGTCCTCGTGCTGCCTGTCACCACGCTGGTGCTCGCGATCCTGCCCTATCTTGCCCGTCTGGTGCGTGCCGCCCTGATTGATGCGATGACATCGGAATACGTTGTCGTCGCGCGGCTGAAGGGCGTGCCGGAAACGCAGGTCATCATTCGCCATGCGCTGAGAAACAGCCTGCTGCCCGCCATCCAGGCGACGGCACTCTCGCTCGGATACATTCTCGGCGGTGCGGTCGTTGTCGAATTCATCTTCCAGTATCCGGGCATGGGCACGGCCTTGCGTGACGCCGTCGGCTCGCGCGACCTCTTCGTCATCCAGGCCGTCGTGCTGGTGTTTGCCACGGGATACGTGATCTTCAACCTGGCCGCCGATGTGCTGTCGATTGTCGTCACCCCCAGATTGAGAGACTAAAAATGGCTGACATGACTTTCGTCGAGATCGAGGCGCCGCGTCCCAAGCGCGCGTGGTTGGCGACCCTGAAGAAGGCGCTGAGTTACCGGCGCACCCAGATCGGGGTGGCAATCACCTTCACGATCCTTGTAATTGCCTTTCTCGGGCCGCTGTTCGCGCCATACGAGCCCAGCGCGTTTGTTTCCAAGCCGTTTGCCAAGCCATCGGCCGACTTCCTTCTCGGCACGGATGTGCGCGGTCGCGACGTGCTGTCGCGAATACTGCACGGAGGCCTGGCAGTCGTCTGGATGTCGGTTGCGGCAGCCACCGTCGGCATGGTCCTCGGGAGCACCATCGGCATGCTGGCCGCCTACAGCCGGGGCTGGTTCGGTGAATTTCTGATGCGCGCTATGGACGTTTTCCTTGCGCTGCCGACGATCATCCTGGTGCTGATGGTGGTGTCGCTTCTCGGTCCGCAGCAGTGGCTGATCGTGCTCCTCGTCGGCATCTCGCACATGCCCCAGGTCGCCCGCGTGGCCCAGGGTGTCGCCTCGGACGTGGCGCGGCGAGATTTCGTGCTCTTTGCCGAGGCGCTGAACGTGCCGCGCTACAAGATCCTGTTTCGCGAGATCCTTCCGAACATCATGACCCCGCTTCTGGTCGAATACGGCATCCGTATCGTCTGGGCGATCGCAGGGATCGCGGCGCTCTCGGTGATGGGCTACGGCATCCAGCCGCCGGACGCCGACTGGGGCCTGCTGATCAACGAGAACCGCGGCCGCCTGGCAACTCGTCCATTGCCCGTCCTGGCGCCCGCAGTGCTGATCGCGCTGTTCGCACTCGGGGTGAACATGGTTGCAGAAGGCCTCTCGGCTACGATTTCGGGCGTGGCCCGCAAGACAGGAGCAAAGTAATGCTTGGTGTGGTTAGCGAGCCTTCCGTGCCGGTCGGAGAACTCGGCAAGGACGATTGGGCCGTCCGGGTGAAGGGCCTCAGGGTCGATCTGCCGCAAGGTGGCGACATCGTCGACAACGTCAGCTTCGAGATTGCCAGGGGCGCGGTGCTGGGGCTGGTCGGAGAATCGGGATCGGGCAAGACCACGGTCGGTATGGCGCTTCTGGGCTATGCTCGTGGCGGTGCCCGCATCGCCGCCGGTGAGGTTTGGCTGAATACCCCGCAGGGGCCCGTCAACATTCTCGCCCATGAAGGGGCGGCGCTGCGCAAGTTGCGCGGGGCCGCGGTCGCCTATGTGCCGCAGGATCCGGCCTCGGCTCTCAATCCGGCCCTCACGCTCGAAGTGCAGCTTACGGAAGTGCTGGATGCGCACATTCCCGACATGCCCGCTGCCGAGCGTGCGAAACGCATCCGCGAAGTGATGGACGATGTCGGGCTGCCCTCCGACGCCGCCTTCCTCAAGCGCTATCCGCACCAGCTGTCCGGTGGGCAGCAGCAGCGCATCGGGATCGCGATGGCGATCATCCTGAGGCCGGCGCTGATCGTGCTCGACGAGCCGACCACCGGTCTCGATGCCTCCACCCAGAACCGCATCCTGACCCTCGTCCGCAAGCTGTGCGACGAGTATCACATCGGCGCGCTTCATGTGACGCACGACCTGTCGGTGATCTCTGCGCTCGCCGACCGGCTGATGGTGATGTATTCCGGCCGGGTGATCGAACTCGGCAATGTCGCCGACGTATTCAACGAGCCGCACCATCCCTACACGCAGGCGCTGTTCTGCGCAGTTCCGGAACTCGGCTCGCGTAGCCGGCTGGTCGCGGTGGCTGGATCGCCCGCGCGGCCGGACCAGCGCCCGAGCGGATGCTTTTTCGCGCCTCGCTGTGCGATTGCGGATGCGAGCTGTCAGGCGCGCCAGCCGGTGCTCGAGACCTGCAAGCCCTGCCACGACGTTGCCTGTTTCAAATCCGGCCTGACGGCAACGCCGGCACCCGAACATCTTCCCGACCCGGACCCGGTGACCAGCGCGCCGATTTTCGAGTGCCGGGATCTCAAGGTGTCCTACGGCCCGTTCCAGGTGCTGAAGGGCATCAACTTCCAGGTGCATGAAGGCGAGTGCCTCGCCATCGTCGGCGAATCCGGTTCCGGCAAGAGCACGATGTCGCGCTCGATCGTCGGTCTGGTCAAGGGTGCGGGCCGGGGCCTGAGTTTCCGCGGCGCGGGTCTGCATCCCAATGCCCGCCGCCGTACGTCAACACAGCGGCAGAAGATCCAGTACATCTTCCAGAGCCCGTTCAACTCGCTGAACCCACGCCATACCGTCGCCACCATCCTCGGGCTGGTCTATGACACCTTCCATTCCGGCAGCGCGCAGGAGCGTCAGAAGGCCTGCGTGCGGGTGCTTGACATGGTTGGCCTGCCTGCTCATGCGCTGAACCTCTACCCCGACGAAATGTCCGGCGGCGAGCGCCAGCGCACCTCGATTGCGCGTGCGCTTCTGAGCGAGCCGGATATCCTGGTCTGCGACGAAGTCACTTCGGCGCTCGACGTGTCGGTGCAGGCGGCGATCGTCAATCTTCTGAAGAAGCTGATGGACGAGCAGGGGCTGACGATTATCTTCGTCACCCACGACCTTGCCCTGGTGCGCAACATCGCCAATCGCGTTCTTGTCCTGGAAAAAGGCGTCGTTGCGGAACTCGGCCCCGTGGGACAGGTCATCGATACGCCGCAACATCCCTATGCTCGCGAACTGGTGAGCAACGCCCAGAAAAGCGACCTGACGCTGCGGGTGGCCATGGGCTGACGGTTCATCGTCTTTCCGGGAGGAGGTCAGGGCCGCCGCGACCGGGCCGACGCCGCGCCATGACAGGCATGGCCGTCTGCCGGCGTCGCTGGCGGCCCGAGCCTTTGGTCGCTCGGAAGGCCGCTTATTCAAGACGGGTGATTATCCTGCAAATACAAGGAAGGCCTGGTGATGTTCACCAGGCCTTCTCCATTTCGAACGTGCCACGCTTCGGCGGCACGGGGATGCCGGGTCGTTACCGGGCGAAGCTGTCGTAGAAGCGCGCGACCGGCAGCTCGTCGACCGAGAGGAAGCCGGGCTTGGCAGCCAGCACGTCCGGGACGCGGTTGACGAGCGCGGCGCAGGTAATGATGTCGCCGTGGAAATTGTCCGACCGCATGTTCATCGAAGGCACGCCTTCCAGCACCCATTCATTGTATGGGGTCTCGCCCTTCGGCATGTAGCACATGTGGAACTCGCCCTCGAGGATCATGCCGTCGTCGAGGGTGAACGTCACCTTCTCCGCATGACCGCGGGTCTTGCCCTTCGCGATCGAAATCCCGACTTCGGGCAGATCGAGGTCCTCGTCCGCCAGAATGGGCAGGTTGACGACCTTGCTGTCGACGATGCGGCGGCCGAGGCCGCGTGCCAGGGGACGCAACGCAACTTCGAAGATGCCGCGTCCGTCGCCTGCCTTGTCGTGACCGCCGGCGATGAACTCTTCCGGCGTCAGGCCGATGTTGTGGCTGTGCGCGCCGGCGGTGCCGAACAGCGACAGATCGCAAGTGTTACGGCCGCGCAGGCAGTCGATCTTCTGGGCAGACGACAGGAAGGCCATCGGCTGCGCATACCAGAAGCTGTCCTGCACGCCGACGGACACCATGGTCTTGCCGTGCATGCGGAACAAGGCGTCAAGCTCGCGGCAGGTCGCGATGCTCTCGTCCTGATAGAAGGGCTCGAATGCATCCTCGGCGATGGTCAGCACGTCGAGACCGGCCTGGGCGGCCTTCTTGGCCGGTTCATAGAGAGCCTCGATCGAGGTTGCATGGGTGATCAGCACCAGATCGGCCTGGAACTTCTCGAAGGGTACATCGGGAGTGCAAATTTCGGCCTTGCTGATCTCGGGTGCCGAAAAATCCTTGCCGGCGACGTTGCGCACATACACGGCGGCAATTTCCGCACCCTTTTCATGTGCGTAGCGCGCTGAAAGACGGCCCATGGTGCCGTAGCCATAAACGATGATACGAAGCGGACGCAAATTTTTTCTCCTATCAATTTCTAGCAACTGTCTGGCGATGCTGGCAGAAGGCTCCGGGGAGCCCGCCATCAGATGAAAAAAGAAGCAACGCTTCCCGGTGTCATCGAAACCCGAGTGCGCGCTCGGAGGGATACCCTTGTGGGGGGACGGAGAAGGCAATGGTAGAGACGGAGCGCTTGCCGGGGTACTCACCTCCCGAGGGTATCGGAGCACGGGAAGCCACGGGGCAAGGTGTCGGTCGAGGGGTTCCAAAATCGCAGCTGTTTTCAAGCGGACAAGCGATACCTGCATCAAGGAGAATTGAAGAACATGACAGCGATTAGTTTGAAGAGTGGGCTTGCGGCATTGCTGCTGTCTGCAGTCACCGCGTTTCCGAGCCTTGCAATAGCGGAGAGCGTGGTTCGTGTAGGCACAGTGCGCTCGGGCGCATTCGGACCGATCGAAGTGCATCGCTCGGTCGGCGACTACGCATCGCACGTCGCCAACCAGGGGGCCGTGTTCGAGGGGCTGGTCGGCGTTTCGCCGGAAGGGGGCACGCGCCTCGTTCTCGCTGAAGAGATCAAGGCCGAAGATGAAACCGCGAAGAGCTGGCTCATCAAGATCAAGCGCGGCGTGAAATTCCACGATGGCAAGGAACTCGATTCTGCCGACGTGGTGTGGAGCATCGAGCGCATGACCCGCGAGGGCATGATCCCGGCCGGCATGGTCGGACCGATTGAAAGTGTCGAGGCCGTCGACCAGTACACCGTTCGCGTCAAGTTGCCGAAGCCGAAGAGCTGGCTCGTCGACGGTTTGTCCGACCCCTTTGCCGCCATCGTGAAGATGGGCTACGAGCCCGGTCAGGATCCGATCGGTACGGGCCCGATGAAAATCTCCGACCTGCAGACCCAGCAGTCGATCACCCTGACGAAATTCGACGGCTACCATGGCGCGCCGGCGGCTTCCGACAAGGTCGTCGTGCAGTTCTTCTCCGAGAGCCAGGCCGGCATGAACGCCCTGCAGAACAAGCAGATCGACATGCTGCTGGACTTCGATCCGGCGCTTGCCGATGAGGTCGAGGGCGACGAGACAGTCAAGCTTTACAACTCGGCGACCGGAAGTTCCTATCCGATCCAGATGCGTACGGACGTGGCGCCGTTCAACGATGCCCGCCTGCGCAAAGCGTTGCGCCTCGTCGTCGATCGCGACATGGTCGTCAACAATGCCTATAACGGCTATGCTACCGTTGCCGACGACCTCTATGCGAGGGCCGATGCCCACTTCCGCACGGACCTGAAGCGCGAGCGTAACATCGAAGAGGCGAAGAAGCTGATCGAGGAGGCCGGGCTTTCGGGCACGGAACTGACGCTCGTCGTAATGGGCGATCCGGCGCTGGCGCTTGTTCTCGCTGAAAACGCGAAGGAAATCGGCCTCACGATTGCCGTCAAGCAGCTCGACTCGGCGAGCTTCTACAACGAAGAATACATGGAGCGTCCGTTCTTCGGCGGTGACTACTGGCCGCCGATGTCCTTCCTCCAGACCTCGTCGATGGTTGATGCTCCCAATGCGTCGTTCGGCCAGATCCGCTGGAACGATGCCGACTACTTCAAGACGTGGGAAGTCGCGAACGCGACGCTGGATCCGGTCGTGCTCAAGCAGTCCCTGGACGAACTGCAGGGTATCCTCTTCGATCGCGGCGCCTGGATCATCCCGGCCTATCCGAACGAACTTATCCTGATGGATGCAGCCGTAAGCGGTCTTCCGGCATCCGACGTGTGGGGCCGTACCGGATATCGCCACCTGGCGCGCCTGACGAAGGCCGCCCAGTAACAACACGAGCAAACACAGGCCAGGCGGTTATCCGTCTGGCCTCGATCGTTTTTCATAAAAGGGCAGGCTGGATATGCGTCGTTTCAGGATCGCCCTGCAGGGCAGCCGTTTACGGAAAGTACCGGTTTCGCTGGCCGAACCGGTTGTCGAGACTTCTCCCTGGCAGGACAAGGTGGATGTCGCCATCGTCGGTGGTGGCATTTTTGGCGCTTCTGTTGCGCTTTTTCTCGCAAGGGGCGGGGCCAAGGTCGCCCTTTTCGAGAAGGGCGTCGTTGCGGGGGAGGCCTCCGGCCGTGCCGTCGGGTTCGTTGAATCACTGCTGACCGATCCCAGAAAGCAGCCTGCCTTGAAGCACAGCAAGGCGGTTTGGGCCGGGCTCTCCGATCTGATCGGAGAGGACACGAGCTTCGGCTCCGGAATGGCCGCGGTTTTTTCCAGCGCGGAGGAAATGGAATTTGCCCGCGCCTGGCGTGCGCTTCCCGAGCTGGAGAATGATACCCGGCTGCTCGACGCGTCCGAGATGAGGGAGCTCATTCCCGAGATCGCCTCCGGGTTCGAGATCGTCGGCGGCGTCTATTCCCCCACTGACGGCTATGCGGATCCGCGAAGGGCAACGCCGGCAATTGCGCGCGGGGCCATGCGCGCGGGCGCGCTCATCCACCAGAACTGTGCGGTGCGCCGCGTGCTGGTGGAGAAGGGGCGCGTGACCGGCGTCGAGACAGAACGCGGTACCGTGAAGGCAGAACGGGTGGTACTGGCGGGTGGGATCTGGAACCAGATCCTCTGCGCCCATCTCGGCATCTCCCTGCCGCAGCTCTACGGCTTCGCCACCGCTTCGGAGGTCCGGGCTGCCGGATTGCCGTCATCGCTGGCTGGCGTGATCAATGATTGCTGTTTCCGTCCAACGCCGTGGGGCTCGCATGTGGTCGGTCCGCATCTGAGCATAGCGCCGTTGACGCCATTTCACCTGCGTTACGGATGGCACTTCAGAAAAGCGCTTGCGGCTCTTGGCGGAGCTATCGACATTTCCGCGTCCCTCGAGCATTTCGCCTTCGTCCACAAGGCGTTACGATGGCGCGGTCACGGGAAAAGCCCGTTCGAGGCATGCCGCATACTAGAGCCCGAGTTCCGCAAGTATTCCGAATGGTTCGGGGTCGACCGGATCAAGCAGCCCTTCGGTCTCGAGAAGGTCGAACTTGTGCGTTCTTGGGCCGGAGCATTGGCATTGACGCCCGACAACATGCCGATATTGGGTGATGTCTACGCCGTGGCCGGGCTGAGCATCGGTACGGGGATGTATTACGGCTTCACCTTCTCGCCCGGCATGGCGGATTGCCTTGCCTCCGGGATCCTGGGCCAACCCTTGCCCTTCGATCGGGCGCCCTATGCGCTGAAGCGCTTTTCAAGCAACAGGGACTTCGATTTCGCGAGCTGAGTGCGTTCCTCGGCTCGCTTCGCCCCTCCGGGCGGGTGCTCTATTCTCCGATAGATAGCAGGGTGCTGCCTCTGGCGGCGGCGGCAAAGCCCCGCAAGCGCGGCACCCTCGGCCCTCCCTCCGGGTGAGCAGGGGGAAGAGATAGGCCGGCTTCATGCTGCCCGCCTGCTCGCCGTGCGCGGTCAACGATCGCGAACGCCGTTCTCGCCCTGCGAAGTTGCTGCCGCAGATTCGATTTTCGTTCGCGCGGCAGTCAGCGCCGGAATGTGGTGCTCCACACCCTCCCCACGCTGGATCGGCACCAGAATCGCCAGTGAATACTGAATATTGCCCTGCTCTTGAAGGGGGACGGCCGCACCAACGACGCCCGTCTGGAGTTCGTTTCGCGACAGTGCGAATCCACGCGCGCGAACCTCGGCCAGTTTTGCCTTTAGAGATTCGGGTTCAGGGCTTGCGACGACGAAGCGGCGCTGCACGGCATCGGACTGAAAGGCCAGGATCGCCCGACCGCTGGCGCCGAGCGCAAGCGAATGGCGGGAGCCTTCGCGATGCTGGACCCGCACTAGCTGGCTCTCGTTGACGGCCTGGTCGACCACCACGGCCATGTCGCCGTCCATCCGGTGAAGAACGACGCTTTCGCCCGTTTCGTCGGCCAATTCGCGCATTACGGGGCGCGCGGCTTCGAGAATCCCGCTCATCTGACCCAGGCCGGCGATCTGCGCCATGACCGGACCAAGGACAAAGACCTTGCCCTGCCGGGCCACATAACCGCGATTGTGGAGCGTCGCCAGGAGGCGATGGGCGACGGTGCGATTGATCCCCGACGCCTGTGCCAATTCGGCCGTCGTTTTCGGTTCAGTGAACGCCACCAGTTCCAGCAACTGGAGCATCTGGTCTCCGGTCGAAGATATTTCCGCCATGTCTCACCTCTCGCTTTCACTCAAATAAACGACTCGCGTTTCCGTCTGAAGCCCCATGAGGAGAGCCGGCCTCGAAATTAGCCATTGACGGACGCAATAGTCCAAGATTACAAATATCGAACAAAGAAATCCGATAAACGAACATTAGGAGTAAACATGAAATCCCGTCCCGTCAAACTCGGCCATGTCGGCATCTCCGTTTCCGATCTCGATGCGGCAGTCGATTTCTACACCGAGAAGCTCGGCCTGCGCCTGACCGAGCGCTTCACCTACCCCAAGGAGAAGATCGGCCATGGCGTTGCCGTCAGCGCCGGCGCGTTCGTTCGCTGCGATGCCACCCACCACTGCATTTCGATTTTCCAGCTGACCGACCCGGATCTGTCGAAGTCCGAGAAGCTGCGCCTCGGCCTGCATCACCTGGCCTTCGAATTCGCTTCGCCGCAGGATCTGGTCGGCAAGTACAACGAGCTGAAGCAGCAGGGCGTGAAGATCGTGAACTGCCGTATCGGTGGTCCGGGCAACCAGCCCCGCTTCTATGCCCACGACATGGACGGCAACCTGCTGGAATTCTACTGGGGCATCGATGAAATCGGTTGGGACGGCCTGCCGCGCGTTTATCCGCCGATCCAGGAAATCGATCTCAACACTTTCGATTTCGAAGCCTTCGTCGCCGAGCGCGAAGCTGCCCGCGAGCGTCTGGCCGCCCAGGCCGGCAACATCGACGGCGTCAGCATTTCCAGCTGATTTTCTCGAAGGAGGGGCGGATCAGTCCGCCCCTCGATGCCAATCACAGCAGGCCGCGTTCCTTGAAGACTTCGGTTGCCACACGGTTGGCATCCAGTGCGGCGGGGCCGCCGCAATAGAAGGCGATCTGCAGGATGGCTTCGCGGATCTCTTCCTTGGTAAGGCCGTTGTTCAGCGCGCCGGCGACATGGATGCGGAACTCATGCATCCGGCCCAGTGCGGCGATCATCCCGAGGTTGAGAAGCGAGCGCGAGCGCCGGTCCAGTCCTTCGCGGTTCCAGACGGCATTCCAGCAGAATTCCGTCGTCAGTTCCTGCAGGGGGAAGCCAAATTCTCCGGCGTTATCGAGCGAACGCTGGACGTATTCGTCGCCGAGCACCTCGCGGCGGGTCGCAAGGCCGGCTTCAAAGGCAGCGGATCGGTTCGTGGTGTTAGCCATGAGGGCACTCCAAAAATGAGGGTTGGCATTAATCAAATATCTTGATCAGCAATTCGGCTCGGCCTATAGTCGAACAAAATTATCCGATAATCGTACATAATGGAGTTCCAATGAGATTTGCAACCTATAAATCGGGCGGTCTGTCCAGCTATGGTGTAGAGCTGGAAGGCAAGATTGTCGACGTTCCGGCGCTGTTCGCGATCCAGGGCCGGGCGAATGCCCCCCGCGACATGCTCGATCTGGTCGAGCGCGGCCCGTCCGCTCTCGACGAAGTATCCGCCGCGATCGTCGCCGCCAAGGGCGAGTACGGGGCAGCCTTGCGCGACCCGGCGGCCATTTCGCTTCTGCCTCCGATCGTGCGTCCGCCGAAGTTCTTCTGCATCGGTCGCAACTATGCCGAACACGCCAAGGAAGCGGGTTTCGAGATGAGCGCGATCCCGATCATGTTCAATCGCTATTCGGCGACCCTGATCGGTTCGGGCGAGAACGTGCTCTACCCCAAGGTTTCGGAGCAGCTTGACTGGGAAGGCGAACTGGCGGTCGTCATCGGCCGTTCGCACAAGGGCCAGATCGCCAAGGAAGATGCGATGGATTTCGTGTTCGGCTACACGATCTTCAACGACATCACCGTCCGTAACTACCAGTTCCGCACCACGCAGTATCTGGCAGGCAAGAACTTCCGCACATCCGGTCCGCTCGGTCCTGTGATCGTCACGGCAGGCGAACTCACCAATCCTCATGGCGTGCAGATCGTGACGCGCGTGAACGGGACTGTCATGCAGGACGCCAATACCTCGACCATGCACTTCGACATCCCGCACATCATCAACCATCTCTCCGAGTTCATCGATCTCGAAGCAGGCGATGTCATCGCCATGGGAACGCCGGCGGGCGTCGGCTTCAAGCGCAAGCCCCCGATCTTCCTCAAGCCCGGCGACGTTGTCGAAGTCGAACTCGACGGCATCGGCACCCTGACCAACGCCGTCGTTGTCGACAACTGATCGCACCAAACGGGAGGGAAGCGCATCGCTTCCCTCCAAGAGATTCCCATGGTTCATTTCCTCGATACGCAGGCCGTCAACGGCCTGATTGACCCTTCCGAGCTGATCGCGGCCCTCCGTGTCGGATATGCCGAAGGCGCACAGTTGGCACCGCGCCAGCACTATCCGGTCAGCGATAGCCCGCCTGCAGCCCTGCTCGTCATGGCCGCATGGGCGAACGGCCGCGCCCGGGTGGTCAAGATCATGTCGGCCAATCCCGGAAATGCGGCGCTCGGCCTGCCCACATCCGAGGAAATGCTAGGGATCTTCGACAGTGAAACGGGCGTGCTGCGCGCGGTCGTTGCCTCGTCGGCGCTCACGAACCTCAGGACTGCGGCGGCATCGGCGCTCGCGGCAGACTATCTTGCGCCGCCGGAGCCAGAGGTGCTGCTCGTCGTCGGTACCGGCGTTCTCGCGCCCTACATGGCAAAAGCGCATGCGGCCATCCGTCCCTACAAGAGCGTGATCGTCGCCGGACGTGATCCAGGCAGGGCCGAGCATCTCGCCGCTCAACTTTCCGAAAGCCTGCCCGACCTCAAGGTCGGTGCGACGACCGACATCGAAGCCGCAGCCCGCAGTGCCGACGTCATCACGGTCGCGACCCGCGCGGCAACCCCGGTCATCCATGGAGCGTGGCTGAAGGCTTACAGCCATCTTGATCTCGTGGGGGCCTACACGCCGGCAATGCGCGAAGCGGATAGCGAAGCGGTCTGCGGAGCGGAAGTCTGGGTTGGGGCCCTCGATGCCCTGGAAGGCCACCTGCCCGGCGACTTCACCGTGCCGATCTCAGAAGGCAGCTTCGCATTGTCCGATATCCGGGGCGGTCTTGCCGATCTTATAGCAAGCGCACCGCAGTATCGGCCGAGACGCACGCTGTTCAAGTCCGTGGGCTACGCGCTCGAGGATCTGTACGCGGCCGATCTCCTGCTAAGGAAGCTTGACGCGAAGTGACATACCCCCCGATCGGCAGGTGACGGGATCAGCAGCCCCAGCGCAGCGCAGGGGTCAACACCGGCGCATCCCAGAATTTGCATCCGGTTTCGTCGAGCACTGACATCGTCAGCGACAACCCCGCCATATCGAGTGAGGTGACGTAGGTGCCGATGAGCGAACGCCTGACGGCGAACCCTTCCGCTTCCACGCGTTGTCGCAGTGCGCCATACATGAGATAGAGCTCGGAAGCGGGCGTGCTGCCGAAGCCGTTGACGAAAAGAAGGATCTCGCGCCCGCGTTCCGCGCCGAGATTGGCCGTGACATCGCGCAGAAGGAGATCCGCTATGGCGCCGGCGTTGGCTAGCGCCATGCGTTCCCGGCCGGGTTCGCCATGAATGCCGACCCCGACCTCCATTTCATCCGGCCCGAGTGCAAACGTCGCCGCGGTCCCGCCGGGGACGGTCGCCCCGTCGATCGCCACCCCCTTGCTGCGGGTGGCAGCCACCGTCTCCTCGCCGAGACGTCTCAGGGCCTCGATGGACATGCCGGTTTCAGCCGCTGCGCCGACGATCTTTTCCACGACCAGGGTGCCGGCGACGCCACGGCGACCGGAGCTTCGCGGTGCTTCGACACCGGCGATGTCGTCGTTGACGATGACCATTGCGACGCGGCGGCCGCTGGCCTCGGCCAATTCCGCGGCCATCTCGAAGTTCATGACGTCGCCGTCGTAATTCTTCACGATGAGAAGGGTGCCGGCGCCGGTGTCGCAATTCTCGATCGCAGCCAGGATCTGGTCGGGCGTCGGCGAGGTGAAGACGTGCCCCGTACAGGCCGCATCGAGCATGCCGTGGCCGACGAAACCCACGTGCATGGGTTCGTGCCCGGCGCCGCCGCCGGAAATGATGGCGACCTTGCCTTCCTTGAGATGCCGTCGGCGGACGAACTTCCTGTCGGAACCGAACATGACCAGGCCGTCATACGCGCGCACGAAGCCGTCAAGGCTCTCGGCGACGAACGTGTCGGCCTCGTTCATGAATTTCTTCATGCGCCTCCTCCCGGTCGCTCCCCCTGACCGCAGCGCGTCGAATATGACGCACAATGGCCGCTGTGGCACTTCAAAAGTAGCTGATCGTCTTGCCCTTTATCGATTCTGCCCGGAGGAACCGCGCGTCCTTGTCCCGGGTACCGTTCCGCGCCCGCAGCATTTCCGTTCAAAGAAGTGCGGAGAGCTTTGCGATGAACTCCGACACCGCCTCGTCGAACTGCCTGTTCTTCCGTTCGTCGCCAAGGTCCGGCACCATCAGCGAGAGCGTCCGCAGTCCGTCCGAAGCGGCAGCCTCCGGCAGCTTGCCTGGATGGGCGCGCTCGTAGGCTTCGAGAAAGCGCTCCTGCTCTGCTGCGCTCATGTGGCAGACGCGGAAAATGGTCGGCAAATGGCGCGAGGGCAGGGGCGTCGGATAGGCCGGGCTGGTGATCTGGGTCACGAAGCTGCGATGCTTGCCCAGCGCCGCCGCCAGCCGTTGGCGCGTGCCGGACGGACGACTGTCGATGATGCCCGCCAGTATCGTCTTGTAGGCGACCGTTGCCTCTTCGCTTGCCTCACGCGCCATTTCAAACCCTTGTCTTGCTGCCATCGGCGTTCAACCCCGAAAGCGCATCGCGCACAAGTGGCATCCTCGCCGGCGGCATCGAAAACTCGCGAAAACCGCATGCGAGCAGTTCCGGCAGGGCAAGCGGATCGGCCGCGAGGTCGCCACAGATGCCGACGGGCTTTTCCGTTGCCAGCGCCAGCGGGACAGTGTGACGGAGGAAGCGAAGCGTGGCCATGCGCGCCGCCTCGTGAAGGTTGGATACCGCGGCGCTGTCGCGCGCCGAGGCCCCGAGATATTGGGCGAGGTCATTCGTGCCGAAGGAAAAGAAGGCGGCACGCTCGAATGCGTCCGGCATCAGTGCCGCGGCCGGGACCTCGAGCATGATACCGAGCGGCGGGATCGCATGTTCGATCCCTTGGCCTGCGAGCGCTTCCGCCTCTTCGGCGAAGATCGCTGCGGTCGCGCCCAATTCGGCAGGAGAGGTGACCATAGGAACGAGAACGCGCAATCGCCCCGCGGGAGCCGCCCGCATCAACGCACGCGCCTGCATCCTCAGTAGTTGCGGTCGGGTCAGAAGCAGGCGTATGCCGCGCAGGCCGAGATAGGAGGAGGGGTCGATCTGCGAGCCGGGCAACGGCTTGTCGGCACCGAAGTCGAAAAGCCGGATCGTCACCGGCTGCTCCCCCGCCCAGGCGAGCGCTTCGCGGTAGATCTGCTGCTGGCGCTCCTCGTCTTCAAACTGGGCCGCGGTCGGAACGAGATATTCGGTGCGCAACAGCCCGATGCCCTCGAACAGCTTCGGCGACAGTCCGAGCAACTCCGCCGGATGGTCGATGTTGGCGCGAAGGGTGATGGGGACGCCGTCCGCAGTCTCGCAACTCCCCGGTGGCATGTCCTGGTCTCGTGAACGCGGCTCCGCGCGACCGGCCTTCGCCGGTTCGGCAAGTGCATCATCGATACCGTGCACATCGCCCTCGCCACCATCCACGAAAAGTACGGTGCCGCTGACGATCGTCGCCTCGCCCACGCCGACGACCATCGGCACACCACGGCTTCGGGCGAGCATCGCCACATGGCTGGCAACGCTGCCGCCATAGAGGACGACGGCTCCGCCGCCGGTCCAGTCGTGGGCGAGAAAGACACTGGGGGCGATATCCCGGCCGACGAAGATCGAGCCTCTCGGAAAGTCGGGCGGTGCCTCGCCGTTCAGTGCCCGCAGCACCTGGTTCTTGATATCGAGCATGTCGCTGCTGCGCGCGCGGATATGCTCGTCGTCAGAGGCCTCGAACCCGCGGATATAGTCATCCATGGCGGAGGCCCAGGCGAAGTCGGCGCTTTCGCCGATCTCGATGCGGGCAAGGCTCGGCTCGAGGATCGCCGGATCCCGCAGCATCTCGATCTGGAATTCGAGGATCGTGCCGCTTTCGAGATCCGAACCGGCTGCCAGCGAGCGCAACGCCCCAACGGTCTCGTCGACCGCGAGCAGAAGTCGTTCCCGATCCCTGCCTCTCGGCGACGTTGCAGCGTGTGCGGTGCGGGCCTGCGGCATGACGTGAGCGACCCCGCGCGCGCAGCCCGGCGAAGCACCTTGACCTTTGAGCCTAAGCGGATCGGGCATGACTTTTCTCCTCGTCGAAATTGCGTTCGACGAGGGCGCACAACGCCTCCACCGCGTCTTCGGCCCCGATCCCTTCCGCCCGGATGGCGAGGACGAAGCCCTTGCGGATGCGTGCACCCATGATTTTGACGATGCTCTTGCCGTTCAGCCATACGCCGCCGTCATTGACCTCGACGCCGATGGTGCAAGGAAAGGATCTGGCAAGGCGGGTGAAAGCAACGGATGGCCGGGCATGGAGACCGATCTCGTGCGTGACCTCGACCCGCGCGCACACTGGGCCGGTCAAATGCGGCACCGATCCCGCATGCGATGCCTGGCGTCCGGTCATGGCGAGAGCTCCTCCGCGGTCGCGACAACGCGGGAGAGCGTCGCGCCCCAGGACGCTTCGGCTGCCCCCATGACGGCGCCCTCGACGATCGGCGCGTTGCAGATCAGCACCCGGCGCGCCCGCGCCGGCTCGAGCATTTCGATTGCCATCTCGCTGTTCGTCTCGGCCCCGCCAAGATCGACGAACACGGCGACGCCGGCCTCCGACCAGGCGCTGGCGATTGCCGCCAGGATGTCGGTCGCGTTCGTTCCGAGCCCGCCTTCGGCATTGCCGCCGCACCAGGCGAGCGGCACGCTGTCGCCGACCATCTGGCGCACCATGTCCGCCGTGCCGCGCGCGATCAGCGGCGAGTGCGACACGATGACGATGCCGACATTTGCGCCATTGGTACTCATGCCGTCGTAGTCTCCTCCAGAAAGCGGCAGATCGTCCTCGTCAACAGTGCGCAGCTGCAAGCCCCCGGGTCCATGTGACCGATTGACCTGTCCCCGAGAAAGGACGCGCGCCCGCGCAGCGCCTTCATCGCGATCGTATCGTCCGCGGCGGCCATGGCGCAGGCCGCGATCTCCGCCGGCGGGCTCTGCCGCGAAACCGCGCGCTCGACCGCGAAAAGCACGTCCAGCAATGTCTTGTCCCCGGCCCGCGACCGCCCGCGCCGGGCGACCGCCGCGACCGCAGGCGGCAAGCTGTCCGCAAGCGCTTCGTAGTCCGTACCTGCCCGCAACCCGCGGCCCATCTCGATCAGCAGCGTGCCGTAGAGCGGGCCTGAAGCGCCGCCGATCGTGGTGACGAGGAGCATGCCGATCCCCTCCAACGCCTCGGGAGGTGCTAGGCCAGCCAGCCGCTCGCGCTCGGCATGGACGGCTTGGCTTCCCCGTTTCATGTTGATGCCGTGGTCGCCGTCGCCGATCGCCCGGTCGAGTTCGCCGAGGTGATCCGCACAGGACACGATCACCTCATGGCAGGCCTCGATCAGACCGGTAAGGATCGGGCGGCTGGCTTCCACGTGCTCCCCCCTCCCGTCGATCCGTCAGACGGCCGAAGCCGCGGCTTCGAATGCCGCCGCCACCGCCTCGGCCCCGGGATCGGATATGCCTTCAAGATCGCGGGCAGCAAGGTAGGTGGACCGTCCGGCCTTCGCGCGGGTCATGCTTCCGGTCGCCGTCGCTCCGGTGCGGGCAGCGGCTGCCGCGGCGGCGAGGTCGCCGCCCGATGCAAGCGCGGCAAGTGCCGGCGCCAGGGCGTCCACCATTGTCCGGTCGCCCGGGCTGGCACCGCCGTAGAAGGTTACACGATCGAGCCCGGCAGTCAGGGCCGATGCCGCGTCGGCGCCTTCGGCAAACTTCTGCGCGGCTGCGGTGAAGAAGATCGAAAGCAGCACGCCGCTGGAGCCGCCCATGCTGGTGCCGAGCGCTTCGCCGATTGCGGCACAGGTGACGGCGGGATTGCCGAGCGGCAAGGTCGGGCGGAGGGCTAGCACGCTCCGCACACCGGTCGCGACGGTCGAGCCGGTGTCGCCGTCTCCAATCTTCGCGTCCAGCCGATTGAGGTCGCTCTCCAGCGCGAGGAGCCTGTCGCAGACCGCGTCGATCAGTCTTCCGACGGCAGCCGGATCGGCGGCAGCGGCTGCGGCATGCCCGTCGTCGATCGTGCTGCCGCCCGCTTTCACAGGCGCCGGCAGTACGGCCAGTTCGTGCCGCTTGGTCGGTGCGACCCAGGCTCGCGGGGCGACCGCCGAGGTCAGGGCAGTCTCACGGATGGCGTCGAGCCGGATCATCGAGAGAGAAAAGCCGTTCATGTTGAGCGCGGTCATCAGCGGTGCCGGTCCGAGGATCAGGTCTATCCGCTCGGAAAGCGACGAGTCGAGCACGGCCTTGGCGATGACGCCCATCTCGATCGGCGGCACGGCGCCGAGATTGTTGATCAGCAGCGCGTGCCTTCCATCCGACTTGATCGCCGCGGCAAGCCGCTCCGCCATGGTCGCGACCAGCGAGGCCGCCTGCTGCAGTGCGATGCGCTCGACACCGGGTTCGCCATGAATGCCGAGGCCGAGTTCGCCCTCGTCGGGGCCGAGACGGTCTTCGTGGGCCTGACCGGGGATGGAGCAGGTCGACAGCGACATGCCGAGCGAGACGATTTCGGCGGCCGCCGATTGCGCCGCTTCCGCGACCGCTTCGAGCGGTTCTCCCGCTTCCGCCAGGTGGCCGGCGATCTTGTGCACGAACAACGTGCCGGCGACGCCGCGCGGCTGTGGCAGGTCGGGGAGGGCGATGTCATCGGCGACGATCGCCATCTCCACCTTCAGGCCCTCGGCGCGCGCCTTTTCCGCGGCGAGGCCGAAGTTCAGCCGGTCGCCCGTATAGTTCTTCACGATCAGCAAGCAGCCTGGCGCGCCGGTCACCGCCCGGATCGCCGTCAGCACAGCATCGACGCTCGGGGAGGCGAAGATCTCGCCGGAGACGGCCGCCGTCAGCATTCCCTTGCCGACGAAACCGGCATGCGACGGCTCGTGTCCGGCGCCGCCACCGGAAATCACCGCGACCTTCGACTTGTCCCAGTCGGCGCGGACGATCACCTTGATTGCCGGATAGGCGTCCAGCCGGGCCAGTTGCCCTGGCGCAGAGGTGAGCAGCAGGCCGTCGAGGGCCTCCGTGACAATGTCTTCCCTGCGGTTGAAAAAGTGCTTCATCTTGTCCATCCAGTCATTTGGGTTTGTCCTTCGCCGTCACGTCAGTCGCTGCCCGCCGGCATCGAAATAGAGGGGGTTGCGAAGTTTCAATTCGATTCGGTCGCCACGTTGGACCGCGAGGTAGGGATCGGCAAGCGTCACAAGCCTGTGCTCCCCAACCTTGATGTGAAGATGGTTCTGGTCGCCGAGGTGCTCGATCCAGTCGATCTCGGCATTGCCACGCTGCGCCGCAGCAATGTCGAGATGCTCGGTGCGCGCGCCGATCGTCTTCGTGCCGGCGGGCGCTCTGCCCCCGGGCAGCAGGCCCTCCGGAATAAGGTTGATGTGCGGCTGGCCGAGCCGGGCGGCGACATGGAGGTTCGCCGGGTTGCTGTAGATCTCGCGCGGCGTGCCGATCTGCACCAGCTTGCCCTCGGCGAGAATGCCGATGCGGTCCGCCATCGTCATGGCCTCGACCTGGTCATGGGTGACGTAGAGCAGGGTGGCGCCGAGTTCGCTCTGGATCCGCTTCAGTTCCAGACGCAGTTCAGCCCGCAGCTTGGCGTCGAGTGACGACAGCGGTTCGTCCATCAGGAAGATCGCCGGCTTGCGCACCAGCGCCCGGCCGATCGCCACGCGCTGCATCTCGCCGCCGGAAAGACGGGTCGAGCGATTTTCCAGCTTGTGGTCGATCCGCACCATCTTCGCCACCTCGCGCACGCGGGCATCGATCTCGGCGTCGGCAAGTCGTCGTGCGGGCGAGCGTAGCGGAAAGGCAAGGTTCTCGTAGACAGTCAGATGCGGATAGAGCGAGTACTGTTGGAAGACGAAGGCGACGTCGCGGGTCGCCGGAGCTTCGCCGGCAACATTCCGTCCGGCAATGGTGACGTGGCCACCGTCCGGTCTTTCGAGGCCCGCGATCAGCCGCAGCGTTGTCGTTTTCCCGGCACCGGTCGGCCCGAGCAGCACGACGAATTCGCCGTCGCGGATTGTCAGGCTGACGTTGTGGACGGCCTGCGTTTCGCCGTAGGCCTTGCTGATCCCGGCAAGCGTGACTTCAGCCATGACGGACCTCCGCATTGAGGGGCGAAGCATGGAGGGACGAGGGGATCGCCTTGCCCGATCCGCAATCGAACAGAGAGAGCCTGTTGCTGTCGAGTTCCAGCCCGACACGCTCGCCGATGGCGAAGTTGCGGTCCGCAGGGACCCGTGCCTTGACCAGGCCCTGTGCCGTCTCGACCGAGACGATCTGGTTGGTGCCGAGATATTCGCTGCCATAGACGGCGCCGCGCAGCGGTGCGGCGTCGCTGAAGCGAACATGTTCCGGCCGCACCCCGAGTGCGAATTCTCCGGGTTCGTACACCGCATGCACCCGCGGTATCCGGATCGGGACGTCACCGAGCGTGACGCTCGTCGCCCCGTTTTCGAGGCCCGCGCGGAAATGCAGGAAGTTCATTGGCGGCGAGCCGATGAAGTCGGCGACATACATCGAGGCGGGGCGGTTGTAGATTTCCTGCGGCGTGCCGAACTGCTCGATAACGCCGTGGTTCATCACCGCGATCTTGTCGGCCATCGCCATCGCCTCGTGCTGGTCATGCGTCACGTAGACGGTCGTCGCGTGGATGCGGTTATGGAGTTCGCGCAGCTCGTGGACCATCACTTCGCGGAATTCGGCGTCCAGCGTACCGAGCGGCTCGTCCATCAGGAAGCACTTCGGCCGGCGAACGATGGCCCGGCCGAGCGCCACCCGCTGCCGGTCGCCGCCGGCAAGGCCGGAGACGGACCGGTCGAGGATGTGGCCGATCTGCAGGAGCCGCGCCGTCTCCTCGACGCGCTTGCGGATTTCCGCCTTCGGAACACCCTGGGACAACAACGGAAAACCGATGTTCTTGCGCACGTTCATGTGCGGGTAGAGCGCGAAGAGCTGGAAGACGAAGGCGATGTCGCGCGCGCTCGCCCGGTTGAAGGTGACGTCTTCGCCGTCGAGCAGGATCTGGCCGCTGGTTGGAAGCTCGAGGCCGGCGATCATCCGCAGCGTCGTCGTCTTGCCGCAGCCGGAAGGCCCGAGCAGCGCCAGGAACTCGCCGTCCTCAACGGTGAAGGTGGAATCCTCGACCGCGGCGAAATCGCCGAATTGCTTGCGCAGGTTTTCAACCCTGATCTCTGCCATGGCTACTCCGGAAACTTGGAAACGACGATGAACAGGACGGTGCCGGCGAGAAGCGTCACCAGCGACCAGGTGTAGAGCACCAGAGCGAACGGTTGGAACAGCATGAGGAAGCCGAGCGCGATCAGCGCCGTGGCGATGTTCTCCATCGGTCCGCGACGGAGGAAGAGAGGGCGCTTCTTCTTTGGCATGGGCGAGGTCTCGATCGTCATTTGCGCACCGCTCCGAAGGTGATCCCGCGCAAGAGCTGCTTGCGAAGCAGGATGGTGAAGACCAGGATCGGCACGAGGAAGATCGTCGTGCCGGCGGCGACCGCAGGCCAGTCCATGCCGCCCTCGCCGATGATCGTCGGGATGAAGGGGGGCGCCGTCTGGGCCGTGCCCGAGGTGAGCAGCACCGCAAACGCGTACTCGTTCCAGGCAAAGATCAGACAGAAGATGGCAGTGGCGGCAATCCCGGTCGTTGCCTGCGGCAGCACGACCTTGCGGAAGGCCTGCATGCGCGTATAGCCGTCGATCATCGCCGCTTCCTCGTATTCGCGCGGGATTTCGTCCATGAAGCCCTTGAGCAGCCAGACGGCGAGGGAGACGTTGACCGCGGTGTAAAGCAGGATCATGCCGAGCGCGGTGTCGGACAGGCCGAGCTCGCGGTACATCAGGTAGATCGGGATCGCCACCGCTATCGGCGGCATCATGCGCGTCGACAGGATGAAGAACAACAGGTCGTCGGCCAGCGGCACGCGGAAGCGTGAGAATCCGTAGGCCGCGAGCGTGCCGAGGAACACGGCGAGGAAGGTCGAGCCAAAGGCGATTACCATGGAATTGGTGAAGCGCGGCCAGTAGTTCGACGGCCCGGCGATCACCATGTTGCGGCTGCGGGTGATCTCGTCGCAGGTCGACTGCGGTGGTCCGAGCGACTGGATGTATTCCGGCGTCTGGCGGGTGCGGGTGGTGAAGAGATTGCAGTAGCCTTCGAGTGTCGGGGTGAAGACGAGCTTCGGCGGATAGCTGATCGAATCCGGCGGCGACTTGAAGCTCGTCATGAAGATCCAGGCGAGCGGGACGATGGTGACGATCGCGTAGAGCACGACGATGATGCCGGCGATGCGCCGGGTCGCAGCACTCGGTTCGACGACGGAATGGGCGGAGTTTGCGCTGCTCATCTCTGCTTCACCCTGTTCAGTGCCTTGACGTAGATGTTGGCGAGCCCGAAGACCGCCACGAACAGGATAATGGCGAAGGCGGAGGCCCGCCCGGTTCGCCAGCTCTCGAAGGCCTCGCGTTTCAGCGTGATCGAGGCGACTTCGGTGGTCGATCCCGGTCCGCCGCCGGTCAGCAGCATGACCATGTCGAACATCTTGAAATTCTCGATGCCGCGGAAAAGCACCGCCAGCATGATGAAGGGAAGCGCCATCGGAATGGTGATCGACCAGAACTGCCTCCAGGCGGAGGCGCGGTCGACCTCGGCAGCCTCGTAGATGTAGTCGGGGATCGAACGCAGGCCGGCGAGACAGATCAGCATCACGTAGGGCGTCCACATCCAGGTATCGACGATGATGATCGACCAGGGCGCCAGCGAGACCGAACCGAGCATCTCGAAGGAGGATGGCGGCACGCCGGTGACATAGGAGACGATGTAGTTGAAGAGCCCGATCTGCGGCTGGTAGAGGAAGCGCCAGAAGTTGCCGACCACCGCCGGCGACAGCATCATCGGGATCAGGATGACGGTCGTCCAGAAGGCGTGGCCGCGGAACTTGCGGTCGATCAGGTAGGCCAGCGTGAAACCGATCAGCGTCTGCAGCAGGATCGTCCAGAAGACGAAATGCGCCGTCGTCTGCATGGCGATCCAGATGTCGCTGTCGGTCAGCACCCGGTGATAGTTCTGCAGCCCGACATTCTCAAGCACCGCATTCGGCCGGTTGGCGCGATAGTTGGTGAAGGACAGCCGGACCGCCCAGAGCAGCGGAAAAATGTTGATCGCGAGCAGCAGCGCGATCGTCGGCGTGATGAAGAGCCAGGCGATGGTGCGGTCGGAGAGACCGCCGATGCGCCGGACGATCGAGGACGGAGTTGCGCCCGCGGCTCGTTTCGCCCCCTTCTCCAGAATGGTGGTATCGGAATTGATCACGGACGTTACCTTGATGCTTGGAGAACGTATTGCGACCTGATCGGCCGGCGCTTGCGCGCCGACCGGTTCAGCGGGAGGAAATCAAAGCTGTTTCCCGTCGTCCTCGAAGATCTCGGTCCAGTCCTTGACCAGTCCGTCGAGTGCTTCCTTGGCCGTCCCCTGATCGGCGACGACATAGTCATGCAGGCGCTTCTGCATGGCCTGGAGCAGGATGGCGTAGGAAGGCTCCTGCCAGAAATCCTGCACCTGGTTCATGGCAACGAGGAAGTCGCCGGCGAACGGCTGGCTGTCCTTGAAGGAGGGGTCGTTCAGCACGGCGTTGTGCACGGCATAGCCGCCGAGCTGCCACCACTTCTTCTGGACCTCGGGCTGGGCGAACCATTTGATGTAGGCGAGCGCGCCGTCCATGTTGTCGGTGTTGGCAACGACTGAAATGCCCTGGCCGCCGAGCGTCGAGGCTGCGGTCGCCTCCTTCGGGTTGACGAAGAAGCCGATGCGGTCGCCGCCGACATTCTCATCCTTGGCAAGGCCGGGGAAGAAGGCGAACCAGTTCATCGCCATCGCCGCCTGGCCGGATTTGAATGCGTCCAGGGTTTCGCCCATGTAGGCATCGGTATAACCCGGCGGCGTGCAGCACTTGTAGAGTTCCTTGTAGGCTTCCAGTCCCTTGATGGCGCCCTCGGAGTTCACCGCGCCTTCCATGTCGTACTTGCCCGGCGTGTTCTCGTACTTGAAGCCGTAAGGGTAGAGCGCCTGCGTCGCGCCCATGGTGATGCCTTCCGAGGCGCGCTCGGTGAAGATCGCGGCACCGTAGACCTTCTTGCCGTCGATCTCCTTGCCGTTGAAGAACTTGGCCGTTTCCAGGAGTTCGTCCCAGGTGGTCGGCGGTGCGAGATCGCGGCCGGTCTTTTCCTTGAACTCGGCCTGGATCTCCGGCTTGCTGAACCAGTCCTTGCGGTAGAACCAGGCATTGGCGTCGCCCATGGCCGGAAGCGCCCAGTAGTTCGGCGTGCCCTTCGGCCAGGTCGAATAGGCGTTGACGGCGGCTTCGGCGAAGTCGCTCATCTTGATGCCTTCCTTGTCGAAGAAGTCGTTGAGCTTGACGTAGTAGCCGTTCTCCGCTGAACCGCCGATCCACTGGCTGTCGCCGATCAGCAGGTCGCAGAGCTTGCCCCCGGAATTCAGCTCGTTCAGAATACGGTCGGCAAAGTTCGGCCAGGGCACGAACTCGAACTTCATCTGCGTGCCCGATTGGGCGGTAAAGTCCTTGGAGAGTTCGACCAGCGCATTCGCCGGATCCCATGCGGCCCAGCACAGCGTCAGTTCATCGGCCTGCGCCAGGCTCGGAAGAGCTGTCGAAAGGCCAAGCGCCATCGTTACCCCCAGCAGGGGTCTCGTCATCGTTTTCATGAATTCCTCCCAGATTCGAAAGGAAGCCCCACGCTGCCTTTCGCAAACCTCCCTGCACCTCCATGCCCGGCACGGCCCTCACTCCGCCGTGTTGAGCAATGTGTTTAGTGAAGCTCAATTCACTAAACATGACAAGTGCTAATTTTCGCACTGATGCAGATGCAACCGACTGGCCATCCATGTTCGTCGCGGCGCTCATTCATCGTCGCCTCAATATTGGCCGGAACTGGTCGCACGATTAAAATGAAGTGCTCCGCTGGCTGAAGGACAAGCGGGATGGCTGATGTGGTTGTCGTGATCGGCGTCGGCGGTATCGGCTTGGCGATTGCCCGGCGGCAGGGCATTGGCAAGACCCTGCTGCTTGCGGATTTCAGCGGCAAGACGTTGCAGGCCGCGGTTGAGCAACTGCGGAGCGCAAGCTGTACGGTCGACCTAACACCGCGCGCCAGTGCGTGCGCACCGCATGGCGCAAACTCACCCCCTCCCATCTCCTTGGACCGGCTACGACCTGCTGATCGGCGGCAGTGTCGTCCCGGCCATGCGGGCGGGCAAGCTGACTGCACCGGGCTGAGCGGGAGACAGGAAGGAGTATTTCCATGAAAACTCGCAGGCTTGGGACGCTCGAGGTTTCGGAAATCGGCTACGGCACGATGAGCTTCGCTTCCATATATGGCGCATCGCCCGACAAGGTCGAGGCGATCCACGTGATCCGCGGTGCCCATGACCTCGGCGTGACTTTCTTCGATACGGCCGAGGCCTATGGCCCCTTCACCAACGAGGTGCTTGTCGGCGAAGCGCTCGGGCCGTTCCGCGACAAGGTTGTGATCGCGACCAAGTTCGGCTTCGACATCGATCTCGACACGGGAGAAAGGCGCGCTGGTCTCAACAGCAAGCCGGAGCACGTCAGGCGTTCTGTCGATCTCATGCTGAAACGTCTCAACACCGACAGGATCGACCTGCTGTACCAGCATCGGGTGGACCCGGAAGTACCGATCGAGGATGTCGCGGGCGTGGTGAAGGATCTGATCGCCGAGGGCAAGGTCAAGCATTTCGGCCTCTCCGAGGCCGCCGCGCAGACCATTCGTCGCGCCCATGCGGTCCAGCCGGTGACCGCCATCCAGAGCGAGTACTCGCTGTGGACGCGCGATCCCGAACCGGAAATCCTGCCGCTCTGCCAGGAACTCGGTATCGGCTTCGTACCGTGGAGCCCGCTCGGTGCCGGCTACCTGACCGGCAAGATCGATTCAACGACGACATTCGATGCGAGCGACTTCCGGGTGGGCTCGCCCCGCTTTACGGCCGAGGCGCGCGCAGCAAACCGTGGACTGGTCGATCTGCTGAACCGCATCGCCGCGGCCAAGAAGGCGACGGCTGCCCAGATCGCCCTGGCGTGGTTGCTGGCGCAAAAACCGTGGATCGTGCCGATCCCGGGCACACGCCATCTGGAACGGGTAAGGGAAAACCTCGGGGCTGCCGATGTCGTGCTGACGGCGGATGATCTCAAGGAGATCGCTGACACCACTGCGAAGATCAAGGTGAAGGGCGCTCGTCTGCCGGAATCGGTGCTTCAGTATTCCTATCGTTGAGCAATTACCCGCCTTCGCCGGCAGATGGTCGGCGAAGGCGCTTACTGCATCGAACAGGCAAGGGAGGTCAGCATCATGAAGGTTCGCACACTGGGAACCAGCGGCCTCGAAGTATCAGCGCTTGGTCTCGGCTGCATGGGTATGAGCATGGGTTACGGCCCCGATGGCGATCACCAGGAAATGATCGCGGTGATCCGTGGTGCCTTCGATCGCGAGGTAACCTTCTTCGATACAGCGGAGGCCTATGGGCCATTTTCCAACGAACTCCTTGTTGGCGAGGCGCTTGAGCCGATTCGGGACAAGGTGGTGATTGCAACCAAGTTCGGTTTCGACATCGATCCCGTGACCGGCAAGCTGAGTGGCAGGTTGGACAGCCAGCCGGAGCATATCCGAGCTGTCGCCGACGCTTCGCTCAAGAGGCTTCGCACCGACCATATCGACCTGTTCTACCAGCATCGCGTCGATCCCGAAGTGCCGATCGAGGACGTGGCCGGCACTGTGAAAGAGTTGATCGCTGCGGGAAAGGTGCGCCATTTCGGCCTTTCCGAGGCGAGCGCGGAGACATTGCGGCGTGCCCATGCGGTACAGCCGGTGACGGCGATGCAGAGTGAATACTCGCTGTGGACGCGCGACCCCGAAACGGAGGTGCTGCCGGCTTGCGAGAAGCTGGGCGTCGGCTTCGTGCCGCGGAGCCCCCTCGGCCAGGGCTCCCTTACCGGCGCGGTCTCGACCGATGCGACCTTCGACAAGGGCGATATGCGCAGCTGGTTCCCGCGGTTCACCGCCGAGGCGATGCAGGCCACTCGCGCGCTGGTGGATCTCATGACCGAGATCTCCATTCCCATCGATGCCACGCCGGCACAGCTCGCGCTGGCGTGGCTGCTTGCGCAGAAGCCCTGGATCGTACCGATTCCGGGAACGCGCAGTCTCGATCATCTCGACGAAAATCTGGCTGCGGCAAACATCGAGCTGACGGCAAGCGACCTTGCCGAGTTGCGAGAGGCGGCCGAGATGATCAAGTTCGAAGGCGTGCGGAACACGGGGCCCGGCACCTAGGGCTGAACGGAAGGAGCCAGACATGAAAAAACGTCGTCTCGGGGCGCGCGGTCCGGAAGTGTCCGCCATCGGTTTTGGCTGTATGGGTCTCAATTTCAGCTACGACCATACGGTTGGGAGGGAGGAGGCGATCGCGTTGCTGCGGCAGGCGGTAGAGCGCGGTGAGAACTTCTTCGATACCGCCGAGGTCTATGGCCCGTTCACCAACGAGGAACTCGTCGGCGAGGCGTTGCGCCCGGTACGCGATAAGGTCGTGATCGCGACCAAGTTCGGATTCAACATCGTCGATGGCAAGATGGCCGGAATGAACAGCCAGCCAGAACACATCAAGGCTGTTGCCGATGCCTCGCTGAAGCGGCTCGGCATCGAAGTGATCGACCTGTTCTACCAGCATCGCGTCGATCCCCACGTCCCGATCGAGGAGGTGGCAGGCGCCGTCAAGGAACTGATCGCCGCCGGTAAGGTCCGGTATTTCGGTCTCTCCGAGCCGAGCGTGCAGACCGTGCGCCGCGCACATGCGGTGCAGCCGGTCACGGCGCTTCAGAACGAATATTCGATGTGGACGCGCGGCCCCGAGACCAACGGCATCTTTGCGGCCTGCGAGGAACTGGGAATCGGCCTTGTCGCCTACAGTCCGCTCGGCAGGGGCTTCCTGGCCGGCGCCATCGACAAGGACCGCAAGCTGAGCGAGACGGATTTTCGCCGGACGCTGCCGCGCTTCACGCCGGAGGCGCTGGAGCAAAACCAGGCGCTCCTCGATCTCATCAAGGACATTGCCGAGGCAAAGGCGGCAACGCCGGCGCAGGTGGCGCTCGCCTGGATCCTTGTGCAGAAGCCGTGGATCGTGCCGATCCCCGGGACCACCAGGCTCCAACGCTTCGAGGAGAATATTGCCGCTGCCGATCTGGTCCTGAGCGATGCGGAACTTGCGAAAATCGGCGCTGCGCTGGACAAGATCGTCATCACCGGCGATCGCTATCCCGCTCACCTGCTGGCGACAGTCGGGCGATAGCGTGCGGCGAGGGGAGTTGCGTCCGGCTACAGCCAGCCGCCACCGAACCCTGCCCGTCTGAGCCCTACGACCAGCGGCTGGCACCGGCGCATGATGTGCCATAGCAGCCCGGTCCTGTAGTTCTCTATCATCAGGACGACGGGGCCCTGGTCGATGCCGAAGTGATAGGGGCTGACCCACCATCCGGTCTTGCTGCCCTCGACCGCATAGGTCTGATTGAACGATGGCTTGAAGCCGTAAAGACGGGTCATGCCGAGCTTCATCTGCGCAAAGTTGCGGACCGTCGGGATGACGATTTCCGGCGCGAAGGGGAGGGAGGCGACGACGACCCAGGGCGACACCGTTCCATCATCCGGCCCATAGGGCGCGCCGCGGGCGATGTAGTCGAAGAATTCGACCTCGGTCCCGTCGACGTTGCGGTTCGTCCAGCCCGGCCCGTCGCTCGCGGTGAAGCCCCAGCAGTTCTCGCCGTAGCCGACGAAGCCGAGTGGATTGCGGATCGCGTATTCCTGCTGGACAAAAGTCGCATGGCGAGTGTTCTCGAAGTAGTCGCTGTCGTGTTCCTGCATGAATTCATCGCGTATGCCGCGGAAGTCGATCCACATGTGCGAAAGCTGGTGGGTGAAAAGCGGCCCGGAATAGAGCAGTTCGCGCCCGTAGATGTTTCGCCATTCGTAGCTTGCAGTGTAGGCGGTATAGGCCTCCGGCGGCAGCGGATAGGTCGGCGAACCGAGACCGAGGATGTAGAGCAGCAGGCCTTCGTCATAGCCGCGCCAGCGATAGGGAATGAAACCGCTTTCCGGCCGCCACCCGTGGGTGAGGGTCCGGCCGTTGTCGCAGGCCCAGTTCCAGTCGGCGCGCTGGTAAAGCGCATTGGCGAGCTGGCGAACCTCTCTCTCCTCGTCCGTGTCGCGGTCAAAATAGGTGGCAGCAGTCAGGGCACCGGCAAACAGGAAGGCGGAATCGATCGTCGACAGTTCGCACTGCCACACGCGCCGGCCGCTTTCGATGTCGAGGAAATGATAGAAGAAACCCTTGTAGCCGGTCGCGTCCGGCTCCGGCCCCTGGGGGCACTCAAACAAAAACCGCAATCTGTTCCGTGCGATCTTGGCCGCGAACTTCCGGATAATGATGTTGCGCTCGACGACCACCGGGATGGTCGCCAGCGACATGCCGATCGCGGCGATGCTGGCGGGCGCATCGGGTTCGGTCCTGTCCCGCACCAGCCCGTTATCCGGATTCGTGCAGTGAGCGTAGTACAGGAGGGTGGTGAACTGCAGGCGGGCGAGGTCTTCGTCCGTCGGCATGCGATTGAGTTCGGGATCCGTCGAAAGCAATTCCGTCATGACGGCCCCATGACGACTTGGACTTCATGATCGAGGCTGTCGTCTTCGAGCCGGATGGTGGTCCCGCTGGCTGGCTGTCCGTCCAGGGTAAGCTGAACCACCTCCCGGCCGCCGTTGTTGACGACCTTGATACGGTAGGTTGCCGATCCGTGGCGAAGATCCAGCTCATAGCCCGGCCAACCGGCCGGGATGCACGGCTCTATCGAAAGTTCCTGCCCCCGACGACGGATGCCGAGAATGGCTTCCAGGCCGACGCGGTAGAGCCAGCCCGCCGATCCGGTGTACCATGTCCAGCCTCCACGTCCGGCATTCGGCGACGCGCCATAGACGTCGGCGCTGACCACATAGGGCTCCACCTTGTAGTGCTCTGCATCGGCTTTCGTTTCGGCGTGGGTGATCGGGTTGAGCATGTTCCAGAGCGCAAAAGCCCGGTCGCCGTCGCCGAGCAGCGCTGTCGCCCACACCACCCAGGTGGCGGCATGGGTATACTGTCCACCATTCTCCCTGATGCCCGGTACGTAGCCCTTGATGTATCCCGGCTGCAGCGATCCCCTGTCGAATGGCGGGTCGAACAGCTTGATCAGCTTGTCACCGGGGCTGACGAGGCGGTCCCAGACCGCCTTCATCGCCGTGGATGCGCGCTCATCGTCCGCGGCGCCCGAAATGACCGCCCACGCCTGCGGAATGGCATCGATCTGGCATTCGCTGTTCGAAGCGGAGCCAAGCGGAATGCCGTTATCGAAATAGGCGCGGCGATACCAGCCACCGTCCCATGCATTGGCTTCCAGGGCGGTGCGCAAGGCCTCGGCGTTCTCGCGGCACCATAGCGCGCGGCTGTCGTCGCCCCTTGCCGAAGCGAGGGTCGCGAACGAACCGAGCACGGTCAGGAAGAACCAGCCGTTCCACACGCTCTCACCCTTGCCGCCGGCGCCGACGCGGTTCATGCCGTCGTTCCAGTCGCCGGTTCCCATGAGAGGAAGTCCGTGGCTTCCGACACGCAGACCGTGTTCCAACGCGCGGCAGCAATGTTCATACAGGCTCGCGGACCTGCCGCTGATCTTCGGGATGCCGAAGGTCTCCTCCTGATCGTCCCTCAACACGGGAGCGGTGATGAAGGGGGCGCTCTCGTCGAGCAGGGTCTGGTCCCCCGTAGCCGAGACGTAGTGATGAACGACATAGGGCAGGAAATAGAGATCATCGGTGATCCTGGTCCGCACCCCGACGCCCGATGGCGGGTGCCACCAGTGCTGGACGTCGCCTTCTTCGAACTGGCGTGATGCTGCGCGCAGGATCTGGGCGCGCGCCTCCTCGGGCGCGCAATGCACGAGCGCCATGACATCCTGGAGTTGGTCGCGGAAACCATAGGCGCCGCCGGACTGGTAGAAGGCCGAACGCGCCCATATGCGGCAGGCCAGCGTCTGGTATACAAGCCAGCGGTTCATCATCAAATCGAAGGCGGCATCGGGCGTTCGAAGGGTCACCGCGCCGAGGATGCGGTCCCAATCGCCTGTCACTGCGGCCAGGGAGTCGCGTGCCCGGTTCGGACCCGCATATCGGGCAATGTGCCTGCTGATCTCGTCGCGATTGTCGGCCTGTCCGAGAACGAACACGACCTCGGCGGTCTCGCCGGGGGCGACCGGAAGATCGACCATCAATGCCGCGCATGGATCGGAGAGTATTCCGGCCCGGTGCCGGAGTTCCGGTCCTGCCAGGCCCGCCGGCTGCGAAACCGAACCGTTGCTGCCCAGGAATTCGCCGCGATCGCAGGTCATGGATCGGAGCGGCAGGCTGGCGGCAGCAAACGCAAGCTTGCCGGCAAAGTCGGTAGCCCAGAGATTGCGCGCGACAACGGCATTCGAGGCGGTATCGAACTCGCAGGCAACCCGCATTGCGGCATCTTCACGAAGGGAGCCGAGCACCCACTCGAGAAAATAGGTTGCCGTCAGATGGCGCGTTTGCGCTCCGTCGTTGCGGACAGCAAGGTGCACGATCTTCAGCGAGTCGGCGCTCGGGACGTGCACGGTCATTTCGTGGTGCAAGGCTCCGTCGTGACCTTCGTATCGGGTATAACCCTGCCCATGCCTGACCGTCGTCGAATGTCCGAGCGGCAGTGGTGTAGGCGTCCGGATTTCTCCGTTCTCTTCGTCACGGAGATAGACGACCTCGCCGGGGGGATCGCTGACCGGATCGTTCGACCACGGGGTGAGCCTGTTGAGCTGGCTGTTGTCCGCCCAAGTGAAACCAAGCCCGCTTTCGCTCGTCAGGCAGCCGAACGTGCGGTTGGCAAGGACGTTGCACCAGGGTGTCGGCGTTCGCGGGCCATTCGCGACGACGACATATTCGCTGCCATTCGCGGCAAACCCTCCGAACCCGTTCCAGAACTGCAGATCCTTGCCGGGCATCCCTGCGGGTCTTGCATGCGACGCTAGTGGGCGGGGTCCAGACTGTGCCGGAGGGTGGGTGACTGCATCCGGTCGCCAGGTGAGTTGATAGCCGAGCGAGCCCTCGCTGCTGGAAAGCACGATGCGGGCGAGGGCCATGATGGCGGCCTTGTGATTGTCCGGCGTATCCGCGGCGGGAACGACGAAGATCTTGCCGGCCTCCTTGTTTTGTGCGGATCCTTGAACATCCTTGGTCAGGCGCGCGACATCGCGTGCGTTGCGCCCGTCGATGATGACGAGATCGAGGTTCAGGCCCTTGCGGGTGCAATGGGCCTGGGCGGCCATGGCCTCGCGCAGCACCGCCTCGTCGTCCCCGGCGGCGATGCTCACCAAGGCGATCGGCAGATCGCCTGAAATGCCGCGCGACCACAGGATGTCACGCTGGAATGGACCTTGTGCAAAAGCGCTGGCAGAGCGGAGATCCGGGTTGGGAAACGCGATTGCCGCGGCAAACCGGTTGAACACCGCGACCATATCCCTCAGCTCGTTCTCATGGCGCTGCGCGGCGGCGGCGAATGCCATTTCGGCGCGGTCGATATCGCAAAAGCGGGTGGCAATCGTCTGGATGGCGCGCTCGTTGTCGGCAGCGCCGGTCGTGAAGGCGATGCGTTGCGCCATCCCCGGGTCGAGGCGAATGCGCCTGCGCAGCGAAAAGACCGGGTCGAGAACCGGTCCGGTGCGCCGCGACAGCCTTTCGGCTCCCTCGAGCGCTGCGGGATTTGCCATTGTCCGGCCTCGGCCAAGGAACCGGTAGCGGTCGGTTTCGTAGTCGATTGCGTCGTCGCCGGTTTCGCTCGTCGCGGAGACATGAACGGCCCATACCGGCTTCTCGTCAACGCTGCGGGGGCGTCGCCGCGCAATGAGCGCGCCGGTTGCCGGATCGAACCGGGTTTCCACGAAGAGCTTGGCAAAGGCGGGATGGGCACTGTCGGCACGGCGATTGGCCAGGCAGATCTCGCTGTAGCTGGTCAGTTGCAGTTCCCTGACCTTCGACCCGCGATTGGTTATGCGAAGCAGGCGGACCTCGGCATCGCAGTCGGGCACGACGCAAGTCTTCCAGCGTATGTCGATGTCGTCGGCAGAGCAGCGAAAGGCGGCGTGATCGCTGTCAAAGGAGCATTCGTAAAGGCAATCCTGCCGGTAGATTGGCTGCCGGCCGATGGACCAGACCTTGCCGGTCCCGACATCCCTGACATAGCAGAACTGCCCCCAGCAATCCCTGACCCCATCCTCCCGCCAGCGCGTGACGTCGAGGCCGGCCCACGAGGCATAGCCCGCACCGGAGGCGGTAACGAGCACGTTGTAGCGGCCATTGGAGAGCAAGCTTGCCTCGGGAGGCAGGCTTGCATAGGTGCCTTGCCTGGCGGAGCTTGTATCCTTTCTCGATCGGGCCATCGGGGGGACCTCATCCGTTGATGTCTTGGCCGGTCCGTCGTGGGCCAGCCGTTCTTGCCTGGCCGGCAGCTGGCCTCAGGCGTTGTCTCCTTCCGTCGAAGTCTTGCCTGCCTTGTCGGCCGCGCCTTTTGATCCCCATCTCCAGCCGCGTATGTCGGGCATATCGTCGCCGTGCTTCTCGATATATTCACGGTGCTGGATCAGCTTCGCCTGAATTGCCTGCTTGAAGTAGGCGGCCCGCGCACCCAGTTGCGGAAGCCTGTCGATGACGTCCTCGACGAGGTGGAAACGATCCATCTGGTTCAACACCACCATGTCGAACGGTGTCGTCGTCGTCCCTTCCTCCTTGTAGCCGCGGACATGCAGGTTGCCGTGGTTCTTCCGACGATAGGTCAGCCGGTGGATCAGCCAGGGATAGCCATGGAACGCGAAGATGACCGGCTTGTCCTTGGTGAAAAGGGCGTCGAAATCGCGATCGGGAAGGCCGTGCGGGTGCTCCTCCGCCGGCTGCAGTTTCATCAGGTTGATAACGTTGATCACCCGCACCCGGATCTCCGGCAGATGTTCGTGGATCATCTGTACGGCGGCGAGCGTTTCGAGCGTCGGCACGTCGCCGCAGCAGGCCATCACCACGTCCGGTTCGGTTCCGCGGTCGTTGCTGGCCCATTCCCAGATACTGATGCCCATGTTGCAGTGGATGACCGCCTCGGCCATTGTCAACCATTGCGGGGCAGGCTGCTTTCCTGCCACGACCACGTTGACGTAGTCGCGGCTGCGCAGGCAGTGGTCGGTGACCGAAAGCAGGGTATTGGCATCGGGTGGCAGGTAGACCCGGATCACGTCCGCCTTCTTGTTGACGACGTGATCGATGAAGCCGGGATCCTGATGGCTGAAGCCGTTGTGGTCCTGCCGCCAGACATGGGAACTAAGGAAGTAGTTGAGCGACGCGATCGGCCGTCGCCACGGGATTTCCTTGCATACCTTCAGCCACTTGGCATGCTGGTTGAACATTGAATCGATGATGTGGATGAAGGCTTCGTAGCAGGAGAAGAACCCGTGACGCCCGGTCAGGAGATAGCCCTCCAGCCAGCCCTGGCACTGGTGTTCGCTCAGAACCTCCATGATGCGCCCGTCCGGCGACAGGTGATCGTCGTCGGGGTAGATTTCCGCCATGTAGCACCGGTCCGTGACCTCGAGCACGTCCTGCCAGCGATTGGAATTGTTCTCGTCAGGACTGAAGAGGCGGAAATTGCTGGCATCGAGGTTTGCCTTCATCACGTCGCGCAGGAACTTGCCCATGACCCGCGCCGATTCTGCCGTCGTCGCACCGGGGCTCGGCACTTCGACGGCATAGTCGCGGAAGTCGGGAAGCTTGAGATCACGCAGCAGGAGCCCGCCATTGGCATGCGGGTTGTCGCTCATCCGCCGGTGCCCGGCCGGAGCCAGGGCGGCCAGTTCGGGCTTCAGCCTGCCCATCGCATCGAACAGTTCGTCCGGCCGGTAGCTCTTCATCCACCCTTCGAGGATGCGGATGTGCTCCGGCTTGTCCATGTCGCCCATCGGCACCTGATGCGACCGCCAGTAGTCCTCGCATTTCTTGCCGTCGATCTCCTTGGGGCAGGTCCATCCCTTCGGCGTCCGGAAGACGATCATCGGCCAGGCCGGGCGCTTGAGGTTGCCGTTCTGGCGAGCGTCCGTCCAGATGTCGCGGATCTCGGCAATAACGGTGCCGAGAGTTGCGGCGAGCTGCTGATGCACGTCGGCGGGATCATGCCCTTCGACGAAATAGGGCTTGTAGCCCATGCCCTCGAAGAACTTTTGCAATTCGTCGTGAGGAATGCGGGCGAGAAAACACGGATTGGCGATCTTGTATCCGTTGAGATGGAGGATCGGCAGGACGCAGCCGTCCCTGGCGGGGTTCAGGAACTTGTTGCTCTGCCAGCTCGTGGCGAGCGGGCCGGTTTCGGCCTCGCCATCACCGACGACGCAGGCGACGATCAGGTCGGGATTGTCGAAGGCTGCGCCATAGGCGTGGCTGAGCGCGTATCCGAGTTCGCCGCCTTCGTGGATGCTGCCCGGCGTCTCGGGCGCCACGTGGCTCGGGATACCGCCCGGAAAGCTGAACTGCTTGAACAGCCGCTTCATGCCATCGGCATCCTCGCTGATATTGGGGTAGTATTCGCTGTAGGTCCCCTCCAGATAGGCATTGGCCACCAGCGCGGGGCCGCCGTGACCGGGACCGATCACGTAGATCATGTCCAGGTCGTCGCGCTTGATCACCCGGTTCAAATGGGCATATAGCATGTTCAACCCGGGTGTCGTGCCCCAGTGGCCGAGCAGGCGCGGCTTGATGTCCTCGCGCTTCAGCGGCCGTCGCAGCAGCGGATTGTCGAGCAGGTAGATCTGGCCGACCGAGAGGTAGTTGGAAGCCCGCCAATAGGCATCCAGCAGTTGAAGCTCGTCGGCAGGAAGCGGGTTCGTCACCTGCGGCCCCATGGCAACCTCCTCGTCAAATTGACACTGTCACCTGCCTGGACTGGTGGTCCATGCCTGCGATCGGGCTGGCGCCGGATCATCGCGAGAGTTCGTTCGGTCTCGCGTTCAATTGCTTGTTGTGCGCGACTTGCATCGGGCGAACCCGGTTGATGGTCCGGCGCGACCATCGGGCGTCAGCGTGACGGCACGGGCGGCAGTGGACGCCGCGCTCGATTATGTCCACGCTCCGGCGAGGATATGCGTGTCGCGACTGCCTGCGTTTCCCTTACAGGCTAACGCCGTTGCCAGGGTTCCACAATATCGCCTTTTCGGCGAAACCCGGATCGCTACCCGGCTGGCGCGAAGGCTGCCGACATTCGCATGTAACCCCACGAGCAATCGCAATTGGCTGTTCGGTGCAATCGTGGTCGTCAGCAGCCGAACGGATATGAAAGCGCTACGGCTTGAGGTCGAGCGCCTGACCGGCGCGCGAAAACGCCAAACCGCTACCTGTTGCGCGGTGCCGTCGATGGGGCCGGAAGCCCTGTATTTTCGGTTGAATGATGTGCGCTTGGTGGAAGCTCGTCAACGCGTATCTGAAATTGGCGCACGACAGCGAAATGCCGAACAGGCCCTTGCCGCTCGGATCGGAACATGACTGTAGCTAGAAGAGGCGACCCGCAGCGAGCGCTTCTTCGGCATCCTCCAGCGCCATTTCGAACACCTTTCTGGCGATGTCGAAACTGAAACCCGCGCGCACGAAGGCGGAAAGCTCCTTTGTCGTGCGTTTCTCGTCGGCTTCGCCCCGGCGGAACGGACCGAAAGCGCGTTTTCGCGCAAGCACGATGGCGGCGTAGAAATCGTCCGCTTCGGCAACGGCGGTCGCGACCGTGGCGCGTGCGATACCCTTTTGCGACAGCTTCTGCGCGATTGCGCGCCGGGACTTGCCGCTGCGAATGCCTGACCGGGTGCTGATCTCGGCAAAGGCGGTATCGTCCAGCGCCCGGTTGTCATAGGCGAATTTCACCGCGGCGTCGGCAAGCGCCTTCACCTGCGCCTCGCTGATGTCGTCGAATTTCTCCCGCGCCTTGCGCGAAATCGCGTCGAAGAGCTGCTTCTCGGTGTGCATGCGCCGCTCGAGGCGATAGATCGTCGAATTGCGCGCCCAACTGAACATGCGCTGCGTCGGCGCATCGGTGCGCTCAATCTCGTCGTCGAACTCCAAGCCCGGCTTGCCCTCTTCAAGCTTTCAACATCGAGGCCGGTATGCGGCCTTTCCGCCGGAACACATACAGGCGAAACCGGCCGGATTCAATTCTGGCTGCGCGGCCGTGTTGACCGCGACCCATGTCAGTCGAAGACGACGACCTGCCGTATCGCCTTGCCCTGATCGAGGAGATCGAAGCCTTCGTTGATCTGTTCGAGGGTGAGTACGCCGGTCAGCAACTTGTTCACCGGCAGCTTGCCGGCCCGGTAAAGGGCGATGAAACGCGGGATATCGCGCTGGGGAACGCAGGAGCCCATGTAGCTCCCCTTTACGGTTCGCTCGTCGCCAACCAGGTTGACAGCCGGGATCCGGAACTGGGAGGTGGGCGAAGCGAGCCCGGCAGTCACGGTCTGGCCGCCGCGCCTGGTGATCTTGTAGGCCAGTTCGAAGGCAGGCACGGCGCCGGCAAGCTCGACCGCGTGGTCCACGCCGCCGCTGGTATCGGCACGGATCGTTTCGGCGACGTCCTCCCGGCTTGCGAGATAGGTTCTGGTGGCGCCAAGCTCGGCGGCGATGCGAAGCTTTTCCTCGGAGAGATCGATCGCGACGATCTCGGTCGCGCCGGCCGCAACCGCGCCCAGCAATGCCGCAAGACCGACGCCGCCGAGCCCGACGATCGCCACGCTTTGTCCCGGCTGCACCTTGCAAGTGTTGATGATCGCGCCGACGCCGGTCTGCACGGCGCAGCCGAACAGGGCGAGTTCGGCAAAGGGCAGGTCGGCATCCACCTTCACCACCGAACTGCGGGAGATGACGGCATACTCGGCGTAGGCCGACACGCCGCAGTGATGGTAGATGTCGTGGCCTGCGGGAAAATCATGGATGCGGATCGCGCCCGACATCAGTATGCCCTTGCCGTTGGCTTCAGCGCCGGGAATGCAAAGGGCGGCGCGGCCTTCGGCGCAGGGCAGGCAATGGCCGCAGGTCGGCTGGAAGGTCATGACGACCCGGTCGCCTGCCTTCAGATCCTTGATCGCCGCCCCCGCCTTGACGACCGTTCCGGCCGCTTCGTGGCCGAGAACCATCGGGGTCTGCCTCGGCCGGTTCCCGTTGATGACCGACAGGTCCGAGTGGCAAAGGCCCGCGGCCCCGATCTTGATCAGCAATTCCTCCGGCCCGGGCTCATCGAGTTCGACCTCTTCGATGACGAGGGGACGAGACTGGGCAAAGGGCGGCGATACGGGCGAATGTCTCAAAACGGCGGCACGGGTCTTCATCGGTTTTCCTGAAAACGGGAATGGAATAACGGCGGCGGTATCGATTTTCCTCAGACGGTACGGCCGCCATCGACCGGCAGCAAGACGCCGGTAATGAAGGCGGCGTCGTCCGAGGCGAGATAGAGCGTGGCGCG
This sequence comes from Pseudomonadota bacterium, assembly GCA_023399465.1. Taxonomy (GTDB): domain Bacteria; phylum Pseudomonadota; class Alphaproteobacteria; order Rhizobiales; family Rhizobiaceae; genus Ferirhizobium. Next base: position 56,798 of record JAEWPB010000042.1, read on the forward strand.
CGCGATGTCGTCGGGTCGCGACATCCGTCCCATCGGGATCGTCGCGATGAACTTGGCCCGGTTCTCGGGGGTGTCGGGCTTGCCCATGAACGCCTCGAGCAGGCCGGTCTCGCCCATGACCGGGCAAATGGCGTTGACGCGGATGTTGTCGGGCGCAAGCTCGACGGCCATGGACTGCGAAAGGATGTTCACGGCGCCCTTGGTGGAGTTGTACCAGGTCAGGCCCGGGCGCGGACGTATGCCTGCGACCGACCCGATATTGATGATCGACCCGCCGCCCTTCTGTCGCATCGGGGGAACGATGATGCTGGAGGCATGGTAGATCGACTTGACGTTGATGGCGTAGACACGGTCGAATTCCTCTTCCGTCACGTCCAGCATCGGCTTGTTGCGGTGGGTCCAGCCGGCGTTGTTGACGAAGACGTCAGGCACGCCGAATGCTTCGACGGTGGCCTGGACGGCGCTTTCCATCTGGGCGCGCGAAGTCACATCCGCGGTGAGCGCAATGGCATTGCCGCCGATCTCGGATGCGACCCTTAGGGCGGCGTCGGCACGCAGGTCGAGGACCCCGACCCTGGCACCCTCCGCGGCGAAGAGCCGGGCGATGCCTTCGCCGAAACCGCCACCCGCTCCGGTAACGATCGCGATCTTGCCCGCAAGCCGACCCTGTACAGCGCTCATGTTCAATTCCTCAGTCATGCTTGATCACCATGGTTTTCAGGGCCGAGAACTCGTAGAGGGCTTCGAAGCCTTTCTCGCGTCCGTGGCCGGATTTCTTGACACCGCCGAAGGGCAGTTCGATGCCGCCGCCGGCGCCATAGGCGTTGATATAGACCTGACCGGCCCGCACCTTGCGGGCAACGCGAACGGCGCGGGAGGTATTGGCCGTCCAGATGCCCGCGACGAGCCCGTACTCGGTTGCGTTGGCGAGAGCGACGGCGTCCGCTTCGTCCTCGAACGGGATGGCCGCCAGAACCGGACCGAATACCTCGTCACAAGCGAGCCGGTTGTCGCGGGGAACGGGACCATAGAGAGACGGCGGGACATAGAAGCCGTCTGCGGGCGCCTGTTCCTGGCGACCGCCCCTTGCGATGAGAGGAATGCCATCGACGTCCGCCTGCTCGAGAAACGCCTCGACACGGCCTTTCTGTCTGGCATTGATGACGGGGCCGAGATCGGAATTGTCATGCGGGGCGCCGGCGCGAAGTGCCTTGAAGCGTTCGGCGACAAGGGGGATGACCTTGTCCCAGGCGGACCGCTGGACCAGGAGGCGGGCACCGGCAGAGCAGGTCTGGCCGGCGTTCTGGATGATCGCACCGACGAGAACCGGAATGCAGGCGGTGAGATCGGCATCGTCGAAGACGATCTGGGGACTTTTGCCGCCGAGTTCGAGCACGCAGCCGATATGGTTCTTCGCGGCCGCGGTCTGGATCAGGACGCCTACCTGAGGCGATCCGGTGAACGCGATGAAATCGATGCCGGGATGTGCCGAGAGCGCCGCTCCGGCCTCGTGCCCAAGCCCGGGAACGACGTTGATCGCGCCTTCCGGAAAGCCGACTTCGGCGGCAAGTTCCGCGATCCGCAAGGGAGTGAGGCATGCATCTTCGGCCGGTTTCAGGACGGTGGCATTGCCCATCGCAAGCGCGGGGGCGAGCGTGCGGCCGATCATCTGCGCCGGATAGTTCCACGGGATGATGTGCCCGGTCACGCCGAGCGCCTCGCGTTCACCCGTGACATAGTAGCCGCTCAGAAACGGGATCTGCTCGCCATGCACCTTGTCGGCGGCACCGCCATAGAACTCGAAATACCGGGCTGACGCGTCGATATCGGCGCGCGCCTGCTTCATCGGCTTGCCGCAGTCGGCAAGCTCGTCGGCATGGGCGAGGATCGCGTGACCGAGCTTCGACAGCAGGCGGCCGCGTTCGGTCGCCGTCAGTTTCGACCAGGCGCCGTCCTCGAATGCGGTGCGTGCTGCGTTGACCGCGCGGTCGACATCGTCCGGTCCCGACGCAGCGATCTCGGCGAAAATGACGCCTTCGGCCGGGGCGACCATCGGCACGGTCCGGCCCGTTGAAACCGGTTCCCAGCGGTTGTTGATGAAGCAGCCCTTGGCGGGAAGGACTTCGCTTGCGCGAGGATAGTGGTAGTTCATGCGACATTCCTTTCGGCTGCAACGTCGCTGTCGATCTGCCCGCGCTCCACGGTAATGGTGCGAGAGGCAAAATTGCTCAGCAGATGCGGATTGGATTCGGTAATGATGATCGCCAGCGTCGGATCGAGTTCCCGCAGCCGTCCCAGCGCTTCGCCGTAGCGATGCGCGAGCACGGGCGCGAGGCCCTGGAACGGTTCATCGAGAAGCAGGAGTTTTGTCGCCAGCATCAGCGCACGCCCGAGCGCGACCATCTTTCCCTGACCGCCGGACACGGAGCCGGCGGGCCGCGGGCCGAGCGTCTCCAGTTCCGGCATCACCAGGTAGATCCGCTCCAGCCGCCGGCGCGTTTCGGCGGCATCGAGGCCGGCCACCTGGGCGGGCAGCAGGATATTCTCGGTGATGGTGAAGCGGGAGAACAGCCGCCGGTCCTCGGGAGCGTAGCCGATCCCCAGTGCCGGGCGCCGGTGAGGCGCTATGCGCGCGAGATCCGCACCCTCGAAGCTCATCTCGCCGCTGGCGCGGGTAAAGCCCATGATCGTGCGCAGCAGCGTGGTTTTCCCTGCACCGTTGCGGCCGACGAGGGCGACCAGCTCCGCGGGTTCGAGAGTGAGGTTGATGTTTCGCAGGATCGGAATGTTGCCGATCGAAGCCACGACATTGTTGAGAGCAAGCATGCTCAGCCTCCGATCACGTTGCGAATGACATCCGGGTCGTTGAGGACGACATCAGGTGCGCCGGTCGTCTGGATCACGCCCTGCGCCCACACGGCGACGCGGGTCGCGTAGCGCGAGACCATCTCCATGTCGTGCTCCACGAAAACCGAGCTGACCCTCGCCTGCTCGAGTGCGTGCATGAGCGTTTCCATCACGGCGAACTTGTCTGCCGAGGCGACGCCGGAGGTAGGCTCGTCCATCAGCAGCACCCGGGGCTTGAGCGCCAGCGCTATGGCGATGTCGACCAGCTTGCGCTTGCCTTCCGGCAGTTCGCTCGCGACCCGGTTGCGCACGTCGGCGCAGCCGACGAGATCGAGCAGGGCTTCCATCTCTCCACGCTCGGGGATGGCACGCAGCGACCGCAACGGGTTCCAGTGCTTCTCGCGCACGGCGGCGGCGAGCAGCATGTTTTCGAGCACCGTATGCTCCACGAAAAGCTGGGGAATCTGGAATGCCCGCGCGACACCGAGGCGGGTGATGTCGCGCGGCGGATGGGCGGTGATTTCCCTGCCTTCGAATGTCACGGAGCCGGCCTGCGGGCGAAGATAGCCGGTGCAGATATTGAGGAAGGTGGTCTTCCCGGCGCCGTTCGGGCCGATGATCGCCAGGTGTTCCCCTTCATGCAGCGCGAGATCGATGCCATCGGCGGCGATGATCCCGCCAAAGCGCAGCTTGAGGCCTTCTGCCCGCAACAGGACCGTCGTGTTTGTTGGTGCGTTCATCGGCTCGCCTCTGCGGCTATCGGGGTCTTGACGCGGGCATCGGCTTTTGGGCGCTTGCGCGTGAAGGCCCGGTTCCACAGTTCGACCAGCCCGCCGGGAGCCCAGAGGATGATGGCGATCAGCGTCACGCCTAGGATCAACTGCCAGCTGTCATGGAGGACGGCGGCGGCGAAGGTTCGAACCAGTTCGAAGATCAGGGTGCCGCCGAAGGCACCGGCGACATGTCCGGGGCCGCCAAGCACGGCGATGAAGACGAGTTCCGAGGATCGCGTCCAGAAGGCGTGTTCGGGCGTCGCCAGTCCCTGCACGATGCCCATCAGCACGCCCCCCATGCCGCACAGCACGGCCGAAATGACATAGCCGGTGAGCAGGACGCCCTTTGCCGACAGTCCGAGATATTCGAGGCGTGTCTCGTTCGACTTGACCGCACGCAGGGCTTGGCCCAGCGGCGAACGCAGATAGCGCCAGACGAGGAAGCAGGAGAGTGCCGCCAGCGCGAGGATCACGTAGTAGATGACGAAGTCGAACTCGGCGCGCTTGAACTCCATGCCGAGCAGCGTCGGGCGGCGGATCCGCATGCCATCCGAGCCGCCGGTGATGTGGAAGGCCTTTTCGAGGATGGAGTAGAAGACCATCGAGAAGGCGAGGTTGATCATGCCGAAGAAGATGCCGCGATAGCGGGTGACGAAGACGCCGACGATCAGGCCGGCCAGCAGCGAGGCGAGGATGGCCGCAAGGATCAGGACGAGCAGGTCGATGCCGCGGAAGGCGGAAGACAGGAAAGCTGCGGCGTAGGCGCCGATGGCAAAATACATCGCGTGCCCGAAGGACACCTGGTCGGCGCGCAGCAGGATGAGAATGCCGAGCACCGCCATGCCCTTGGCGAGGACCATGGAGGCAAAGGTCGTCGAGTTGTCGACTGCGAAGGGCAGCACGGCCAATGCCAGAAGAACGACGAAGAAAGAGAGATAGCCCCTGGTCATCAGATTTTCCTCACGGTTTCTTTGCCGAACAGGCCGTTGGGCTTCACCAGCAGGACCAGGACCATGATGAGATAGGGTGTGATGACTTCCAGTTCGGGGCTGAGGTGAACGGCAAAGGCACGGGCAATGCCGATCAGCAGCGCCGAAATGGCCGCGCCCTCGATCTGGCCGAGGCCTGCCGTCGCGGCGACCGCGAAGGAGAGGACGATCATGTTGGCCCCCATGCCGGTCACCAGCGATGTGGTCGGGGTGGCAAGCGCCCCGCCGAGTGCGGCAAAGCATGCGCCGATGACGAAGGTCATGAGGTAGACGCGGGTGGCGTTGATGCCGATGGCGGTGGCGGCTTCGCGGTCTTCCGTCACCGCGAGGATCTGCGCGCCCATATTGGTGTGGCGCAGGAAATAGCGTAGCGAGAACAGCACGATGATGGCCGCGAACGGCAGGAACATCACCTGATAGACGGTATAGTTGATGCCGAGGAACAAGACGTTGCCGAGCAGGGTTAGGGGCGTCGACATGTAGTAGGGCTGCACGCCCCAGATCATCCGCTGGAGATTTTCCAGGATCATGAAGACCGCGAAGGTCACCAGCAGCTGCAGCACAGGTTCCTTGGTGTAGATGCGCTGCAGCAGCAGTCGCTCGATGGCACTGCCCAGCAGGACGCCGACGAGGATCGCGGCAATGATCAGGACCGGATAGGTCAGCCAGGGATTGTAGCCGTTGGCAACCAGCCACTGGCCCATCGTCGCGGTGACATAGGCGCCGATGGCGTAGAGGCTTCCATGGGCGATGTTGAGAATGCCGAGGACGCCAAAGATCAAGGTGAGGCCGACGGCGACAAGAAACAGCAATGATGCGTAGGCGATGCCGTCGAGCAGTGCCAGGACGGCGAAGTTCATGGTCATGAGTTCCGTTCCCACTTGCTATCGATCCGGCCTTCGAACTCGACCGGAGAGTAGGCAGCAGGCAGGAGCCTGCCGCGCGAGCACCTTGTTCCGGGTGCCGCCGGCCCTGCAGCCTCCTCGTGAGGAGCAAAGGCCAGCGTCGCCCGGGCAGAACGAATTACTGGTGGCTGTAGGCTGCGCCGCTGATCTTCAGCCGGTCGGCGGGGAAGGCCTTGATCCATTCGATCGAGTTCTCGCCAACCGGAGTGGTGATTTCAGCGCCGTCGTAGACTTCCATCCGGTCCATGACCTTGAAGGGATAGTTGTCAGCCTTGATGGTGGTGCCGACGAGCTGGGCTTCGATGGCCTGCCCGTCCTCGCGAACGGTCAACGGCCGCCCGAAACCCTGATACTTCAGGTCGACCATGGCCTTGGCCACCTGGTCCTTGTCGGGCCATGCGCCGCCATTGGCTTCGATCGCCTTCGCGTAGACCGCCTCCAGCGCCGCAAAGGCCTGGACCATATGGTAGACCGAGTAGATCGGATAGGAGCCGGTCTTGGCCTTGAACGCCTCGTTGAACTTCTTGAAGTCGCCGTTGTCACGCATCTCCGGATGCAGGAAATAGTGGTCGCCGCGCGCCGCCACGATCACGCCCTCCGGGAGATCGTCGCCCAGGCGCTGAAGCGAGGATTCAGCCAGCGGCAGAACGAATTTCGACTGGTCGAACAGCCCGCGCTGGTTGGCCTGGCGCACGAAGGTGTCGAGGTCGCCGCCCCATGAGGTCGACAGGATGACATCGGGCTTCAGCGCCTGAAGGCGGGAGACTTCCGTGGAGAAGTCGGCGGCGCCGAACGCCGGGAACAGTTCCGCAACGACTTCGACGTCGGGGCGTTGTGTCTTCAGCGCCGTGGAGAAGATCTCCCAGCTGTCCCGGCCCCAGGCGTAGTCCTGGTTGACGACGGCGACGGTCTTGAAATCGGGATTGTGCTTCAGCAGGTAGGCGAGCGGCGCCAGCACTTCCGGCGTGGCATTGGCCTGGGTGCGGAAGACATAGGAATAGTCGTCGTCTTCGAGAATGCGCTGCGTGCCGCAGTCCCACATGAAGTTGATGACTTCGAGGTCCTCGGCCAGCGGCGCGACCTTGTTGCAGACGCCCGAGGAAATCGAGCCGAACATGACATTGACGCCGACATCTTCGACAAGGCGGCGATATTCGGTCAGCAGCGTTTCGAGGCCCGCGCCCTCATCGATGAAATGCAGCTTGATCGGCACACCGCCGATGCCACCCCTGGCATTGACCTGTTCCGCAAGCATGACGGCCGCTTCATGCGCGGGGACGCCGAAGACCGATGCCGAGCCGGAAGAATAGGTCGTGATCCCGATCTGGAATTCCGTCGGCTTTTCAGCAGCAAGGGCAGTGGTTGTTGAAAGAGCGGTAGCAGTGGCGAGTGCGACGGCCATGGATGTGGATTGGCCTGCCGCCCCGATAAGGCGTTTCATCAAGTCCATATTCTCCTCCCAGTCCCTTCGACTCCCGGAAAACTCCCTCGAAGGATGGGTGCATTGTGCGGACGAGATTTCGGCGATTCAAATTTATTAATTTGCTTACCTACATACAAAAACGTTCTAGCTGGTCAGTTTGCTACTGAATAAAGTTTATAGCTCCCGCGCCACCGTCTTTCAGGTGAGGCGAGGGGATCGACACTATGGGATGTCGTGGTGTCAGCCGTCCTCGGCTTCATCCGGCAGGATGATCGCGCCGGCCCATCGCCCGGTGCGGGCGAGGTCGCGCAGGACTTCTCGCGCCAGAGCTTCGATTGCAGCGACGGCATTGGTCATCGGACGTTCGATCGAATGGGCGAGGTAGATCGAGCGGCGGATGCTCGGCTTCGATATCGCCCAGCTCTTCAGTTGACCGGCAGCGACTTCCCGCGCGATGGCGTTCAGGGGCAGGATGGAATAGCCGAAGCCCGAACTGACGAGTTCCTTGATGTTGGAATAGGAATCGACATCGATCACCGTATTGAGATCGAGGCCCGAAGCAAGCGCCTGTCGTTCGAGAAGCTCCCGCAGTCCGTGGGACTCTCCCGGCAGGATCAGCGGCAATTGGGCGATGAGGTCATATCCCAGCGTCTCTCCGGGAGGCGGCAGGTCGATGCCGGCAGGCGGCTCGACGGGACCGAAGAAGGCCAACTCTTCCTCAAGAATGCGAACCATGGCAATGCCGCGGTCATGAACGTCCCGATACAGGACCGCAAGGTCGATGCGGGCGTCGCGCATCCACTCGAGAACGAACCCGCTCATCGCTTCGGCGATGCGCAGCTTGATGTTGGGATAGCGCGTGCGCGCCGCCGTGATCAGAGGCACCGCCAGGATCTGGCTGATGGTGCCGGGAAGGCCGAGCCGGACTTCGCCGGCGGGATCGTTGTCGTGGCCGCGAATCTCCTCCTCGGCAATCGACAACTGATCGATGATGATGCGGGCATTGCGCAGCAGTATTTCACCGGCTTCGGTTGGAACGACGCCTTTCGGGCTGCGAAAGAGCAGCGAGGTTCCGAGATCGGCCTCCATGTTGCGCACGTGCAGCGACAGGGCCGGCTGGGCAATGTGCAGCAAGGCGGCCGCACGCGAAAAGGATCCCTGCTCGGCAATGGCCACGAAGTAACGAAGCTGCCGTATGTCCATTGCGTTCCCTTATGGCGCCCATATCAGCTATAGCGTCAAAGTATAGATATCGACCTTTGGTTGTGCAATATAGTCGTCAGCGACGCGCCAGAGTCCAAGAGATCAGCGGCTGCATGAGGCAGGCGCGGTTATCCCTGACGGTGATGTTTTCCCGCCAGGCCCTCGCCAGCTGCGCGTTGTTTCGCTGCACCGTCTCTGCCCGATGTGGATCGACGGCGACAAGATAGCCCACGAAATCTTCGAGCGAAGCGAAGCAGTTCTCGCGATCCCAGCGACGCAAGTCGAGAAGACGGACTTCACCATCGGCAATCAGCTGGTCGATGGCATGTGCTGCCAGCGTCCTGATCTCGGTTTCATCCTCGACCGGGCGCATGGCGCGGAAAAAGCTGCCGGTCGCCATCGGTTCGATGACCACGACGATGCCGTCGGGCTGGACCAGATCCAGTGCCGTCAGAACGGCCTTTCGCATGTGCTGCGGCGGCACGTGATGGAGCGCGTTCAGAAAGTAGGCCGCGTCAAAACTCTCATTCTGGAACGGAGCGGCTTCCGCGGATCCGAGGATGTATTCGATCTCCCGGCTGCGCTCCCGCGCCGCCTCGAGCGCGGCGGATGATGGATCGAGCCCCGTCATGTGAAAACCGGCGGCGGCGAGCCTTGTGGCCATTTCTCCCTGACCGCAACCGAGATCGATTACCCGGCTTGCGTGGGCTTTTTGCAAAGCCTCGCAAAGAACGCCGAAGGTATCGGCCTTCACCGCACGTGCACGCGCAAATGATGCGCCATGATGGAAGCGATCCTGAGATTGCAATGCTGGTCTCCTCAGGCAGCTTGAGGGTTGCTGAATTCCGCAAGCACGGCTTCGGTATGCTGGCCGAGCGCGGGCACGGCGCCGGGCTGCATCACCATCCCGTCGATGAGTGCACCGGGTGCCAGCATGCGCACCGGCCCGCTTGGCGAATCCACATCGACGTAGCGGTTTTGCGGATGACCTGCGAGGTCTTCCATGGTCGAAACCCGGCCGAAGGCGATACCGGCGGCCTGCAGCCGCTTCGCCAGTTCATCGCGCGGAATGCTGCCGAAGACCGCATCGATGATCTCATTGAGCTGCCGTCGGTTCTCCACCCGTCTGGAATTGCTGCCGAAACGCGGTTCGGTCGCCAGTTCCGGTCTCCCCAGAACCTTGGCGCAGAACTGCGCCCATTCGCGCTCGTTCTGGATGGAGAACAGCACTTCCTTGCGGTCGCTGCCGGCATAGGCGCCGTAGGGCGCAATGGTCGGATGGGTGAGGCCGTTTCGTTCAAGCGTCTTGCCGCCATAGACATATTGCAGGTAGGGAACGTTCATCCAGTCGGTAAGCGCATGGAACAGCGATATCGACAGATGCCGGCCGTGTCCGGTCTTGCCGCGCGCGATCAATGCCTGCAGGACGGCCTGAAAGGCGGTCATGCCGGCGGCAATATCGCAGACCGATACGCCGACGCGGGTCATGCCGTCGGGCGTGCCGGTAATCGAGGACAAGCCACTTTCCGCCTGTACCAGCAGATCATAGGCCTTCAGGTGCTGGAACGGTCCCTCGTCGCCATAGCCGGAGATCGACAGGGTGATGAGCTTCGGATGTTGCTCGCGCAGTCTGGCCGGCGCGAAGCCGAGCCGGTCGATCGCGCCGGGAGCGAGGTTCTGGATGAAAATATCGGCCTTGGCGATCATGTTGGCGAGCGTCTGGCGCGCCCGCTCCTCGCGCAAGTCCATGCAGACCGATTCCTTGCCGCGATTGAGCCAGACGAAGTAGGCGCTCTCGCCATGGACAAGATCGTCATAGCCGCGGGCAAAATCTCCCTCGGGGCGCTCGATCTTGATGACGCGGGCGC
>JAEWPB010000096.1 GCA_023399465.1 Pseudomonadota bacterium
GGCTATAGCTCAGCTGGGAGAGCGCTTGCATGGCATGCAAGAGGTCAGCGGTTCGATCCCGCTTAGCTCCACCAAATTCTCTTTTCCAAGTATTAAGATATTGATTTCACTTCCACATACGGGAAGCGAAGTGCGATCTGCATCCGCAGACTGTGCGCGCGCGCCTGCAGGCACTGGCCAACTGCGATTCTCCCTTATCGCCTCAAGCGAGAGCAGACGCGTTTCCTCGCAAAATAGTTGCGGTGCAAACCTCGAGCATTTAACCGTTCCGATGCGCTGCCGCAGCAGCATGCCAATCGGGAGGAAATGCATGGGCTTTACAGAAACAACGACGACATCATGGTTTTCGCGGTTGAAGAACGCGGTGACCGGCGTGCTGGTCGGCCTGGTCGTGATCGTTGTCGCGATCGGCGTGCTGTTCTGGAACGAGGGCCGGTCGATCAAGGCCTATCGGGCGCTCGTCGAAGGTGCCGGCCTGGTGGTCTCCGTGGATGCCGCCGCCGTCGATGCGGCAAATGAGGGCAAGCTCGTGCACATCACCGGTGCTGTGTCGCCGGACGGCACGCCCGGCGACGAGGAGTTCGGCATCTTTGCCGAAGGCGCGGTGGCGCTCGGCCGGGAGGTCGAGATGTATCAGTGGGTGGAGAGCAGCGAATCGAAATCCGAGACGAAGCTTGGCGGCAGCGAGGAAACGGTCACGACCTACTCCTACAAGAAGGAGTGGCGTTCCGGCCATGCGGATTCGAGCGAGTTCCGGCAGCCCGAGGGCCATGAGAATCCGGCGCCGGTTGTCGAGAGCCACCGTTTCCGGATCGACAGCGCCACGGTCGGCGCGTTTTCGGTGCCGGGCTACGAGGTCGCCGACCTCGCATCCGAGACCGCGGTGAAGCTCAACGCCGAGGATGCCGAACGCGCCGGCGCGGTGCTCGGGGTTACGGTGCATGTCGAACGCGAGGGGCTCTATGCCGGTGCCGATCCGGCAAGGCCTGAAGTCGGCGACCTGCGCATCCGCTTCAACCGCGCGGACCTTGCCGAGGCAAGCTTCGTCGGAGTGCAGAGCGGGGAGTGGCTCGAGACCTATACCGCTTCGAACGGCCGGGAGATCTTTCTCGGCGCTGCCGGCAGGGAAAGCGCGGCGACGATGTTTGCGGCCGCCCAATCGGAAAACACGCTGATCACCTGGCTCGTGCGTCTTGGCGGCCTGGTCGGCCTGCTGGTCGGTTTTCTGATGCTGTTTTCCATCTTCGGCGTTCTCGGAGATGTCGTGCCATTCATCGGATCCCTTGTCCGGATGGGAACCGGGCTGACGGCGGTCATCCTGACCGCGTTGATCGGGCCGCTGGTGATCGCCATCGGCTGGTTTGCCTATCGGCCGGTGCTGGCTGTGGCGATCCTGCTCGGGGGTGCCCTGACGGCGGGTGCGATCATCTGGTTGCGTCGGGGAAGGGTGCCCGGGCCCCAAGCCGCCGGCTGAGGCGAGTGGCCGTTTCGGCGGACAGCGACAAAGCTGATATAAGCGGGGACGAATCGGAGCAGCGGATATTTGTCCCGCCGCTCCAGTCGTCCCGCTTGCCCGCAGGAAGCCTCATTGTTTCTCGTTTCCAAACTCTTCTGGATGGCCGCACAACCGCTCTCGCTGGCATTCATCCTCGTTTTCCTCGGTTTGGCCGCGTCCGCGCTTCGATGGCGCCGGACAGGGCAATTGCTCGGGCTCGCCGCCGCGCTGGTGCTGTTCGTGACGCTTTTCACCAGCACCGGCTCCTTTGCGCTGCAGGAGCTTGAGGGGCGTTTCGCGCGGCCCTCCGGCGAGCCCGCGGAGGTGAGGTGCATGATCGTGCTCGGTGGTGCCTTCGAAACCGAGGTGACGACGGTGCGTGGCGGCATCGAGTTCAACCAGGCGGGCGACCGCTTCGTCGAGGCGCTACGGCTGGCGCGCAACCATCCGGGGGCGCGCATCCTGGTCTCGGGTGGCGACGGTTCGCTGAGCGGCGACTACGAGGGCGATGCGGCGGCGGCCGAACGCTTCTTCAATGCATTCGGTATCGGGCCTGAACGCCTGATCAAGGAGACGCAGTCGCGCACCACCTTCGAGAACGCGACGAATACGAGGGGACTGCTCGAGAGCGAGGGGCTGAGTGGTTGCCTGCTGGTGACCTCGGCCTTCCACATGCCGCGTTCGGTCGGCCTGTTCCGCAAGCTGGGGATCGATGTCGAGCCGTGGCCGGTGGACTATCGCACCAGCGGCAAGGTCGCACTCGGGCTCGATTTCACGCAGCCGACCCTCAATGCGCAACAGACCGCGACCGCGGTGCGCGAATGGATCGGTCTTGTCGCCTACCATGTGGCTGGGCGTACCAGCGCGGTGTATCCGCAGTAGCGGGCGTTTCTATTTCCGCGAGATGGTGACGAACTTCACGCCGCGCACGCGGGCGGTGACCTCGCAAGGCTTGCCGCCTTCCTCGCGTTCGCAGAAGCGGGGATGCATCTTCATCACGAACACCATGTTGCCGAAGCGCTTGACGAAGTCGTAGCCGTGGATGCGGGCGGTGGCGATCATGAAGTAGCCGCCTTCCTTGACCTGCAGGTAGAAATTGTAGACGCACCCGTCCGCGTCGCAACTGGCACCCTTCTCGCCGTCGCAGATGAGCTCGCCCTGATTGACGACGGCATCGATCAGGCCGTCATTGTTGATGTCGCGGCGCTGGATGAAGTCCGGGCCGAAATCGATGGTCTGGCACAGCTTCTGGAAGTGCTTCTTTTCGTAGAGCTCCGGGTCGCTGAGGAGCGACTGCTGCGCCATGGCTGGCATGGCGAGACACGCGACAAGCTGGGCGCAGGCGAACAGAAGGTACTTCACGGGCGGTCTCTTTCTCGTCGGGCGAATCGGCGGCAACTGCCGTTGGCGCCCAACCTGCCGCACGCGGCTTGCGCCGCCCTTGAGCCTGTGGTTCATTCCGGCCAAAACCGTTGACTGGAGCACGCTAATGTCGATCCTCGAGATTCTTGACTATGCCGGAGTGGCGGTTTTTGCGGCAACGGGTGCGCTGGCGGCATCGCGAAAGCAGCTCGATCTGATCGGCTTCCTGTTCTTCGCCGCGCTGACGGGCATCGGCGGCGGGACGCTGCGCGATCTGGTTCTTGGGCGGGCTCCGGTTTTCTGGGTGCTGAACCCCAACTATATCCTGATCTGCGTTTCCGTCGGTGTGCTCGTCTTCTTCACGGCGCACCTCGTCGAATCGCGCTATCGCCTGCTGCTGTGGCTCGATGCCATCGGTCTGGCGGCCTACAGTGTCATGGGCGCGGCAAAGGGACTGGCGGCCACCGGCTCGCCGACGGTCGCGATCGTCACCGGCGTTCTCACTGCCACCTGCGGCGGCATCCTGCGCGACGTGGTGGCGAACGAGCCGTCGGTGCTGCTTCGCCCGGAAATCTATGTTACCGCTGCGCTGGCCGGTGCCGTTTGCTTCGTCATTGCCCATGGGCTGGGATTGCCGCTCCATGCGTCGTCGGGCATCGGGGTCGTTGCCGCCTTCGCTGTTCGTGGCGGCGCCCTGAGATACGGCTGGACGGTGCGCTCCTACAGGCCGCGTCCGGGCCGTCCTCCGAGCGATGTCATGAAGTGAGGTCCTGGGGAACGCTCAGCTGCGCTTGTTGCGCAGGCGGATCACCACGTCGACATGCGAGATCTCAAGGCCTTCCGGCGCTTCGGGCAGGTTGGCGATCGAGATGTTGCTGACCGGAATGTCGAGAACCTCGTTCTGGCCCTCGATGAAGAAGTGATGGTGATCGGAGACGTTGGTATCGAAATAGGTCTTCGCGCTTTCCACCGCGAGAACCCGGATCATGCCGGCTTCGGTGAACTGGTGGAGCGTGTTGTAGACGGTCGCCAGCGATACGGGCACGCCTGCTGTCACGGCTTCTTCGTGCAGTTCTTCCACGGTCAGGTGGCGATCACCCTTGGCAAAAAGCAGATCGGCCAGCGCGATGCGCTGACGGGTCGGACGAAGCCCGTGTCCGCGTAGGCGCATTTCCGAACACATACCAGCTTTCGCTGCCATCGCGATGGCTCCGCAGTTGCAATACCTGAATACAATTGTCTACATCTCATATATCTGCAGTGCAACTCGCTTTCAATAGCGGCAAACGGCGCAAAGAGCGACAAAAAGGCTCGGAAACCCGCTTTGCTGGCGTTTTCCTCTGGTCGTGGCTGCCCGGTTCCTGTATGCGAGCCCGGAAATGCGGTCCGGGCTCTCGCCCTGGCCGGTGGACATTGTTATGCTTCATTTTGTGCTGATCTTGCTCTAAAGCAGGAGAACCAAGCGAATGGGGGAAACAGAGGTTTTATGGCTACCAGACAATCGAGCTTCAACTACGAGGAAATCCTGAGCTGTGGTCGCGGCGAATTGTTCGGGCCGGGCAATGCGCAGTTGCCCCTTCCTCCGATGTTGATGGTGCATCGCATCACTGACATTTCCGAAACCGGCGGCGCCTTCGACAAGGGCTATATCCGCGCCGAGTACGACGTCCGCCCGGACGACTGGTATTTCCCCTGCCACTTCCAGGGCAACCCGATCATGCCCGGCTGCCTTGGCCTCGACGGCATGTGGCAGCTGACCGGCTTCTTCCTCGGCTGGCTCGGCGAAGAAGGCCGCGGCATGGCGCTGTCGACCGGCGAAGTGAAGTTCAAGGGCATGGTTCGCCCGGCCACCAAGCTGCTCGAATACGGAATCGACTTCAAGCGCGTCATGCGCGGACGCCTGGTCCTCGGGACTGCCGACGGCTGGCTCAAGGCCGATGGCGAGACCATCTACCAGGCAACCGACCTCCGCGTCGGTCTGTCGAAGGACAAGGCTGCCTGAAGGCAGCCTCCGGCCCGCAGCCCGCGGGCGACCAGCAATACGAACGTTTTTAGGAAAAGGTCCAGCACATGAGACGGGTAGTTGTCACGGGTCTTGGCGTTGTCTCCTCGATCGGGAACGATGCAGCCGAGGTCACCGCTTCTCTCCGCGAAGCGAAATCAGGCATCACGTTTTCTCCAGATTTCGCCGAGCATGGTTTCCGCTGCCAGGTATGGGGCAAGCCCACGCTCGATCCGACCGATCTGGTCGATCGCCGGGCGATGCGCTTCCTGTCGCAGGGCGGCGCCTGGAACCACGTGGCGATGAAGCAGGCGATCGCCGATGCCGGGCTGGATGAGAAGGACTACGCCGAAAACGAGCGTGCCGGCATCATCATGGGCTCGGGCGGACCTTCCACCCGCACGATCGTCGAAGCTGCCGAGATTACCATCAAGAACAACAGCCCGAAGCGCATCGGCCCGTTCGCCGTGCCGAAGGCGATGTCGTCGACCGCTTCGGCGACGCTTGCCACCTGGTTCAAGATCCACGGCGTCAACTATTCCATCTCCTCGGCCTGCTCGACCTCGGCGCACTGCATCGGCAACGCCGCCGAGATGATCCAGTGGGGCAAGCAGGACATCATGTTCGCCGGCGGCCACGAGGACCTCGACTGGACGATGTCGAACCTCTTCGACGCCATGGGCGCGATGTCTTCGAAATACAACGATACGCCGGCCACCGCGTCGCGCGCCTATGATGTCAGCCGCGACGGCTTCGTCATCGCCGGCGGTGCCGGCGTTCTCGTGCTGGAAGAACTCGAGCACGCCAAGGCACGCGGCGCGAAGATCTACGCCGAGATCGTCGGCTACGGTGCGACGTCGGACGGCTACGACATGGTCGCGCCGTCTGGCGAGGGCGCCATCCGCTGCATGCGCCAGGCGCTTTCGACGGTGAAGGGCGATGTCGATTACATCAACACCCACGGCACCTCGACGCCGGTGGGCGATTCGAAGGAAATCGGCGCCATTCGCGAAGTCTTCGGCGCAAAGATGCCGCACATCCAGTCGACCAAGTCGCTGACCGGTCACTCGCTGGGCGCTGCAGGCGTGCAGGAATCGATCTACGGCCTGTTGATGATGCAGGAACGCTTCATCGGCGAGAGCGCGCACATCAGCGAACTCGACCCGGAATTCGACGGCGTGCCGATCGTTCGCAAGCGGATCGACAACGCCAAGATCGACACGGTCCTGTCGAACTCCTTCGGTTTCGGTGGCACCAACGCCACCCTCGTCTTCCAGCGCTACAATGGATAACAATATGGCAGGAATCATGCAGGGTAAGCGCGGCCTCATCATGGGTGTCGCCAACAACCACTCTATTGCCTGGGGCATTGCCAAGACGCTTGCAGAGCAGGGCGCCGAGCTGGCCTTCACCTATCAGGGCGAAGCGCTCGGAAAGCGGGTCAAGCCGCTGGCGTCAGAAGTCGGTTCCGACTTCCTTTTGCCTTGCGACGTCGAGGACATCGCTTCGGTGGATGCGGTCATCGCCGCGATCAAGGAGCGGTGGGGCAAGCTCGATTTCATCGTTCACGCCATCGGTTTTTCCGACAAGAACGAGCTGAAGGGCCTCTACGCCGATACCACGCGCGAAAACTTCACCCGCACCATGGTGATCTCGTGCTTCTCCTTCACCGAGATTGCGCGGCGCGCAGCCGATATCATGGAAGAAGGCGGCACGATGCTGACGCTGACCTATGGCGGCTCCGTGCGCATCATGCCGAACTACAATGTCATGGGTGTCGCCAAGGCGGCGCTCGAGGCTTCGGTGCGCTATCTTGCCGGTGACTACGGCCCGCGCGGCATTCGCGTCAACGCGATCTCCGCCGGCCCGATCCGGACACTGGCCGGTGCCGGCATTTCCGATGCGCGCGCCATGCTCTCCTGGCAGCAGAAGAACGCACCCCTGCGCCGCACCGTCACGATCGAGGATGTCGGGGGCTCGGCCCTCTATCTCCTGTCCGACCTGTCGCGCGGCGTGACCGGCGAGATCCACTATGTGGATTCCGGCTTCAACATCACCTCGATGCCGACGCTCGAGCTTCTCGCCAAGGCCGACAGCGAGTAATTTTTCAAATGAAAAGGCCTGACGCGGATCACCAGATAGTCCGCGTCAGGGCCCGAACCGGTTGAGGTAGCGTTGGCCCGCCCGGTGCCCAAGGCTCGCCCGCACGGGCTGCTGAAGCCTGATAAACGCACTCCCACTCCAATCTGTCGATCAACTGGCCCAGCGGCGCAATCCGCAGACGTTTTCTGCGCTCACGGCGATCCACGCCCGCGCCATCCTGGCAGGCGACCGTATTTGACAACCGACAATATGAAAAAGCCGGATACGCCTTGCGGCGCACCCGGCTCGAACAGTCAATTGCAGTTTGTAGCGTTTACTTGCGACCCCAGAGCACCTTGAAGCGGGCATTGCGGCAGGTCTCGCCGCTTTCGCGGAAATTGGCAGCCAGTACCGGCTCATAGGGCAGGCCGCGATTGGCGACCAGCATCAACCGCCCGCCGGAGCGCAGAGCCCCTGCTGCAGCGGCAATCATCGCCTGGCCGAGCGAGGGCTCGGCGGCATGGCCCTCGTGGAAGGGCGGGTTCATGATCACCAGGTCGTACTTTTCCTTCACCGGCTCGCTGGAGAGATCCTGCCAGAAGAAGCGCGTGGAGAGCTTGGGGCAATTCTCTTCGAGATTGGCCTTGGCGAACTCCAGCGCGGCATAATCGGCCTCGAACAGGTCGATACGGTTGGTCCTCGGCGAAGCCTTGGCCAGAGCCACCGACAGATAACCCCATCCGGCGCCGAAGTCTGCGGCATTGCCATCGAAATCCGTCGCCAGGCGGCCTGCAAGCAGCTCTGAGCCCGCATCGACGCGATCATGCGAGAACATGCCCGGAGCGGCGCTGAAGCGGCCCTCGACCCGCACAGCCGGCTTGGCGAGCGCCTTGACCGCGGCGGCGACATCGTCCGGCCGGCGGAACCACAAGGCAACGCCGTGATACTTCGGCATGTGCTCGAATTCGATGCCGAAGCCGGTCAGCAGCTTGCGCATCGGCTGTACGCCGTCCTCCTTGCCGCCGGCGGCGACGATGAGACCGCCTGGCTTGACGCGCGAGAGCGCTTCGCCAAGGTTGCGCTCGTTCTCGCCGCGATGCTTGCCGAACAGGATCAGCGCACCGTCATAATCGGTGCCTTCGATCACCGGCGTGGTGTGGATGCGGGCGGCTTCCAGCTTCAGGAACTGCGGGCGCAGGCCCTGGACCGCCTCGATGGTCGCCTCGAAGCCCTGGGGCAGCGCAAAGCCGGCGACGGCGCCGAGGTAAAGGATGCGTTCGCCTGCGGCAGGCGGCGTCACCGTGCCCGAGGCGAAGGGGTGGAACAGTGTCTTGACGGCTTCGCGGCTCATCGCGTGATCTCTCTTCTGCGGTCGGCCGGCATCGCAAGCGGGCGGCGGCCGAGTGGCCCAAAACTGATAGAAAAAAGGCGCGGGAACCGGTCCCGCGCCTCGAACTTACGCAAAGGGAAGCGCTTACTCGGCAGCTTCGCCGTCGTCCTTCTTCTTCTCGGCGGCGATTTCCTTGCCGGTGGCCTGGTCGACGACCTTCATCGACAGGCGGACCTTGCCGCGCTCGTCGAAGCCCATCAGCTTGACCCAGACCTTGTCGCCTTCCTTGACCACGTCGGTGGTCTTGGCAACGCGCTCGCCAGCGAGCTGCGAGATATGGACGAGGCCGTCACGGGCGCCGAAGAAGTTGACGAAGGCGCCGAAATCGGCGGTCTTGACGACCGTGCCTT
Source organism: Pseudomonadota bacterium (assembly GCA_023399465.1). Lineage (GTDB taxonomy): Bacteria > Pseudomonadota > Alphaproteobacteria > Rhizobiales > Rhizobiaceae > Ferirhizobium. The sequence goes on from JAEWPB010000096.1 coordinate 8,682, forward strand.
CATAAACCTGGCCGACTTCCGGTTCTGCGACGATCGAGTGGATCCACTTGCGGGCAGCTTCGATTTCCTTGGCCGAAGCCGAGGCGATCTTGACGGTACCGTCGTCCTCGATGTTGATCTTGGCGCCGGTCTTCTCGACGATTTCGCGGATGACCTTGCCGCCCGAACCGATGACTTCACGGATCTTGTCGACCGGGATGTTCATCACTTCGATGCGCGGAGCGAACTCGCCGAGCTGGCCACGGCTTTCCGAAAGGGCGTTGGCCATTTCGCCGAGGATATGGGTGCGGCCACCCTTGGCCTGGCTGAGCGCCACCTTCATGATCTCTTCGGTGATACCGGCGATCTTGATGTCCATCTGCAGGGAGGTGATGCCGTCGGCGGTGCCGGCGACCTTGAAGTCCATGTCGCCGAGGTGATCTTCGTCACCCAGGATGTCGGAAAGCACGGCGAAACGTTCACCTTCGAGGATCAGGCCCATGGCGATGCCGGCGACCGGCTTTGCCAGCGGAACGCCGGCATCCATCAGCGCCAGCGAGGTGCCGCAGACCGTTGCCATCGACGACGAGCCGTTGGACTCGGTGATTTCGGAGACGACGCGCAGCGTGTAGGGGAACTGCTCTGCCGACGGCAGCATCGGGTGGATGGCGCGCCATGCGAGCTTGCCATGACCGATTTCGCGGCGACCCGGGGAACCCATGCGGCCGGTTTCACCGACCGAGTAGGGCGGGAAGTTGTAGTGCAGCATGAAGTTTTCCTTGTACATGCCGGTCAAGGAATCGACGTACTGCTCGTCTTCGCCGGTGCCGAGCGTGGCAACGACAATCGCCTGGGTTTCACCACGGGTGAAGAGGGCGGAGCCGTGGGTGCGCGGCAGAATGCCGACTTCCGAAACGATCGGGCGAACGGTCTCGAGATCGCGGCCGTCGATGCGGCTCTTGGTGTCAAGGATGTTCCAGCGAACGATCTTGGCCTGCAGGTGCTTGAAAATCGCGCCGATTTCTTCGGCGGTGTACTTGGCTTCGCCGTCTTCCGGCAGGAAGTGGGCCTTCACCTTTGCCTTGACGGCATCGACGGCGGCGTAGCGCTCAGCCTTCTGGGTGATCTTGTAAGCATCGCGCAGTTCAGCTTCGGCAATGGCGAGCATTTCCGATTCGAGAGCGGAGTAGTCTTCCGGCTCGAATTCGCGCGGTTCCTTGGCGGCGACTTCAGCGAGCTTGATGATCGCGTCGATGACCGGCTGGAAGCCCTTGTGGCCGAACATGACGGCGCCGAGCATGATGTCTTCCGGCAGTTCCTTGGCTTCGGATTCAACCATCAGAACCGCGTCCTGCGTACCGGCGACGACGAGGTCGAGAGCGCTTTCGCCCATTTCGTCGAGGTGCGGGTTGAGGACATATTCGCCGTTGATGTAGCCGACGCGGGCGCCACCGATCGGGCCCATGAACGGGATGCCGGAAAGGGTCAGCGCAGCCGAGGTCGCAACCATCGACAGGATGTCGGGGTTGTTTTCGAGGTCATGCTGGATAACGGTGACGACAACCTGCGTGTTGTTCTTGTAGCCTTCCGGGAAGAGCGGGCGGATCGGGCGGTCGATCAGGCGGGAAACGAGGGTTTCGTTTTCCGACGGACGGCCTTCACGCTTGAAGTAGCCGCCCGGGATCTTGCCAGCGGCATAGGTCTTTTCCTGGTAGTTGACGGTCAGCGGGAAGAAGTCCTGGCCCGGCTTCGGCGCCTTGGCCGAGACAACGGTGGCGAGAACGACGGTTTCGCCGTAGGTGGCCAGAACAGCGCCGTCAGCCTGACGGGCGATCTTGCCGGTCTCGAGCTTCAGCGGCCGGCCGGCCCATTCGATTTCAACGGTATGGACATCGAACATAGTCTATCCTTCGTTTGCGGGCTCTGCCGCTGCCGCTCGTTGGTGAGCGCAGTCGGTGGTCCGCTAAAGTCTGACGCAATCATGGGCAAGACAACTGGAGGCTTTGCGGTGACCGGACCGGTAAGCCGGCAATTTGCCGGATCGGTGCGGTCCCTGTTTCGAGGCTTGAACACCCTGCGATATCGCGAGGGGAGCGTTCGGCCCCGGCCGGAGATTTCCGGCAAAGCATCCGGCAATCCTGCCCCATGACAGGTCATCGGTTGGAGTTGGCAGCACCGGCTCATCCGGCCTGCCATATTTTTCATTCTTGCGACGCCTGCATCATCGAAGATGCGTCGCAGGAACCGGCTTGCGGGCAGTGGGCCCGTATGGAAACCGGCGGGCGCCTGTGTGGCGACCCGCCGGAAACGCGTTAGCGGCGAATACCCAGGCTAGCGATCAGCTTGCTGTAACGGGCTTCATCCTTCTTCTTGAGGTAGTCAAGAAGCGAGCGGCGGCTCGAAACCAGTGCCAGAAGGCCACGACGGGAGTGGTTGTCCTTCTTGTGGTCCTTGAAGTGGCCGGTGAGGTTGTTGATGCGCTCGGTCAGGATCGCAACCTGGACTTCCGGGGAACCAGTGTCGCCTTCGGCGGTTGCGTATTCCTTGATGAGGGCGGCCTTGCGCTCTGCAGTAATCGACATCGGTCTTCCTTTCTGTAAGAGAAGAATGGGACGCCAAAAGCCGGGATGTCGTCCAGCCTTGGCCGTGAATGCAACCAGGACCAGCCTATTTGCTGGCGTCGCTATAAACTATTCGCCCAGCGAAGGGAAGAGAGTTTGTCCGGCGGCAGGGAGGGCGGCGGCTGGCGGGTCCTTGGACATGCCGTCGCGGCGGCAAGAGATGCGGGAGGCACGGCGGTGGGCTTGACCCGGTCGGCGCTGAGGTCCGCTTCCCGCAAAGGTCGATGGGGCCCATGACCCCATCGTCGATGTCAGATGCAGATACGGGCGATCAGCCGAAAACCCGCTTCGGGCGGAACTCGCCTTCGCCGATCTCGCCGATGGCAATCAGCTTGCCACGTGCCGTGGCATAGGCCTCGGGTGCGGCGAGCGGGGCGTCGCGCCCGCGAAGCAGGATCGGGTTGCCCATCTTCAGGCGGTGGGCCTGGTCGTCGTTGATGATCAGATGCGGCAGGCTGGACAGCGCTTCGCTGGTGTCGATCAGGAAAGCGTCGAGCGCGGCCAGGCGTTCGTCGTTATCCTCGATCTCCTCGAGCGCCGTCAGGGAGGCGAGCGGCACCATGGCATCTTCGGCAAACGGCGCGACGAAGGTGCGGCGAAGTTCCGAGATATGGCCGTAGCAGCCGAGATCGCGGCCGAAGTCGCGGGCAAGTGCGCGGACATAGGTACCCTTGCCGCATTCGACCTCGAAGACCGCGGTGTTAGCATCCGGGCAGGCAAGCAGCGTCAGGCGGAAGATCTCCACCTCGCGCGACGGGATTTCGACGGTTTCGCCTTCGCGGGCGAGGTCATAGGCGCGCTCGCCGGCGATCTTGATCGCCGAGAACTGCGGCGGGATCTGGTTGATCGTGCCGGTGTACTTCGGCAGCAGGTCGCGGATCGCCTGTTCGGACGGGCGCGTATCGGACGACTGGGTAACCTCGCCCTCGAGATCGTCGGTCGTGCGTTCCTCGCCCCAGGTCACGGTAAATTCGTAGATCTTGCGGCCATCCATGACATAGGGAACGGTCTTGGTGGCGTCGCCAAGCGCGATCGGCAGCATGCCCGAGGCGAGCGGATCAAGGGTGCCGGCGTGGCCGGCCTTCTGGGCCTTGAACAGCCACTTGATCTTGGAAACGGCCTCGGTCGAGCCGAAATCGAAGGGCTTGTCGAGAATGAGCCAGCCCGAGATCGGGCGGCCTTTGGGCTTGCGGGGCTTGGACATGGATTACTTCTGTTTTTCGTCTTCACTGGCCGGACCGAGGTCGCGGCTGACTTCCGGGGAGCGCAGGAGCTCGTCGATCTTCTTGTAGTTGTCGAAGCTCGTATCGTCGCGGAAGCGCACTTCCGGCATGTATTTCATCTGCCGCAGCTGGCCGCCGAGCCGCCCACGGATGTACTTGGCATGGCGGTTGAGCGCCTCGATTACCGTCGAGTGATCGGTGACGCCGAGCGGCGTCACATAGGCGGTGGCGATCTTCAGGTCGGGCGACATGCGCACTTCCGAGACCGAGATCACGGTCTTTTCGAGCAACGGGTCGCGGACTTCACCACGTTGCAGCACCTGGGTGATGGCGGCACGCACCTGTTCGCCAACGCGCAACATGCGCTGCGAAGGGGCCGACGAGGTTGCTTTGGTCATCTTGTTACCATTCCTGGCTTTTGGCGCCAAAAGGCGCGTTCGAAGCGCGTCCCATGACTCCGAACGGGTCAAAGGTCAAGTTTTGCGGAGCCGCGGCTCCGAAGGGGTTTGAAGCGATCGCGTTCCGGCGAAAGCAACAAAATGCCGCCGGATCGTCGAGGATCCGGCGGCCATGTTCATCAGGCAATGCAGCCGATCAGAGCGTGCGCGTCACATGTTCGACGCGGAAGCACTCGATCGTGTCGCCAGCACGGATGTCTTCGTAGTTCTCGAAGGCCATACCACATTCCTGGCCGACGTGGACTTCCGAGACTTCGTCCTTGAAGCGCTTGAGCGTCTTGAGCTTGCCTTCGTGGATGACGACGTTGTCGCGAACCAGGCGGACGCCGGCACCACGCTCGACCTTGCCCTCGGTGACGCGGCAACCCGCGACCTTGCCGACCTTCGTGATGTTGAACACCTCGAGGATCTCGGCATTGCCGAGGAAGGTTTCGCGACGCTCCGGCGAGAGCAGACCCGACATTGCTGCCTTCACGTCATCCACCAGATCGTAGATGATGTTGTAGTAGCGGATCTCGATGCCCTGACGCTCGGCAAGGCTGCGAGCCTGTGCGTTGGCGCGGACGTTGAAGCCGATGATCGCGGCGTTCGAGGCTTCGGCCAGCGAAACGTCTGACTCGGTGATACCGCCAGCGCCGGAATGCACGATGCGTGCCCGGACTTCGTCGGTGCCGAGCTTTTCCAGCGCGCCGGCAATGGCTTCGATCGAGCCCTGAACGTCGCCTTTGATGACGAGCGGGAATTCCTTCAGGCCGGAGGCCTGGAGCTGGCTCATCATCTGTTCCAGCGAACCGCGCGAACCGGACTGGCGGGCGACCGCCTTGTCGCGGGCGAGCCGCTGGCGGTATTCCGAGATCTCGCGCGCACGGCTGTCGTTCTCGACGACGGCGAACTTGTCGCCTGCAGCCGGCGTGCCGGAGAGGCCGAGAACCTCGACCGGGGTCGACGGACCGGCTTCCTTGACGTGTTCGCCCTTGTCGTTGACGAGGGCGCGCACGCGGCCCCACTGGTCGCCGGCGACGATGATCTGGCCGGGACGCAAGGTGCCCTTCTGCACGAGAACAGTGGCCACCGCACCGCGGCCGCGGTCGAGTTCGGCTTCAACCACCGTACCTTCGGCCGTCCGGTTCGGATTGGCCTTGAGGTCGAGGATTTCGGCCTGCAGCAGGATCGCTTCGAGCAGCTTGTCGAGGTTGGTGCCGTTCTTCGCCGAAACTTCGACGTCGAGGACTTCACCGCCCATGGATTCGACGAACACTTCGTGCTGCAGCAGTTCGGTCCGAACCTTCTGCGGATTTGCCGTCGGCTTGTCGATCTTGTTGATCGCCACGATGATCGGAACACCGGCCGCCTTGGCGTGGTTGATCGATTCGATCGTCTGCGGCATCACGCTGTCGTCAGCCGCAACCACCAGGATCGCGATATCGGTCGCCTGCGCACCGCGGGCACGCATTGCCGTGAAGGCGGCGTGGCCAGGGGTGTCGATGAAGGTGATCTTGTTGCCGTTTTTCTCGACCTGATAGGCGCCGATGTGCTGGGTGATGCCGCCAGCTTCGCCGGCCACCACGTTCGCGTGGCGGATGGCATCGAGCAGCGACGTCTTGCCGTGGTCGACGTGACCCATGATCGTGACGATCGGGGGACGCGAAACCATGTCGGCTTCTTCGTCGGCGACGTTGAAGATGCCTTCCTCAACATCGGACTCCGACACGCGCTTCACGGTATGGCCGAATTCGCCGGCAATCAGTTCCGCCAGATCGGCGTCGATGACGTCGCCCGGCTTCATCATCTGGCCTTCCTTCATCAGGAACTTGATGACATCGACAGCGCGCTCGGACATGCGCTGCGACAGTTCCTGAATGGTGATGGTTTCGGGCAGAACGACCTCGCGAACGACCTTTTCGCGGGTTTCCTGCATCTGGCTGCGGCGGAATTTCTCCTGGCGGCGACGGATAGCGGACAGCGAGCGGCCACGCGGTGTACCGTCGTCATCGACATTGGCCGTCGTGACCGTCAGCTTGCCGCCGCGACGGCGTTCGTCTTCCGTCTTCGGGCGTGTCGGCGGCTTGGCCGGAATTGCAACCGGGGCCTTGCCGCGGTTGGGCGCACCACCACGCGGCGCGCCGCGGTCGTCCTCATCGTCGGTCTTGCGGCCACGGGCGGCAAGCGGTGCAGCACCGGGAGCTGCCGGGCGCGCAGCGGCCGGACGGGCATCGGCACGGCCGGCGTCGGACCGGGCGGCAGGAGCTGCCGGCCTGGCGTCCGTCTTGGCTTCCGTCACGGCGACAGGCGCAGGCTCGACGGCCGGCGTTGCGGCTTCTTCCGCGGCACGGCGTGCGGCTTCCTCGCGCTCGGCGGCGATCCGGGCTTCTTCCTCGGCCTTGCGGCGGGCTTCTTCTTCGGCGCGCTGCTTGGCTTCGATGACATCACGTGCCTGCGCTTCCATCAGCGCGCGGCGGCGTGCTTCCATCTCGCCAGCGGAAAGATCGTGCAGAACATTGCCGCGCGGGCGATCCTGCTGCCGGTCGCGGTTCTGGTAGGACGACTGCTGCTGGCGCTGCGGGGCGCCGGGCTGCTGGCGCTGCGGCGCACCCGACTGCTGCGGGCGCTGCGGGGCGCCGGACTGATGCACGCGCGGGGCAGGGGCCTGCTGGGCGCGCTGCGGCTGTGCGGCCGGCGCGGGTTCGGCAGCCTTGGCCGCGGGAGCAGCGCTGGGCGTTGTTGGCTTTTCGTCTTCGGGACGCATCGGGCGGCGCTTGCGTGTCTCGACGACAACCGCCTTGGTGCGCCCGCGACCCATATCCTGACGCACGGTACCCTGTTGAACGCCCGATGGCTTCAAATGGAGGGTTTTCTTACCCGGTGCGTTGATGGTCTTGTCGTCATTGTTGTCGGTCATTCCGTTCCCGTTCCTTACGGACAGGCCGGATGCCGAGCATCAGGCCCTGTCGTTCAATTCCTGTATCACGCGGGGGCCGGCAAATGCCGGTGACCACGTCATGGCTTTTTCTGGCCGGCGCCGCCCGTTGCCCGGGACTGACCGCCATTGCGGTACTGTTCGAGCAGGTTTGCGCGCTTCACTACACCCTCACCGGCCTGCCCTGCAAGCGCGCAGGCATGGATAAAAGCGTTCTGGCCCATCAGTGCCTCCATTTCGGCTTCGGTGAAGACACGAAACGAAGGTATTTCTGCCTCGGTTTCCATTCCGAGATGCCAGGCCTTGCGGGCCTGGTCGATTTTCCTCACGCCATCGGCGGCGGCATCGAGCGCATGGAAGACGGCAACCGCCTCGCCGCTGCGCACGGCCATGTCCACCTTGGCGGAGCCGGTCACGAACTGACCGGCCTTGCGCGCCATGTGCATCATGCCGGCAAGCTGGGCTGCCAGCAGACGCTCGACGGTCGCGCCGAGTTCGGCATCCGCCTTGACATCCGCCTTCAGGGCGCGGGCGAAGAGTTTCTTCGCCACTGCCTTGTCGACGAGGGCCCGCTCGGCCTTGACCCAGCACCCCCGACCGGGAAGCTGACGCTTCAGGTCGGGAACCACCGTGCCGTCCGGCGCGGCCACGAAGCGGATCAGCTCGTCGGCCGAGCCGCTTTCGCGTGTCACGATGCACATGCGGCCATTCATTTCGCCACCTGCGCGTTCGTCGCCAGACGTCTTGTCCGGCCCGGCGACGGACATCATGCTTCCTGTGCGGCTTCGCCGACCTCTTCTTCGACGGCTTCCGCCGCGACGTCGTCTTCGGTGATCCAGCCAGCGGCAAGACGTGCCTGCACGATCATGTTCTCAGCCTCGACGCGCGAAACGTCGAACTTGGAGAACAGGCCCTCGTACTTCTTGGTTTCGCCGTCCTTGCGCTCGCTCCAGCCGACGAGGTCGTCGACGGCGCAGCCGGCAAAGTCCTCGACGGTCTTGATGCCGTCTTCGCCGAGCGCGACCATCATCGGAGCGGTCATGCCGTCGATCTGGCGCAGTTCGTCGGCAACGCCGAGTTCCTTGCGCTTGGCGTCCATCTCGGCCTCGAGACGCTCCAGATATTCGCGGGCGCGGGTCTGGATTTCCTGGGCCGTGTCTTCGTCGAAGCCGTCGATCGAGGCGATTTCGTCGAGATCGACATAGGCCAGTTCCTCGACCTGGGCGAAGCCTTCAGAAGCCAGAACCTGACCGACCATTTCGTCGACGTCGAGCGCTTCCATGAACAGGTTGGTGCGCTCGTTGAATTCCTTCTGGCGACGCTCGGACTCTTCGGCTTCGGTCATGATGTCGATGTCCCAGCCCGTCAGCTGCGAGGCGAGACGGACGTTCTGGCCGCGACGACCGATGGCGAGCGACAGCTGTTCGTCCGGAACGACGACTTCGATACGCTCGGCGTCCTCGTCAAGCACAACCTTGGCGACTTCCGCCGGCTGCAGGGCGTTGACGATGAAAGATGCCGGATCCTGCGACCACGGGATGATGTCGATCTTTTCGCCCTGCAGTTCACCGACGACGGCCTGGACGCGCGAACCACGCATACCGACGCAGGCGCCGACCGGGTCGATCGACGAGTCGTTGGAGATCACCGCGATCTTGGCGCGCGAACCCGGGTCTCGGGCAACCGACTTGATCTGGATGATGCCGTCGTAGATTTCCGGCACTTCCATGGTGAAGAGCTTGACCATGAACTGCGGATGGGTGCGCGACAGGAAGATCTGCGGGCCACGCTGTTCGCGGCGCACGTCGTAGACGTAGGAGCGAACGCGGTCGCCGTAGCGCATGGTTTCGCGCGGGATCATTTCGTCGCGACGGATGATGCCTTCACCGCGGCCGAGATCGACGATCACGTTGCCGTATTCGACGCGCTTCACGGTGCCGTTGACGATTTCGCCGACGCGGTCCTTGAACTCGTCGAACTGGCGATCGCGCTCGGCTTCACGCACCTTCTGCACGATGACCTGCTTGGCCGACTGCGCCGCGATGCGGCCGAAATCCATCGGCGGAAGCGGATCGGCGATGAAATCACCGAGCTTGGCGTCGGGGTTGCGGTCACGGGCAAGCTCCAGCGCGATCTGGGTGGAATAGTCGTCCACCTGCTCGACAACTTCCAGAAGACGCTGCAGGCGGATCTCGCCGGTCTTCGGGTTGATGTCGGCGCGGATGTTCGATTCCGTACCGTAGCGGGAGCGCGCTGCCTTCTGAATAGCATCGGCCATTGCGGCAAGCACGATCTCGCGGTCGATGACCTTTTCGCGCGCCACTGCATCTGCGATCTGCAGAAGTTCTAGCCGGTTCGCACTGACTGCCATGTGTCTGTCTCCGTCTTCCTGCCGGGGTCTCGCCCTCAGGCTCTAGTCACTCGGTGTCTTCGTCTACGTTTTCGTCGTTCTGGTTTGCGGCCTCGGCTTTCGCCTGCTTGTCGGCCCGCAAGGCATCGCGGATGAGGTCGTCGGTCAGGATGAGTCGCGCTTCGGCAAGGGCACTGAACGGGATCGTCACCCGCGGTTCCTCGCCATAGGCGATCTGGTCGCGTTCAAGCACGAAGCCGTCCTCGTTGACTTCGAGGATCTTGCCCCGGAACCGCTTGCGACTGTCGACCAGGATCGAGGTCTCGCATTTCACGAGATGTCCAGCCCAACGCGAGAAATCCGACTTGCGCACCATCGGGCGATCGATCCCGGGAGATGACACCTCGAGATGATACGCCTTATCGATCGGATCTTCCACATCGAGCACCGGCGAAATAGCCATCGAGATCTTTTCGCAATCTTCGACGGTCATGGTGCCGTCGGGCCGCTCGGCCATGATCTGCAGCGTGGCGCCGTTCTGGCTGGAAAGGCGCACGCGCACGAGGCGGTAGCCCAGCTCTGCGATCGTCGGCTCGATGATGTCTGCAACGCGTTGGTCGATGCCGGTCTCGACGATCAGGCGCGGTTCGTTTTCGATGTCTGTCATTGTCTTGTCCGACAATCCATGCCCTCCTGGAGCATCTTGGGATATCTGGCTTGATCGGGCTAACAAAAAAGAGCGGGTCCGGTCGGGCCCACTCTTCATCAACTGATCAAGAATTTGACGTTGATATACGCTTTCCGGCCGTGAAATGCAAGGTCTGTCGAAAATCGGCCGGAGGCTCTGGGCGCGGAGACGGTTCTGGCGTCATCGGCTTTTGCGAATATAGTGACATCTGTGCAGAATCGCTAGAGCAGGTGAGAACGACGTGTCGAATACATCTTCGACCTTGGCGCCCCTTCGGCACGAGACCTACCGCAGGATTTGGATCGCGAGCCTGGCATCGAATTTCGGCGGGTTGATCCAGGTGGTCGGCGCCTCGTGGATGATGACCTCGATCTCGACCTCGCAGGACATGGTGGCACTGGTCCAGGCATCGACGGCGCTGCCTATCATGCTGTTTTCGCTGATATCAGGCGCGCTTGCCGACAATTTCGACCGCCGCCGGGTGATGCTGACGGCACAGTGCCTGATGCTCTGCGTGTCGCTCCTGCTGACGCTCTGCGTCTGGATCGGGTGGATCACGCCGTGGCTGCTTCTCGCCTTCACCTTCCTGATCGGCTGCGGCACGGCACTCAACAATCCGTCATGGCAGGCGTCGGTCGGCGACATGGTGCCGCGCGACGATCTTGCCGGCGCGGTGACGCTGAACAGCATGAGCTTCAACATGACCCGCAGCGTCGGCCCGGCGATAGGCGGCATCATCGTCGCGGCGGCCGGTGCGGTCGCCGCCTTTGCCGTCAACACGGTCAGCTATTTCGCCATCATCTATGCGTTGTGGCGCTGGCAGCCGGAGTTTCCCAAGCGCACGCTGCCGCGGGAGGACCTCGGCCGTGCCATCTCCGCGGGCCTGCGCTACATCGCGATGTCGCCGAACCTCGAAAAGGTGCTGTTCCGCGGCTTCGTCTTCGGTCTCAGCGCCAGCGTCATCCTGGCGCTACTGCCGGTCGTGGCCCGTGATCTCGTTCATGGCGGGCCGCTGACCTATGGCCTGCTGCTGGGCTCGTTCGGGCTCGGCGCCATCGGCGGGGCGGTGCTGAATGCGAGGCTTCGCGATGAGCTCTCCAGCGAGGTGATCGTGCGTTATGCCTTTGCCGGCTTTGCCGCAAGTGCGGCAATCATCGGCATCAGCACCAATGCGTGGCTGACCGGCGCCGGTCTGCTGCTGTCGGGCGCCTGCTGGGTGCTGGCCCTATCACTGTTCAACACCATCGTGCAGCTTTCGACCCCGCGCTGGGTGGTCGGGCGGGCACTGTCGCTCTACCAGACCCTGACCTTCGGCGGCATCGCCATCGGCAGCTGGCTCTGGGGCCTGGTCGCCGAGGAGTACGGCGTGTCGAACTCCATGCTCATCGCGGCCGTGGTCATGCTCTTCGGCGTGGTCATCGGACTTCGCTTTGCGATGCCGACCCTCGAGACCCTCAATCTGGACCCACTCAACCAGTTCACCGAGCCGGCGCTGAGGCTCGACATCACGCCCCGCAGCGGTCCGATGGTCATCCAGATCGACTATGAGATCGATGACGACGACTTGCCCGAATTCATGAGCCTGATGGTCGAGCGCCGCCGCATCCGCATCCGCGACGGGGCACGCAACTGGACGCTGATGCGAGACCTCGAAAACCCGAGCCTCTGGACGGAGGCCTATCACGTGCCGACCTGGGTCGAGTATCTCAGGCACAACCAGCGCCGGACGCAGGCCGATGCCGACAACCTCGAGCGGTTGCGGGAACTGCATCGCGGCGAGGGCCTGCCGCACGTGCACCGGATGATCGAACGCCAGGCGATCCCGCGGCGCGACGATGTGTTCCACAAGCCGCATATCGACCTGCACCATTGAGACGGATGGCAAGCCGAGGCGCCGTGGCGCCGTTCGCTTTTACCGGAGCTTCGCCTTCAACGAGGGATCGGGGAAACAGGTCGGGGTGATACCGTTCTTCTGCTGCCAGTCGCCGAGCGAGCGGCGCGTCTTGAAGCCGGCGAGGCCATCGGCCTTGCCGACGTCATAGCCTTGCGCAACGAGGTTCTTCTGCATCGCCAGCACATCGGAGCGCAGCATCTTGCCGACATCGCCCCACTCGCCCCGGAACGCTCCCGAGCCATGGGCGATGCGGTCGGCGAGATTGCCGATGAACAGCGCGTAGAGGTCGGAGTTGTTGTATTCCTTGATGACGTAGAAGTTCGGGCTGACGATGAACTCCGGGCCGTACCGGCCGGCGGGTACCAGCATCATTCCCTCCGCCTTCATCTCGGCTTTCGGGAAGGCCTTGCCGGAGATCCGGGTGATGCCGAGCGACGACCAGTGTGCCACCGGCTTTGCAAGGTCAGGACCTTCCTGTGCGCAGGATATATTGCCGGGTATGGAAACCTCGTAGCCCCAGCTGCGGCCTTCCTGCCAACCCTTCTGCTTCAGATAGTTGGCTATTGATGCCAGGCTGTCGGGCACGGAGTTCCAGATGTCGCGGTGGCCGTCGCCGTCGAAATCGACCGCATATTGCAGATAGCTCGAGGGCATGAACTGCGGCTGGCCCATGGCGCCGGCCCAGGAGCCCTTGAGCTGTTCGGGTGCGATATCGCCGCGCTCGACGATCTGCAGCGCGGCAATCAGCTCCTTGCGGAACAGGTCCTTGCGGGTCGACATGAACGCCTTGGTCGCCAGCACCTCGACTGCCGAATGGGGGATCCTGGCCTTGCCGTAACCGGATTCGCGGCCCCAGACCGCAAGGATGATTGGCCCTGGAACACCATAGGCCTTTTCGACCCGCTTCAGGGTCGCGGCATGGGTGGAGGCGAGCGCGCGGCCCGAGCCCGCCAGACCCTGCAGTCGCTTTTCGGAAAAGTAGGCGCCGGGCGAGGAGAATTCCGCCTGGCTCTGCTTGCGCTCCTTCGCGGGCTTGGAACCCGGCGGCACGAGGTCGGGCAGATCCCAGTTGAGCGTCACCCCGGAAAATGCCCGGGCGAAGCTGGCCTTGGATACGCCGGCGGCGGCCGCTTCAGGCCAGAGATCCTGCTGCACCCAGCTCTTGAACTGGTTTTCGACCTGCGCCTTCGGTGCGGAAAGCGCGGGAAGGGGGAGGCTGAGAGCGACGGCGACGCTCAGGGTCCGGAAAAGAAGTCGCATGAATCACCTTTGTTGCAAATTCCTATCGGACAGAAGAACGTGTTCAAATCGTGGTTCTGGCCCTGAGTGCTGCGGTCAACGTGCCTTCGTCGAGGTAATCGAGCTCGCCGCCGACCGGGACGCCGTGCGCAAGTCGCGTGATCTTCACGTCGAGGCCGGCAAGCTGGTCGGTAATGTAGTGCGCCGTGGTCTGTCCCTCGACGGTGGCGTTGACGGCGATGATCAGCTCGCGAATTCCGCCCTTCGACACCCGGTCGACCAATCCCTTGATGTTGAGGTCATCAGGCCCGACGCCGTCGAGCGGCGACAGCGTGCCGCCGAGCACGTGATAGGCGGCGTTCATCGCGCCGGCCCGCTCGAGCGCCCAGAGATCCGACACATCCTCGACGACGATGATGGTCGACTGGTCGCGACGGTCGTCGGTGCAGACGGTGCAGGGGTCGATCGTGTCGACATTGCCGCAGCACGAGCAGATCCGGACCTTTTCATGCGCCTCGCCCATCGCCTTGGCGAGAGGACCGAGAAGCTGGTCCTTCTTCTTGACGAGGTGGAGTGCTGCGCGCCGCGCCGAACGCGGCCCCAGTCCCGGCACTTTCGCCAGAAGCTGGATCAGTTTTTCAATTTCGGGACCGGTAACTCGCTTTGCCATGCGGGGCTTTTAGACCATAACTCGGGAAAACGGAAACATCGAAGAAGGCGGGGCGATGAAAATTCAGGCCGTATGCGTGGGAAGGCCGGAAAAGTGTCCCGGGCGGTCTTATCGCACCGGCATTTTCAAGGTTGCGGTCTCGGGGCCGGTTCTGATCGACGGCGAGGGCGTCGTCGGCGACGCGATCTGTAATCGCAAGCATCACGGCGGCGTCGATCAGGCGGTCTATATCGAGGGCTCGCTGACGCTTGACTGGTGGCAAGATGAGCTCGGGCAGTCGCTTGCTCCCGGAACTTTCGGCGAGAACCTGGTGATCGAGGATCTCGACAACCGCGAGATTGCCGTTGGTGACCGCTTTCGCGCCGGAGATATCCTGCTGGAGGTAACCGCCCCGCGCACTCCGTGCGCCACCTTCGCGGCGAAGATGGGCGATCCGAACTTCGTCCGTCACTATGCCGCAGCCTTGCGGCCGGGCATCTATTGCCGGGTGATCGCCGGCGGCATGCTGAAGACGGGTGAGCCGGTGACCTACCAGCCTTATGATGGTCCGCGCGTCCTCCTGCCCGAAGTGATGTTCGCCATCGCCAATCGCCCGGATGACGCGACACGGGAGCGGCTTCTCGAAGCGCCGCTCGCCCATCGGTTCAGGAGCAAGCTGGAAGGGTGAACCCCCCTTATATTGCTGCTAATCGCGGCGATACGCTGGCCTCAGAACGGCATCTTGAAGCCGGGGGGCAGGGGCATGCCGGCGGTCAGCGCCTTGGTCTTTTCGGCGGCGAGCGCTTCCGCCTTGGTCTTGGCGTCCTTGTGGGCCGCGACGATGAGGTCCTCGAGGATCTCGACGTCGTCTTCCTTGAACAGCGACGGATCGATCTTGACGCCGTTCAATTCGCCCTTGCCATTGAGCTTGACCGTCACGAGGCCGCCGCCCGATGTGCCTTCGACTTCGAGTGCGGCGATTTCCGCCTGCATCTTCTCCATCTTGGCCTGCATTTCCTTGACTTTGCCCATCATGCCCATGATGTCGCGCATCGTCGGTGCCTCCTTGGTATGTCTTTGGTCTTCAATCAGAATTCAATATCGTCGCCGGGCAGGATGTCGCCGTCGGCGGATTCGGCCACTGCCGGAATGGCCGGCGTTTCCTCTTCCCGCTCCGGGGCGCGAATGCGCACGTCGGTGATCTTGGCACCGGGGAAGCGCGCGAGAATGGCCGCTACGTCCGGGTCCTGACGGGCATCGGTCACCAGCGCCTCGCGGGCGCTGGCCTCGGCCTCGACCAGCGTCGGCTGGCCCGGTTCGCGGCTGAAGCTGACGATCCAGTGGATACCGGTCCATTCCTTGAGCTTGACCGCCAGTTCATTGAGAACCGTTGCCGGTGCCCCCTCGGTCAGATTGACCTCGAGGCGGCCGGGCTCAAGGCGCACCAGCCGCACGAAGTTGCGCACCAGCGCCTTCAGCTTCGGATCACGGTTGGCCGTACAGAGATCGACGACGTCGCTCAGCGAATTGACCGCCACCTTCGGTACGGGGGCTTCGATAGGCCGCTGTTCGATACGACCGACCACCAGCCCCTCGGGCCGGCTGTCGGGCACCGCGCGCAGCATTGCCGTCGGTGCGGGCGTGGAAGGGCGCGGGGCAAGTGCTTCGCTGCCGCGGGCCACCACATTGCCCTGGCTGATCATCTGGGCGCCGCCGTTACCACCGACGGCAGCACCGTTCGGTCGGGGCGCGCCGTCCGCGGAAAACTCGGCCAGACGGCGCGCGGCGTCTTCCGGTGACGGGAGGCTGGCGGCGTGTGCCAGGCGGATCAGCACCATCTCGGCAGCGCCGGCCGAGCGCGAGGAACTTTCCGCTTCCGGAATGCCCTTCAGCAGCATCTGCCACATGCGCGACAGCGTGGTGACGGCAATCGATCCGGCAAACTCCCTGCCGCGCACGCGCTCGCTCTCGCTGAGCGAGGGGTCATCGCCGGCATCGGGGACGAACTTCAGCCGGGTGACCAGATGGGTGAAGTCGGCAAGATCGGTCAGCACGACCACCGGATTGGCGCCGGCCTCGTACTGGCTGTTGAATTCGTTGAGGGCGCTGGCGACATCGCCCTTCGCCACATGCTCGAAAAGATCGACGATGCGGGCGCGGTCGGCAAGGCCGAGCATCGCGCGCACCGCCTCTGCCGCGACCGCGCCGCCGCCATGGGCGATTGCCTGGTCGAGCAGCGACAGACCGTCGCGCGCCGAACCTTCGGCGGCACGGGCGATCATCGCGAGCGCCTCGGGATCGACGGTGATGCCTTCCTTGCCGGCGATGGTGGTGAACAGGCCGACGAGATCGGCAGCGCTGATGCGGCGCAGGTCGAAGCGCTGGCA
>JAEWPB010000127.1 GCA_023399465.1 Pseudomonadota bacterium
GTCGCCAGGCCCGGCATCGTCCCGGTCGCGGGCAGGACGCTGCCGGCTGTCGATCCGGCGACGGCCGGGGACAGACCCCCGGCCGCTGCCATTCACCTTATCCCGGACCCGTGCGCGGTCCCGGTCATTCGGCCGGGACGGCCGCGGTGGGGACGACGCCTTGATGCGCCGTGTCCCTGCCGGCCCGCTCGGGGCCGGTGCGGTGATGGGTGGCATAGATCATCGCGCCGACGAAGGTCAGCCCTCCGACGAGGTTGCCCAGCACGGTCGGGATCTCGTTCCAGATCAGGTAGTCCGCGATCGTGAACTGTCCGCCCAGCATCAGACCGGCCGGGAACAGGAACATGTTCACGATGGAATGTTCGAACCCCATGTAGAAGAAGATCAGGATCGGCATCCACATCGCCATGATCTTGCCCGACACGCTGGTCGACATCATCGCCGCGACGACCCCGGTCGAGACCATCCAGTTGCACATCACCGCGCGCACAAACAGCGTCAGCATGCCGCCCGCCCCATGCGCCGCATAGCCCAGCGTCCGTCCCTCGCCGATATGGCCCAGCTTCTGGCCGATCTCGTTCGGGGCCTCGGTGAAGCCGAAGGTGACGATGATCGACATGAACACCGCGACGGTGAAGGCGCCGGCAAAATTGCCCAGAAAAACGAGTGACCAGTTGCGCCACAGCCCGCGCAGGGTGACGCCGGGGCGGCGGTCCAGCAGCGCCAGCGGCACCAGGGTGAACACCCCGGTCAACAGGTCGAAGCCCAGCAGATACAGCATGCAGAACCCGACCGGAAACAGCAGGGCGCCGATCAGCGGGTTGCCGGTGTTGACGGTGACGGTGACGGCGAACGCGGCGGCCAGCGCCAGGATCGCGCCCGCCATATAGGCACGGATCAGCGTGTCGCGGGTGGACATGAAGACCTTGGCTTCGCCGGCATCGACCATCTTCCGGGCGAAATCGGCGGGGGAAACATAGGACATGCGCGGTGCCTTTCTGCGGCGGAACGGGGACGGGTCTACCAGTTCGAATAGGCGAGGTATTTTCCCGAGATGGTCAGCCGCACGCGGTCGCCCTTGGGGTTCGCCTCGCGATCGACCTCCATCGAGAAGTCGATCGCGGACATGATGCCGTTGCCGAACTTCTCGTTGATCATCGCCTTGATGGTCGGGCCATAGACGCCGACGATCTCGTACAGCCGATAGACGCAGGGATCGGTCGGGACGGCCTGGCTCCAGACCTTGAGGGGGCTTTCGGTCAGCGCCGCGACGGCCGCGTCGGGCAGGTCGAGCAGGGCGACGAACGCCCGCGCCTTGTCCTCGGGGAAGGCGTTCATGCCGGTGGCGGCCGAATGCAGCCAGACCGGGGACATGCCGATCCCGTCGGCGATCTCCTGCCAGCTCAGCCCCGCGGCCTTCTTGGCCGACAGGATCAGGGCGGTCAGGTCGTCGCGGGACATCTCGGCGGCGGCGATCGGGGTCATCTTGTTCATCGCAGGCTCCCTTCAGGCGGCGTTCATGCGCGCGATCAGCGCGGCATCGATGAGGATACGTCGGTTCTGGACACGGGTGGCAAAGGTGCGGACGGCGCCCGCGTCGGCGCCGGTCGCCAGGCCGGTCGCCAGGTCGAACACCCAGCCGTGCAGCGGGCAGGTGACCGAGGTTCCGTGCACGATCCCTTCGGACAGGGGACCGCCCTTGTGCGGGCAGCGGTCGTCCAGCGCAAAGACCTGGTCGTCGAGGGTGCGGAACACCGCCACGCAGCCCTGCGGCGTGCGGACCAGCCGCGCGCCCTGCGCGGGAATGTCGTCCAGCGCGCCGATGTCGACATAGACCGTCATTCCGCGGCCTCCAGGGTGAGATCGGCAAGGGGGCCCCAGCGGGGCGTCTCGACGGCCGTCGACAGGGCGGCCCAGGGATCGGCCCGGTAGACCGACTGGCTCAGCTCGAACCGGTCGAACAGCGCGCGGCGGCTGTCCGGATCGTCGACGACCCGCGCCCTGACCCAGTCCAGCCCGACCTGGCCGATCCATTTCCAGGCCCGGTCCAGATAGCGGGCATTCTCGCGGTAGAGCTGGGTGAAGGCGGCGACGATCTCGACCGCCTCGTCCTCGGTCGCGGCGTCGGCCAGATGCTCGGTCTCCCGGACCTCCATCCCGGCGGCGCCGCCGACGCTGATCCGGTAGCCTGAATCCACGCAGACGATGCCGATGTCCTTGCAGGTCGCCTCGGCGCAGTTGCGCGGACAGCCCGACACGCCCAGCTTGACCTTGTGCGGTGTCCACGACCCCCACATGAGCTTTTCCAGCCGGATGCCCAGCCCCGTGGAATCCTGGGTGCCGAAGCGGCAGAACTCGGTGCCGACGCAGGTCTTGACCGTCCGCAGCCCCTTGGAATAGGCGTGCCCGGAAACCATGCCGGCGGCGTTAAGGTCGGCCCACATATGGGGCAGATCCTCCTTGCGGACGCCCAGCAGGTCGATGCGCTGGCCGCCGGTGACCTTGACGGCCGGGATGGCAAACTTGTCGGCGACATCGGCGATGGCGCGCAATTCCTTGGGGTTGGTCATGCCGCCCCACATGCGCGGAACCACCGAATAGGTGCCGTCCTTCTGGATGTTGGCGTGGTTGCGTTCGTTCACGAACCGGGACTGGCGGTCGTCGCGATAGTCCAGCGGCCATTCGGCCAGCAGGTAGTAGTTCAGCGCCGGCCGGCACGCGGCGCAACCGCCGACCGTGGACCAGCCCAGCTCCTGCATGATGGCGGGGATCGATTTCAGCGACAGGACGCGGATAAGGCGCCGCACGTCCTCGTGGGTGTGATCGGTGCACTTGCACATGCCCTGCGGCGCCTCGGCCACCGCGCCGCCCAGCGACAGCGCCATGACCTGCTGGACGAGCCCCGTGCAGGTGCCGCACGACGCCGACGCCTTGGTGGCCGACCGGACCGCGTCCAGCGTCACCGCGCCGCCGGCCACGGCCGACAGGATCGTGCCCTTGCAGACGCCGTTGCAGCCGCAGATCTCTGCCTCGGCCGGCAAGGCGGCGACGGCGGCCAGCGGATCGGCGGCAGCGCCGCCCTGGAACGCCGGGCCGAAGATCAGGGTCTCGCGCATGGCCGAGATGTCGGTGCCGTCCTTCATCAGCCCGTGGAACCACGCGCCGTCGGCCGTATCCCCATACATCACCGTGCCGATGATGCGGTTGCCGCCAAGGACCAGGCGCTTGTAGATGCCGCGCCCCGGATCGCGGAAGACGATGTCCTCGCGGCCCTCGCCCTCGGCAAGCTCGCCGGCGCTGTAAAGGTCGCAGCCGGTGACCTTCAGCTTGGTCGCGGTCTGCACCGGGCGGAATGCGGCGGCCTCGCCCAGCAGCGTCTTCGCCAGCACCCGCGCCTGATCGTACAGCGGCGCGACCAGGCCGAAGAGCTGCCCGTCATGCTCGACGCATTCCCCCAGCGCAAAGATCTGCGGGTCCGAGGTCCGCAGCTGGTCATCGACTGTGATGCCGCGCTCGACCTCGAGCCCCGCATCGTTGGCAAGCCGGGTCTCGGGGCGGATCCCGACCGCCATGCAGACCAGATCGGCCGGATAGATCGTGCTATCCTCCAGCAGCACGGCCTCGACCCGGTCGCCGCCGAGGATCGCCTTGGTCGCGCCCTTGCAGTGAACGGTGATCCCGCGCCGTTCCAGGTCGCGCTGCAGAAGATAGCCGGCCGCAGGGTCGAGCTGGCGTTCCATCAGGTGACCCATCAGGTGGATCACCGTGACCCTGGCGCCGCGCGCGGCCATCCCGGCCGCCGCCTCGAGCCCCAGGAGGCCACCGCCGATCACCACCGCGTCCCTGCCGGCCACGCCCGCCTCGATCATGGCGTTGGTGTCCTCGAGGTCGCGATAGGTGACGACGCCGGGCAGGTCGTGACCGGGCACCGGAAGGATGAAGGGGGCCGACCCCGTCGCGATCACAAGGGCGTCGTATGCGGCACTGGAACGGTTCGAGTGAACCTGCCGGGTCGCGCGGTCGATCCGGACCACCGGCTCTGCGAAGCGGCAGTCGATGCCGCGGGCCGCGTACCAGTCGGCGTCGTGCGTGACGATCTCATCGTAGGTCTTTTCGCCCGACAGCACCGGGGACAGCATCAGCCGGTCGTAATTGCCACGCGGCTCGCCATTGAACAGGGTGATGT
>JAEWPB010000055.1 GCA_023399465.1 Pseudomonadota bacterium
GTGTACGAACCCATTTCGCACAGATCCTGGGTATCCGTCGTCGTTTCCAGGGTCGCGCTGCCTTCGAATTCGAAGCGCATGTCGTACTTGCAGACCGAGCGGCCGTCGGCGATGGTGATTTCGATGCTTTCGCCCGGGTTCAGGACCTGCTGGCCGAACACGTCGTCTTCCCAGCTTTCGACGCCGACCGGCGAGGTGTAGAAATGGGTCAAAATCGAGCCCGTGCCGTTCTTCAGAGTGAAGACCAGATCTTCAGCATGGGCTGCGGATGCAATAATCGTGGACAGCGCGAAAGCGCCAGCAAAAATTTTCGTGAGTTTCATTGTCAACTACCTGTTCCCGCCCGGAATTGGGCGGTCGAGAGCTAGCATCGCACCTCACGTTACGGAAGATGAGCGGCCCGGTCAGGAGGGCAATTTCGTGACCTTTTTTGGGCATATGGGCAAAAAGACACCTGCAACTTCCTGCCTTATCAAGCCAGAACATCATTGAATATCAACGACAATCTGAACCTTGCATTAACAACATCGTTCAACTTGCCGCCGACTTTTTTTCCTCTCGAAGGCGGAGGGGAGCATCGCTCCGGGCTCGACACGGGTCCCTCAAAACGGCTCTGCGACGCTAACGCTGCCCGGCGCGACGCCAGGTCAGATAGGACATCACCATTTTGCCGTTGGAGCGCATCGGACTGACGGTCGACAGCCGCAGTTCGTCATTCTCGATCTCGATGAAACGCGTCTGGGACTGCGTGCCCCAATTGGGAAAGAACGAGATCAGTATGGTCTGCGTCAGCGTGCTTCGCTTCTCATCCACCCTGTAGGTGCCGGAATGGGCGACGAAGGTTGCAGCCGCGGCGCGATAGTCCTCGTGCGTCCCCTCGAACCAGTCGCCCGAGGAAAACAGCGGACGCCCCTCGCGCATCAACTGCACCGACATGTAACCGTCTGAAGTGTATATGATGATCCCGACGGCGTTCGGTCCGAGCGGATAGACGTCCGGCGAGCCGTCGATCGGGTGTTCGATATAGGATTGAAGCATCCAGGTGCCGACAAGGCGGTCTTTCAGGCTTGCATTCATGCCGTTCTCCCACTGCTGCTCCAGCCGAGCGGTCCATTTCACCCAATCCCAACCACACATTATCAGTGAATAGGAAAATAAATACAGTTCACGAATTGTAGACAGAACAGGCCTTATACCACGACCACTTTTCGGTATATTTCGAGCAGCTAAATGAAAACTCCACGTCTGCAGAGGCTTTACCAACTGGCGATCATTGCCATGGCGGTTGGGTGTCTGGCGCTTGGAGGCACCCTGTTCCTGACCAATTTCGAGGAATATCAACGCTATCGCGTCGGCGCGCGGGAACTGGCCCGCTTTCATTCGATCCTGCAGACGGTCAGCACCATATCGGCCGAGCGCGGGCCCGCCAACAGCGCCATGGGTGCAGCCTTTGCAGAACGTCCACCGCTTGTCGAAGCGCTTGAAAGTACACGGGCCAGGACCGACAGCGCGATCGCCAGTCTGGAAAAGCAGTACCGCGAGAGCAACGACCGGTCCGCCGCCGGAGTTTCGGAAATCGACGATCTTCGCGCCCAGCTCGCGCGGGCACGGAAGGCGGTCGATGCCGCGATCGCCGATCCCGCCATTGATGGTCGTGTGGTTTCCGGGGCGATCCTGCAGATGTTCCTTGCGGCGGATCTGTCTGCTGCAATCCGTGACAGCCTCGGACAGGATATCGTCCGGGCCTATCCGCAGATCAGCACGGAAATCATCCTTGCCACGGTCTGCAGCAACATGCGCGAATATGCCGGTCGCTTCGGATCCTATGTGGTGATGATGCTGACCTCGTCCGCGGACGAGCACAACAGGCTGATGCGCCTGCTGATGGAGACGACCGGGCAACTCACGGAACTGCGTCACTTGATTTCCAACTACACGCTTGCCTTTGCCGACTATAGTCCCGTGGACGCAAGCCTGCGCGAGCTCGACAGGGCCTACTTTTCGGATGCGCTTCCGTTTGCCCGCCGCATTGCCGAAACCGCGCATTCGATTGCGGATCCGCTCGACGCCGCCGCATTCACAAAGCTTTACGTACCGGGCATGATCTCGGTTGAGAACATGCGCACGATGATCAGCGAAGCGAGCATCACGCGGCTCGACGACATGCGCCGCACCGCCGGCATGATGCTGGTGCTGTCGAGCGCGCTCACCCTGATCATCTGTACCGTGCTCGTCCTCATAAACCTGGCCCTGAGCCGGATGCTGTTTCGGCCGCTGATCGCCGGCAAGGAGCAGATCGTCGCCATCGCCAAGGGCAACCTAAGCGAGCCGCCGGCTGCCGGCCGCGTCGGCCGCGAAATCCGCGAGATGTTCGACAGCCTCAAGGTTCTGCGCGAGCATGAGCGCTACAAACGCGAACTGGAGCGCAACCAGGAGCGGATGGCGGAGCAGCTTAAGCGGCTGTCGGAAACCGACGGCCTCACCGGACTCCTCAATCGCCGCGCCCTGGAAATGCGGGCCGCCAACATGTTCAAGGAGGCAGGGGACGGCGATGCAGCGCTGGGCGTCATCCTGTTCGACATCGACCACTTCAAATCGATCAACGATACCTATGGACATGGCCTTGGCGACAGGGTCCTGCAAAGCGTCGGCCCCACGCTCCAGCCCCTCCTAGACCCTCAGGACACCTTTGCGCGCTTTGGCGGCGAGGAATTCGTCGTTCTGCTGAAGGACGAAGGGCAGCGCGCCAGCCTTCTTGCGGAACAGCTGCGCGAAGCGCTGGCCAACATGGCCGCCGAGGAAAAACTGGACTTCGACGTCACCGCCAGCTTCGGCGTCGCTACCGGCCGCCGCGGAAACGCCGACTGGCCGACGCTGATCAGCAAGGCCGACCAGCGTCTGTACGAGGCCAAGCGCCGGGGCCGAAACCGGGTGGTTGCCGGCTAGGGTATTGGAACCTCGATGAATATCGAAGGCAGTCCTTCGAGCTAACGCAGTGCGTGGCTGAAATGGGTTTAGAGGATGCCGGCCCAGTGCTCTTCGTGGCTTCCCCCGTGATTTGTCATCCCCGGTTTCGTCAGACAGCCGACCGGCTTTGTGTAGCTGTCGATCCGTCGCTCCGGCTTCTCATGCCAACTGATGTTGACCGCCCAGAACTTCGGGAAGAAATAGAGCGACGAGTAAGGCAGGTGATCGTGGATCCACCAGGCGAGCTTTTGCCAGTCGCCCTCGTTCTGGAACCTGTCCCAGAACGAGGGAACGACGACGCAGACGGTTGCACCCATGTGACCCTCTGCATCGCAGCGATCCCAGATATGCCCGGCATAATTGGATTCGTTCGACGCACAGCCGTACCCGTCCTTGCCCCTTTTCTGCATTTCATTGCCAAAGCCGTTGACCTCGCAGGAGCGATAGGCCGAACGGATGGCTATGCGACCAAACACATCCTGCAAGGGTTCCAGCAGTTGTTCGCACAATTGCGTGCCGGCCGCGACAGCGAGATCCGGATCATCAGGGATGTTCGCCATGCCGTGGATCGCCGCGATATCGGAAAACAGAAAGTCACGCATGAAGAACGACTTCGAAAGACGAACACGGCCAAAGTCGGCCAGTGCATTCACGGAAACAGGTTTCCTCATCCCAAAGTCCCTAAAACATTAAGTCGCATACGAATGGGCCGAAGCGAAAAGTAACTTCAATATCAAGCGGGGACCCTTGATCCGTGATCACCGGCAAAGTCGGCAGCAAGGGCATGCGGCGCTTCCCGGCCCCTTGCCGGAGCGGCACGCCCTTCCAATCTTAGGTGTCTATCCTAGTCCTGCGCCTGCGGTTTCTCGGCCGGGTCGAACGTGTAGCGGAAATTGCAGTGATCCGCGCCCTGCATCAGGGTCTGGGTGCGCTCGAGCTTGATGCGCGGATCGTAGCCGAGACAGAACACGCCGTCGCGATTGCAGGAGAGAAGATGGCCGATATGGCCAAGCCCCATCTCCCGATAGCTTTCGGCGTAGCGACAGCGAAGAACGTTGTAGTCGAACTGCTTTTCGGTAGCGGTGAGCACCTCTATCTCGAGTGCATCGTCCTGCGTCCAGAGCACCTGCAGTTCCTGGAACGTCTTCAGGCTGGTGCCGCCCTCGGTCTTGTCGGCGAAGGTCTTGCCGGCGGCAATCGCCGCCTTGGTGATCGCCTTATCGAGGACAGCTTGGGCCCGCTCCTCGCCGATCTCCTCGACCATGCCTTGATAGATCGGGGCAATGATTGCCGCTTCGATGCGCCGGCGGGCGAGAATGCCGATTTCGCCATTGGTTGCCGAATTGGTCGGCGCCGCGTTGTTGTCCTGTTCGTCTGCCATGAAATGATGCCTTGCCACTAAAGTCTTTTCGATACGCTCACAGAATAGGCGGCTTTGTCAGCCTTGCAACGACGATTGTTGCGCCGCCGGCAGGCGCGAGGACAGAACGTTGCGGATCGAAAAGCTCGAGTGAATGCGCAATACCCCGGGCAGAACCGATAGGACGTCCTTGTGGATGCGCTCGAAATCGGCGGCATTTTCGGCCTCGACCCGCAGGAAGTAGTCGGATCCTCCGGTCATCAGGTAGCACTCGCGGATCTCCGGATACTTGCGCACTGCCACCTCGAAGCGGTTCAGGTACTCCTCGGTCTGCCGCTCCAGTGTAATCTGGATCATGACGGCGATGCCTTCGCTGCCGGCAGCGCGCCCGAGCAGGGCGGTGTAGCCACGTATCACCCCTTCCTTTTCGAGCAGGTGGATGCGCCGCAGGCAGGCCGACGGCGACAGCCCGACCTCGCTTGCCAGCTTGGCATTGCTGATGCGCGCATTGAGGCGCAGAAGGCGGATGATATTGCGGTCGATCGAGTCCAGCCCCGACACGGCAGTTCCTTTCAATTCTTCGAATTTTCACTCACTATTGCACATTCCGCGCAATTATCGAGCATCAATTGATCGAAACGCCACACGATCCGACGATACCATCCATCGTGATTGGGTGGGATTTCAGGCAACATGATCAATGCCAAAATTGAACTGGACAGTGCAGGCGCCTGCGGGCAGCTGACGATCGATCTCGGCGCACTGCGTGACAACTATCTGGCACTTTGCCGGCGCACCGCGCCGGTCAATGTCGCCGCCGTGGTCAAGGCCGATGCCTACGGGCTCGGCGCCGGGCGCGTCGCTCCGGTTCTCTACGACGCGGGATGCCGCGATTTCTTCGTCGCGCATTTCCACGAGGCTCTGCGGCTGAAGCCATACCTGCCGACCGATGCACGGATCCATGTGCTGAACGGCCTGCAGCCCGGTTCCGAGGGTACCTGCGCCGACGCCGACATCATCCCGGTGCTCAATTCGCTGGAGCAGGTCGCCAATTGGTCTAACCTCGCCCGTGAGCGCCGGAAGCCCCTCCCCGCAGCGCTGCAGTTCGATACTGGCATGTCGCGGCTCGGCCTGCCGCCGGAAGAATCCGCAGCGCTGGTCGCCGATCCGGCCCTGCTCGACGGCATCGACCTGCGCTTCATCATGAGCCATCTCGCCTGCGCCGACGAACCGGAACACACGGCAAACGGCGCTGCCCTCGCGAACATGCGCAAGACTGCCGAACAGTTTCCGGGTGCACGCGTCTGCTTCGCCAACTCCGGCGGCATTTTCCTCGGCGGCGATTTCCACGGTGACCTCGCCCGCACCGGCATCGCGCTTTATGGCGGTGCACCGGTTTGCGGCGAGCCCAACCCGATGAAGCCGGTCGTCAGCCTTGCGGTAAAGGTCATCCAGACCCGCACCGTTCCGGGTGGGACCGCGGTCGGCTACGGCGCTGCCTATGTGACGCAACAGGAAACACGCCTTGCGACCATTTCTGCCGGCTATGCCGACGGTCTGCTCCGCCATCTCAGCGATCGCGGCGCAGCCTGGTTCGGCGATGTCCGCCTGCCGATCGTCGGCCGCGTTTCGATGGACAGCATGACGCTCGACGTATCCGCCCTGCCAGAAGGTACGTTGAAGCTCGGCAGCCTGGTCGAGTTCATCGGCCCGCACCAGACGCTGGAAGACGTCGCCGACGCCGCCGGCACCATTTCCTATGAAATCCTGACCAGCCTTGGCCAGCGCTACCACCGCGAATACCTGCCGGCCTGAACGACCGGCAGCAGCAGCAGCATTCAACAGAGGCTTTCATGAAGATCACCATACTCGGCGCCGGCGTAATTGGCGTCACATCCGCATATTATCTCGCCAAGGCCGGTCATGAAGTGACCGTCATCGATCGCCAGACCGGACCGGCGCTGGAAACCAGCTTCGCCAATGCCGGCGAGATTTCTCCCGGCTATGCATCGCCCTGGGCCGCCCCCGGTATTCCGCAGAAGGCGATCAAGTGGCTGTTCATGAAGCACGCGCCGCTGATCATCCGCCCGACGCTCGACCCGGCAACGCTGTGCTGGATGGCGTCGATGCTGCGCAACTGCACCTCCGCCCGCTACGCCGTCAACAAGGGGCGCATGGTACGGCTCGCCGAATATAGCCGCGATTGCCTGATCGCGCTGCGCGACGAAACCGGCATCGAATACGATCATCGTACCCAGGGCACGCTGCAGGTGTTCCGCAACGAAAAGCAGCTTGCCGGCATCGACAAGGATATCGAGGTCCTGCGTGCCGATGGCGTGCCGTTCGAAGTCCTCGACCCGGCCGGCTGCGTGACCGCGGAACCGGGCCTCGGCCGGGTGCGCGACAAGATCGTCGGCGGCCTGCGCCTGCCCAACGACGAAACCGGCGACTGCTTCATGTTCACCAACGAGCTTGCAAAGCGGGCCGAGGCGCTGGGCGTGAAGTTCCACTACGGCGTCGACATCCGCGCCATCCGCTCGCAGGGCGACAAGATCACCGCCGTCGAAACCTCGCTCGGCAATTTCGAGTCGGACATCTTCGTCGGCGCGCTCGGCAGCTATACCCCTGCCCTCGTCAAGCCGCTCGGACTGAAGGTGCCGGTCTACCCGGTCAAGGGTTACTCGATCACCGTGCCGATCGTCGACGAAAGCCGCGCTCCGGTTTCCACGGTCATGGACGAAACCTTCAAGATCGCCATCACCCGCCTCGGCGACCGCATCCGCGTCGGCGGCATGGCCGAGATCGCCCGCTTCAGCACCGACCTGCCGGAGCGGCGCCGGGCGACGCTGGTGCATTCGGTCGAGGATCTGTTTGGCGGCGCCGGCGACCAGAAGCGCGCGACCTTCTGGTCCGGCCTGCGTCCGATGACGCCCGACGGCACCCCGGTCATCGGCCGCACGCACCACAAGAATTTCTACCTCAACACCGGCCATGGCACGCTCGGCTGGACCATGGCCTGCGGTTCGGGGCGCGTGCTCGCCGACCTCATCAGCGGCAGCAAGCCTGATATCGCGACTGCGGATCTGGCGCTCAGCCGCTACAACTGAGACCGGACAACGGGTCCGTCCGGCTGGCATCGTCGCATTGGCTGCCGACGCTGCCGCCATCGTAAAAAGAGCGGGGATCTCCCCGCTCTTTTCCGTTTCGGGCCAGCTCTACAGTCGCCCTTCACTACCCCGGACCGAAGAATGTGATGCGGGTCATCAGCGTGTGGTCGGATTCCGATACCATCAGTGCGACGAAAGCCAGGACAAGCACCGGCGGAACGAGCACGGCGTAGACGAGCGCCAGCCGCTCCCATGCCATGTGCATGAAGATCGCCACGATCAGGCCCGCCTTCAGCATCATGAACAGCAGGATCAGCGTGTAGCGCGGATAGCCCTGAATGCCGAGATAGTCGACCATGTAGGAAAAGGCGCTCAGGACGAAGAGCAGCCCCCAGACAAGAAGGTAGAGCTTGATCGCCGGTTGCTGGTGTTCGCCGCCGTGAGCCGTCGTGTCGACCATTTTCCGCTCCTCACCACAGATAGAAAAACGCGAAGATGAACACCCAGACGAGATCGACGAAATGCCAGTACAGGCCCATGATCTCGACCGCTTCGTAGTTCCCCCGCCGACTGGTGAAAAAGCCGCGCCGGCCGGTATCGTAGTCGCCGCGCGCCACCTTGCGGGCGATGATCAGCAGAAAGATCACCCCGAAGGTGACGTGCGTTCCGTGAAAACCGGTTATCATGAAGAACGAGGATCCGAACTGCGCCGCCCCCCAGGGATTGCTCCATGGCCGCACGCCCTCGTTGATCAGCTTGGTCCACTCGAAAGCCTGCATGCCGACGAAGGCGGCCCCCAACGCCGCCGTCGCCAGCAGCAGCGCCGCCGTCTTGCGACGGTCGTGCCGGTAGCCGTAGTTCACCGCCATGGCCATCGTACCGCTGCTCGAGATCAGGACGAAGGTCATGATCGCGATCAGGATCAAGGGGATCTCGTGTCCGGCGATATCGAGAGCGAAGACCTCGCTGGGGTTCGGCCAGGGAACGGTCGTCGATATCCTCGCGCTCATGTAGGCGATCAGGAAGCAGCCGAACACGAACGTGTCGCTGACGAGAAAGATCCACATCATGGCCTTTCCCCAGGACACGCCCTTGAACGCCTGCTGGTCGGAAGCCCAGTCGGCGGCAAAGCCGTTCATGCCCGATGGACGCGTAAGCAGTTCGTCCGGTTCCGTTCGTGCAGTTTCGACCATTCGGCAGCCTCCCTCAACCGAGCAACTGGCGGCAGATATCGACAAGATCGCTGGCATAGCCGGTAAACAGCGCCAGAAGCAGCAGCCAGACGAGCAGCATGAAATGCCAATAGGTGGCACAGAGCTGGACGCCGAGACGCACCTTCTTGCGCGGCACGCCTTCGTCATAGGCGTTGCGGGTCGTGCGGATGAGGCCAACCAGACCGCCGACGATGTGCAGCCCGTGCAGCCCTGTGATCATGTAGAAGAAGCTGTTGGCCGGGTT
The DNA here is from genome assembly GCA_023399465.1 of Pseudomonadota bacterium. GTDB lineage: Bacteria > Pseudomonadota > Alphaproteobacteria > Rhizobiales > Rhizobiaceae > Ferirhizobium. Next base: position 8,893 of record JAEWPB010000055.1, read on the forward strand.
GCCCGCAAGAAGGTAACCCTCGTCGACCAGTTGCCGCCAGGCGAACAGCTGCCCTACCAGGAATGCGACCCCCGTCACGAAACCGGTAACGAGCGCAGTCCTCATCGCCTCGTCGTCACCGCGTCGCGCAGCGAGGCTCGCCAGATGCAGCGCGGCGCTGCTGGCAAGCAGCACGAGGGTATTCACCCACAGGATCGGCGGGACCGGCAACGACCACCAGTCCGAACCATCCATGCGCATGAGATAGGCGCTGGTGAGCAGCGCGAACAGCGCCCCGACGACGGCGAGGAAGACCCCGAGACCGATCTTGGCCGCGGGAGGGCGCGGGCCGTCGTCGCCATAGGCTGCGCCGGCCCAGCCAATCTCGGTCCACGGCTTGGAGCCGATGCGGTGGTACACCGCCCACCAGACGACGATGACAGCGATCACCGCAAGGAAGATCAGGACCGGGCCCATCAGGTCGCCTCGCGTATCAGGCCGGGAATGGGCGGCTGATTCTGGGGAATGAAGTCTTCCGGCGCGCCCGGCACGCTGTAATCGTAGGCCCAGCGATAGACGACTGGCAGGTCCTTGCCCCAGTTGCCGTGCGCCGGAGGGGTTTGCGGCGTCTGCCATTCGAGCGTGGTCGCCCGCCACGGATTGCCACCGGCCTTCCGGCCGTGGAACAGGCTCCAGACGAGGTTGAACACGAACACCATCTGCGCGGCGCCGACGACCAGCGCCACAACGGTGATGAAGACGTTCAGCGAATGTGCCGAAGGCGGCACGAAGGCCGTCTCCCCCAGTTCATAGTAGCGGCGCGGCACGCCGAGCAGCCCGAGATAGTGCATCGGGAAGAAGATCATGTAGGCACCAAGGAAGGTGATCCAGAAATGGATCTGCCCGAGGGTCTCGTTCAGCATCCGCCCGGTGATTTTCGGATACCAGTGGTAGATCGCCCCGTAGATCACCAGGATCGGCGCCACGCCCATGACCATGTGGAAATGGGCGACCACGAACATCGTATCCGATAATGGTACGTCGACCACGACGTTGCCCAGGAAAAGACCTGTGAGCCCGCCATTGACGAAGGTGACGATGAAGGCGATCGCAAACAGCATCGGCAGGGTAAGATGGATATCGCCACGCCACAGCGTCAGCACCCAGTTGTAGACCTTGATCGCAGTGGGCACTGCGATGATCAGCGTCGTCGTGGCGAAGAAGAAACCGAAGTTCGGATTCATTCCGCTGACATACATGTGGTGCGCCCAGACGATGAAGCTCAGCGCGCCGATGATGACGATGGCCCAGACCATCATGCGATAGCCGAAGATGTTCTTCCGGGCGTGCGTGGCGATAAGATCGGAGACGATGCCGAAGGCCGGCAGCGCGACGATATACACCTCGGGGTGGCCGAAGAACCAGAAGAGGTGCTGGAACAGGATCGGGCTGCCGCCCCTCAGGTTCAGCTGCTCGCCCATTTCGACGATCGCCGGCATGAAGAAGCTGGTGCCGAGCAGCCGGTCGAACAGCAGCATCACGCAGGCGACGAACAGGGCCGGAAAGGCCAAAAGCGCCATCACCGTCGCGGTAAAGATCCCCCACACGGTCAGGGGCATGCGCATCAAAGTCATGCCGCGCGTACGCCCCTGGAGCACAGTGACGACATAATTCAGCCCGCCCATGGTGAAGCCGATGATGAAGATGATCAGCGACGACAGCATCACGATGATGCCCCAGTCCCTGCCGCCCGGGGTACCCGACAGGATCGCCTGCGGCGGATAGAGCGTCCATCCCGCGCCGGTCGGGCCGCCGGGGACGAAGAACCCCGCCACCAGCACCAGGACCGCGAGCAGATAGAGCCAGTAGCTCAGCATGTTGGCATAGGGAAACACCATGTCGCGCGCGCCGAGCATCAAGGGGATCAGGTAGTTGCCGAACCCGCCGAGGAACAGCGCCGTCAGCAGGTAGATCACCATGATCATCCCGTGCATGGTGATGAACTGGTAGTAGCTCTCGATGTCGATGAAGGTGAAGTAACCCGGAAACGCCAGTTGCAGCCGCATCAGCCATGACAGCACCAGCGCGACAAACCCGATCGCCAGCGCCGTGGTGCCGTACTGGATGGCGATTACCTTGGCATCCTGGCTGAAGACATATCGCGTCCACCAGCTGTGCGGGTGATAAAGCTCGACATCCTCCACTTCAGCGGGGCCGATGGCTCCTCCGATGCCGGGCTGGGAATCGACCATGATATGACCTCCCTCATGTCGTGATCCGGTTGGCTGTCTTCGGCGTTTCGCCGGGCATCATCGTGTCGTCGGCGTCTCCACCGATGCGAGCAGCTGCGAGAATGTCGGTTGCTGCTCGAGCCAGGTCTGGTAGTCCTCCTCGGTATCGACCACGACGGTGCCGCGCATTTGCGGGTGGCCGATGCCGCACAGTTCGGCACAGAGGACATCGAAGGTGCCGGTTCGCGTCGGGGTCAGCCAGAAATAGGTGACGGTGCCCGGAATCATGTCCATCTTGGCCCGGAATTCCGGCACGAAGAAATCGTGGAGCACGTCGACGGAACGAAGCAGGACCTTCGTCGGCTTGCCGATCGGCACGTGCAGTTCACCGCCCTCGACGATGATGTCATCGAGGCCCGCCGCATCGTTGCGGTCGATGCCGAGGACGTTTTCGGCGGTCACGTTGCGATTGTCGGCCCTGCCGAGCTGGCCGTCCTTGCCCGGCAGGCGGTAGGTCCACAGCCATTGCTGGCCGACGACCTCGAGTTCGCCTGCTCCAGCAGGGACGGTGATGAAATCGTGCCAGACGACCAGGCCGGGCGCGAGCATGGCGGCAACGCCGAGGGTCGTGCCGGCGGCAAGCCAGCCCTCGAGCTTCTTGTTCTCCGGTTCATAGGCAGCTCGAATGCCGGGACGGTGCCGGAAGCGAATGATGCAATAGGCCACGAAAAGCACCACGGCGACGAAGACGAAGCCTGTGATCCAGAAGGTGATGATCAGCGTGTCGTCGATGTACGACCAATTGGAGGCGATGGGGGTCCACCACCACGGACTGAGCAGATGAAATATGACGGACGCTACTGCCAGTAGAATCAATACCAGCGCAACAGCCATTTCTGGTCCCTCCTTGCCGTGCAGGCTGTGGGCATGGATGCGCAATCTCTCGTCTATTTATTAGCAGTATCTCACGAACGTGAAATACAAGCAATTACAGACGCAAGGCGCCTTCCCCGCATGGAGCCATTGAAACGACACCGATCAGCGGCCGCTTGGACCCTTCTGCTGGCGCTTGAGCTGCTGTTCACGGAAGAAGATGAAAAGACCGGAAAACACGATCAGGACACTGCCGACCAGCATCATCGGACGCGGCACGTCGCCGAAAAACAGCGCGCCGAAGACGATCGCCCAGAACAGCATCGTGTATTGCAGCGGCGCGACCGTCGCCGCGTCGGCGAGTTTCAGTGCGCGGTTGACCAGCATATGCGCGGCCATGGCGACGACGCCGAGCAGGCCGATCAACGGCAGGTCGGAAAGCTCAGGCGTCTGCCAGTGATAGGGAAGCGAGGCGAGGCCAGCGATGCCCGCGCCGATGATCTGCCAGAACACCAGCGTCGTATCCGGCGTGTTACGCAGCGTGCGGCCGGACACCAGCATGAAAGCAAAGGCCATGCTGCCGAGGATCGCGACGATGGCGGGCGGCGTCAGTGCCTGCGACGACGGCTCGAGCGCGACCACCACGCCGGAAAAGCCGATCGCAATGGCGGTCCAGCGCCGCCACCCGACCTTCTCGCCCAGCAGGAACGGCGATACCGCCGCAACATAGATGGGCGCGGCCAGCCAATAGGTCATCACGTCGGCAAGCGGCAGAAAGGCGACGGCGTAATAGAAGGCAAAGACCTCGGCGGTCGAGAACACCACCCGCGCGAATTGCAGCCACGGCCTCTCCACCTTCAGCACCTGCTGCGAAAAGCCCCTTTGCCAGAGGAACGGCGCCAGTACCAGCACCGCGACGATGCTGCGGATCAGCACCACCTGACCGACCGAATAGGAAGCCACCAGCCACTTGCCCATCGCGTCATTGAGCGCGAAGGCGAGCATGCCGACAAGCATCAGAACGACGCCCAGACGGGCATTGGACATGGCAGGGCGGACGGCGACTTCGGACATGGTGGCTTTTGGGTCAGACTGCGGAATGGACGGAAAGGTGCGGGCAGATCCCGTCGCGGCATTCGCACGACAGGAAGGGCCTCCGCTTCTGGCAGATCGTTCCGGCAGGGTCAAATGCGCAAGGGGCTACGGCCCGACCACCGACCCGATTGCCTGTTTCGCTGTGGCATACGGGTATCAATCGACCGAAAAATACGACACTGCGGCGCGATCTTGCGAGCTTTTCGCGTTCGCGACGAGACCCGCAAAAAAAGCTCGGCATCAAGGCAATGACCGGCGTTGTAGCCATCTGGGCGATGATCTGCCTCTTTTTTAATCCGACGATGGTAGGAGTACGATTTTTGCTCATCTAAGTGCATACGCCTTGTGCAGGGCCCGGCTTGGGATTATTCACATCCCCGCGAAACGTCCATACCGCGAAAGGAACCATCATGTCCGAAGACAGTCTTCTCGATTCCGCCCTTGTCCGCCTGGATGAGGCGGCCCGTCACCTCGACATCGACGCTGATGTAATCGAGAAACTGAAATATGCCCGCGAAACCACCCAGGCCCGACTGATGATCCGTATGGACGACGGATCGCGAAAGTCGTTCCGAGCGTGGCGATGCCGGTATGACGACACCCGTGGCCCGACCAAGGGCGGTATCCGCTTCCATCCGGAATCGACCGCCGACGAGGTCGAAACGCTCGCCTTCTGGATGACCTTCAAGTGCGCTGTGATGAACCTTCCCTATGGCGGCGGCAAGGGCGCCGTGCAGGTCGATCCGCGCAAGCTTTCCAAGGCCGAACTCGAGCGCCTTTCGCGTGCCTATATCCAGGCCTTTGCCCGTATCATCGGTCCCGACCGCGACATTCCCGCTCCCGATGTCTACACCAATTCGATGATCATGGGCTGGATGGCCGATGAGTATTCGCAGATCGTCGGCCGCTCCGAGCCGGGCGTAATCACCGGCAAGCCGCTGGCGCTCGGCGGGTCGCTCGGCCGCGGCGATGCCACGGCCCGTGGCGGCTTCTACCTCGTGCGTCATCTCGCCAGCGATCTCGGCCTCGCCACCACCATGCGCGCCGCCATCCAGGGCTTTGGCAACGCTGGCCAGTACTTTGCCTCGCTGTTCTCCGGCGACGGCCACAAGATCGTCGCCGTCTCGGACTCCGAAGGCGCGGTCTATTGCGCCGACGGCCTCAACGTCGAGGCGCTGCTCAAGGCCAAGAAGAACGGCCAGTCCGTTACCACGACCGCCGGCGAGAACGGCCACGAGGTCCTTGCGGCCGATGCGCTGGTCGGCGTTGATTGTGACGTCCTCGTTCCCGCCGCTCTGGAAAACATGATCCGCGCCGACAATGCCGGCTCGGTCAAGGCGAAGCTCGTCGTCGAACTCGCAAACGGCCCGGTCACGCCGGCCGCCGACGAGATCCTTGCCGAGAAGAAGGTCATCGTGCTTCCCGACATTCTCGCCAATGCCGGCGGCGTCACCGTGTCCTACTTCGAATGGGTACAGAACCGCCAAGGCTACTACTGGACGGTGGAGGAAATCCACGACCGCCTGCGTGCGATCATGGAACGCGAAGGCCAGGCGATCTGGGACGTGTCGCGCAGCAAGGGCGTGACCATGCGCACCGCCGCCTATGTGCACGCACTCGGCCGCCTTGCCGAGGCAATCGAAGCTCACGGCACCCAGAACTACTTCGCCGCCAGCTGATCATCCGTCTGGCTGACGCATGACATCACCCCGCCGCTCGCCGGCGGGGTTTTTTCATGGCATAAAAAAACCCGCCTGAGCGGGTCTTTTCGACCTGCCGGGCGGTGAGCCCGGCAGGTCTATTTTTCGGAAGGACGATTATTCGAAGCTGACCGGACGGTCGCCGTTCTCATCCTGGATGCGGGTCGGCAGGCCGATCCGGTTCAGGATGTTGATGAACGGCCGCGGCGGCAGTTCCTCGACGTTGACCATCTTCTTCACGTCCCACTCGCCGGTGGCGATCAGCATCGCGGCGGCGACCGGCGGCACGCCGGCGGTGTAGGAAATGCCCTGGGAGCCGACTTCGTTGTAGGCTTCCTTGTGGTCGGCAACGTTGTAGATGAAGACGGTCTTTTCCTTGCCGTCCTTCAGACCCTTGACGTAGTCGCCGATGCAGGTCTTGCCTTCATATTCCGGGGCGAGCGATGCCGGGTCGGGCAGGCAGGCCTTGACCACCTTGAGCGGCACGACTTCCGAACCGTCGGCGAGCTTGACCGGCTGCTCGGAGAGCAGACCGATGCTCTTCAGCACGGTGAAGACGTTGATGTAGTGATCACCGAAGCCCATCCAGAAGCGGACGTCTGCACCGTCCATGTTCTTGGCCAGCGAATGCACTTCGTCGTGACCGCAGAGATAGGCCTTGCGCTTGCCGACGACCGGCAGGTCGTATTCCTTGCCGATCTCGAACATCTTGTTGGTCTGCCACTGGCCATTCTGCCAGGAGTAGACGACGCCGGTGAATTCGCGGAAGTTGATTTCCGGATCGAAGTTGGTGGCGAAGTACTTGCCGTGGCTGCCGGCGTTGATGTCGACGATGTCGACGTCGGTGACCTTGTCGAGATACTCGTCCTTGGCGAGCTTGGCATAGGCGTTGACGACGCCCGGGTCGAAGCCGGCGCCGAGAATGGCGGTGATGCCCTTCTCCTCGCACTCGGCAGCGCGCTTCCACTCGTAGTTGCCGTACCACGGCGGCGTCTCGCAGATCTTGTTCGGCTCTTCATGGATCGCGGTGTCGATATAGGCAACACCGGTATCCATGCAGGCGCGCAGGACGGACATGTTGAGGAAGGCCGTGCCAACGTTGATGACGATCTCGGACTTGGTCTTGCGGATCAGGTCCTTCGTCGCTTCGATGTCGAGGGCGTCGAGCGCATGAGCTTCGAGAACGCCCGGCTGCTTCATAGCCTTCTTCTCGTGGACCGACGCAATGATCTTCTCGCACTTCGACTTGGTGCGCGAGGCGATATGGATATCACCGAGCACATCGTTGTTCTGCGCGCACTTGTGAGCCACGACCTGTGCGACGCCGCCGGCGCCGATAATGAGCACGTTCTTCTTCATTTCACACGTAAAACTCCATTGAGAGGTAAGCTGTATTCACGCTGCAGAACCGGATCAGGACAGGCTCTGCATGTAGTCGTCGTAGGTGAACTCCTTGACGAGTTCGACCGTTCCGTCGAGCTGGCGAACTGCGATCGCCGGCATCTTGACACCATTGAACCAGTTCTTCTTGACCATAGTATAACCGGCGGCATCCTGAATCGACAGGCGGTCGCCGATCCGGACCTCGCGCTCGAAACGGAACTCGCCGAAGATATCGCCGGCCAGGCAGGACTTGCCGCATACCATCACTTCATGCGGTCCGGTGTTCGGAAGCAGCTTGGCGCTCTGGCGGTAGATCAGAAGGTCGAGCATGTGCGCCTCGATCGAGCTGTCGACGATCGCCAGGTTCTTGCCGTTGTAGAGCGTGTCGAGCACGGTCACCTCGAGCGTCGTGCTCTTGGTGATCGCCGCTTCGCCCGGCTCGAGGTAGACCTGCACGCCGTAGCGTTCGGAGAACGCCTTCAGGCGGTTGCAGAAATCGTCGATCGGATAGCCTTCGCCTGTGAAGTGGATGCCGCCGCCGAGGCTCACCCAGTCGACCTTGCTGATAAGGTGGCCGAAGCGCTCCTCGATGGTCGACAGCATCTCCGAAAACAGGCCGAAATTGGCGTTCTCGCAGTTGTTGTGGAACATGAAGCCGGAAATCTTGTCGATCACCGTCTCGACCTTCGCCGGATCCCATTCGCCAAGGCGGCTGTAGGGTCGGGCCGGATCGGCGAGCGTGAAGTCGGAGCTCGATACCTGCGGATTCATGCGCAGGCCCCGGATCTTGCCTCGGGACTGTTCTTCGAAACGGTTCAGCTGGCCGATCGAGTTGAAGATGATCTTGTCGCAGTTGGCGAGAACTTCATCAATCTCGTCATCGGCATAAGCGACGCTGTAGGCATGGGTCTCGCCCGGGAATTTCTGGCGGCCGAGCTTCACCTCGTAGAGCGACGACGAGGTCGTCCCGTCCATGTACTGGCTCATCAGGTCGAAGACCGACCAGGTCGCAAAACACTTCAACGCCAGAAGTGCCTTGGCGCCGGACTTTTCCCTGACGTATTTGATCTTCTCGAGATTCGGAAGCAGCAGGGATTTGTCGATCAGATAGTAGGGTGTCTTCAACATTGGTTCGCGTTTTCCCGGTCCCAGGAAGCTTCTATTGCAGCCTCTATTGCACTTGTCGGATTTTGGAGCGCGCGTGCCCATTGCACGTTCTACCGCGTCAGCGAGGCCCCCATACCCTGAATGAATTGAAATCTCAACTTCGATTAGGAGAAGTCCCCGGCTGACATTGAGCCCCGCCTGACGTCAGGCTATGTGCGTAGTCGGCCGCAGATTTTCAAGCCGCCTTGACTTCACGGCAACGGATCCCCAAGATTAGCATATGACTTACTTCGCAGCTGCCGCTCTCCGTGTGCTATCCAGGGTGTATCCGATCGCAGGATACTAGCCCCGGCCCGGTTGCGTCGCGCTTCGGGTCGAGGGATCCGCAAGCATTCGGAACATGTGCCTTCAGCTGAAATCACATGAAGCCGGTTCCACACCGCGACAATCGCCAGTCATAAAAATCCAACACCACCCGATCCCGACGCCGAGCGCGCATGGGTTTGGAGGTCTAAAAAAGGTTGCAGGTCATGCACCAGAAAACCAGAGCCGGACGCAAGCCGAGCATCGTCGTCACGCAGAGCGACCACAAGGTCCTGCTCAGTCTTGCCGATGCTGTTTCCGACCATGCCGAAGACATCGCCGAGGCCCTGATCTCGGAGCTCGAGCGCGCGAAGATCGTCGCCGATGGGCGCATTGGCGCCCATATCGTCCGCATCGGCTCGACCGTGGACTACGAGGCGGAGGGAATCACCCGCACGGTTACGCTCGTCCTGCCCGTCGATGCCGACATTTCCGCCGGCCGGATTTCCATCCTGACGCCGATCGGCACCGCCCTTCTCGGCCTCTCTCCCGACCAGTCGATCGACTGGACCGCCCGTGACGGGCGCACCCATCGGCTGACCGTCACGGCAGTGCGCCAGGACGCAGGCGAACCCGCCTCGGCATGAGTAACCGCCGCCCGATTGGTGCGGACTGACGAGCTGGGTTTCGCGGATCACACGACGCGAAACCCAAGGCTCGACATTGCGCCGTCGTTCCGACCCAGCGTCCTCATAAAATCTCTGGACAAGACTGCTATTGATATAGCGCAATGCGCCCGACGCCAGGTTTGCACTAGGCGTCGGCTCTCCATTGGAGAGAGTATCTGTTTCAGCAATTGTCCCGGTTGCCCGCGTATCGGCTTGGGTACCCGGCTGGCCACGGGGTATCGCGTATGTCCGATCCAGTTATTCATTTTCACGGTGCAGCCGGCACGGTGACGGGCTCCTGCTTCCTCATCGAGCACGATGGCGTGAAGGTGCTTGTCGATTGCGGCCTTTTCCAGGGCTCCAAGACCGAGAAGGAACTCAACTACCGACCGTTCCCCTACGACCCCGCGAAGATCGATGCGATCGTGCTGACGCACGCCCATATCGACCATAGCGGATTGCTGCCGAAGCTGGTGAAGTTCGGCTACGAGGGTCCGATCTATGCGACCGCCGCCACCATCGACCTGTGCGCGGTGATGCTTCCGGATTCCGGCTACATCCAGGAAAGCGAAGTCGAAATCCTCAACAAGCGCAACCGCCGCCGCGGGCGTGACGTCGTCGACCCCATCTACACCGCCGAGGATGCCATGACCGCGGTACTGCAACTGCGCACGCTGCCGCTGGAACAATGGCAGATGGTCGCGCCGGGCATCCGGGTCAGGCTGTGGAATGCCGGGCATCTCCTCGGCTCCGCGTCCGTCGAGATGGAGATCGGCGGCGGCGAAACGTCGTCGCGGCTGCTGTTCTCAGGTGATATCGGCCCGAGCAACAAGCTGCTGCAGCTCGATCCGGAAGCCCCCGCCGGATGGGACTACGTGATCTGCGAAAGCACCTATGGCGACACCGACCGGAAAGAAGTGTCCGATCAGAAGCGCCGGGCCGCCCTTCGCGCCGAAGTCAAGGCCGCCCATCATCCGGCCGGGGCGCTGCTGATCCCGTCGTTTGCCGTCGAACGCACCCAGGAACTGCTGGCCGACCTGCATTTCCTGATGGAAGCGGGGGAAATTCCACGCTGCCCCGTCATCATCGATTCACCGCTCGCCACCCGGGCGAGCCAGGTCTTTGAAGCCCATGCCCGCGAACTGGAGAACGGCGACCTGCTCCGGCGGGCGATGCGGGCCCGCAACATCCGCTTCACCGATTCCGTCGAACAGTCGAAAGCCATTGACCAGATCCGTGACTTTCACATCGTCATCGCCGCAAGCGGCATGTGCGAGGCAGGGCGCATCCGCCACCGGCTGAAAAACTGGCTGTGGCGGGAAGAAGGGACGGTATTGCTCGTCGGCTACCAGGCATCGGGCACGCTCGGCCGCATTCTCGAAGACGGAGCATCCATCGTCCGCATTCAGGGCGACGACATCAAGGTGCGTGCCCGCATCCGCAAGCTCGACGTCTATAGCGGCCATGCCGACGGACCGGAGCTGTCGGCCTGGATGCGCGAGCGCCTGCCTGTCCGTCACGGCGTCTTTCTCGTTCATGGCGAGCAGCCGGCAATCGACGGACTGCAGGACCGGCTGACTGAATTCCTCCCGGAGAACCGAATCTTCCAGCCCCGCCTCGACGCCGCCTACCGGCTCACGCCCAGCGGGCCGATCGACATTTCCCCGAACCTGCCGCCACCGCGCCTGAAGGCGATCCACACCGGCCACGCGGACTGGCATAACGACCTGCAATCATTGATACTGGACATGCAGGACGAACTGTCCAAAGCTGGCGACGACAAATCGCGGGGGGTGATCATCCGCCGGATACGCCGCGCGCTGCTTGACGAACAGGAACAGGGATGACGACAGCCACGATGACCGTGCCGCATGGATGATCTGGAACTCTTCCAGCGATTGGGGCTGGCGATTGCAATCGGTGCCGCAATCGGCGTCGAGCGCCACTGGCGGGAACGCGAGGAGAAGGAAGGGCACCGGACCGCCGGCATCCGCACCTTCGCGCTTATCGGCATGCTCGGCGGAGCAACTGGACTGCTCGAGCATCATCTTGCCGGCAACGGCATCTCGGGGATCCTGCTCGCGATCGCCTTCCTGGCGCTGACGCTTGCCTACGCCGCCTTCGAATATAGGCACGAGGTCGACGATGACAGCTACAGCGCCACCTCGGTGGTCGCGGCGATGGTCACCTTCTCGCTCGGGGCGCTCGCCGTGCTCGGCGACATGACGGTGGCCTCCGCCGGCGGCGTCGTGGCACTCGGCATACTGGCGAGCCGCGAGTACCTCCACGCCGCGATGCGGCGGCTGAAGTGGTCCGAATTGCGCTCGGCCGTCATCCTGCTGGCAATGACCTTCGTACTGCTGCCGATCGTGCCGATGGAGCCGATCGGCCCGTTCGGCGGCGTGTCGCCACAAAAAATCCTGGTCATGGCGATCCTGCTCGCCAGTATATCCTTCTGCGGGTATGTCGCGGCAAAGGTGGTGGGTGCCCGTCGCGGCGAGCTGATCGCCGGGGCCATCGGCGGCCTGATCTCGTCAACCGCCGTGGCGATTTCGTTCGCGCAACGCTCTGCCGCCTCCCAACTGGTGCGACCGCTTGCCGGCGGCGCGCTGGCGGCCACTGCCGTGTCCTACCTGCGTACCGCCTTCCTGGTCACGGCGCTCGGCTGGAGCGTGGCAATCTATCTGCTCCCGCCGCTGATCGCGGCGAGCCTCATCATCGTCGCCTATGCGGCATTGCTTGCGCGCCGGAACGACGGAGAGGAACCGGCCGAGACGATCGGCAATCCCTTTGAGCTGCTGTCGGTGATCAAGATGGCGCTGCTTCTCGTCTTCGTCGCCTTCCTCGCCCGAGCCGCCTCCGAATACTTCGGCGACCGCGGCCTGTTCGCCGCCGCAGCACTCTCCGGCCTCGCCGATATCGATGCAGTCACCGTTACCGTGACCGACATGCGCGGCAGTCTGTCGCCAAAGGTCGGAGCGCTGGCGATCGCGATCGCAGTCGTTTCCAACACCATCGCCAAGGCGGCCTATGCCACCATGTTCGGAACGCGCGGGTTCAGCCTGCACGTCTGGATCGCTTCGGCGCTGGCAATTGCCGCGGGCACTGCCGTGGCATTGGGCGGCTTTCTGCTCCTCTAGCCACGCCTCAGGTCGTCGTCTCCGTCGCCCGCTCTCTCGCCGCAAGCGAAGATGATCCACGTGCGGACGCAGGCGAGAGGCCGGGAGCTTTCAGCGCCCTGAGAGCATTGAGGATGACGGCTACATCGATGGCTTCCTGTGTCAGTGCTCCCTTGACCGGCGGCAGATAACCAAGGGCCGCGACCCCCATGGCGATCACCGAGAGGCCGAGACCGACGAAAACACTCTGGAGCGCGATCGTCCGGCTGCGGTGAGCAACCGCAAGGGCACTTGCCAAGGGCTCGAGATTGTCGACCAGCAGGACGACGTCAGCCGCTTCCGACGAGGCTGCGGCGCCCCTCGCGCCCATGGCAATGCCAACGTCGGCGGCCGCAAGCGCGGGTGCGTCGTTCACCCCGTCACCGACCATCATCAGCGGGGCTGCTCTGCGTTCGCGAACCACGATCTCCACCTTCTGCGGGGGCGTCAGTTCGCCATGGGCTTCGTCAACGGCGAGCTTGCGTCCGATGACCGTGACGACATCCTCGCGATCCCCCGACGCAAGAACGATGCGGCGGATACCCGCCTGCCTGAATTCGGCCAGCACGGCCCGTGCGTCCGGGCGCAACTGATCGGCAAGCACAATGATACCCGCGACCTCGCCATCGATGGAGACGGCGACCACCACCGAGCCTTCCGGCAAGCCGGAGCGCAGGGCGCGTGGATCGCCGGACCGGCTGCGATCGCGGACGAAGCTGCTGCCGCCGACCACCAGCCGGCGGCCTTCGACCTCGCCCTCGATGCCGGTGCCGGCGGTTTCCACCACCTGCGAGGGGTTGGAAAGTTGAAGACCACGCTCGCGGGCGGCCGCGACCAGCGCCTCGGCGGTCACATGTCCCGATGCGAGATCGAGCGAGGCCGCCAGACGCAGGATCTCGTCGCCGTCAAAGCTGTCGGCGGTGCGGATCTGCTCGACGCGCGCCCGCCCGAAGGTCAGGGTTCCGGTCTTATCGAGGACCGCGGTCTTCACCTGCGCCAGCGCCTCCAGCGCACCGCCGCTCTTGACCAGCACGCCGAGCGATGCGGCCCGCGACATGCCGGAGATGATGGCGACCGGCACCGCCAGGATCAGCGGACAGGGCGTCGCCACCACCAGCACCGCCAGAGCTCTGAGATGGTCACCGGAAAGCCACCAGGCCCCGCCAGAAACAAGCAGGGTGAAGGCCAGAAACCAGATGGCATAGCGATCGGCGAGCCTGACCATCGGTGCCCGGCTTTGCTGCGCGCCTTCGACGAGCCGCACGATGTTGGCGTAGGTACTTTCGGCCGCCGGCCTGTCGGCAACGACATCAAACGGATCGCCGATCGAGGTGGAGCCGCTGAGGACCTCGCCGCCCGCCTCCCGCCTGACAGGCACCGGCTCGCCGGTGAGCGCCGACACATCGAGCACTCCCTCCCCCTCGACGACATGGCCGTCGATGGGCACGACCTCGCCATGGCGCACAAGGATGCGATCCCCCTTGGCGATGGTTTCGATCGCCACTTCCTCGAGACCGCCATCCGCATAGCGCATCGCGGTCCGCGCAACACGCCCGAGCAGCGCCGTCATCTCGCGGCGGGCACGGCCCTCAGCAAAACTTTCAAGTTGCTGGCCGCCGGCATACATCAGCGCCACGACGCTCCCTGCCAAAAACTCGCCGAACAGGAGAGCGGCCGTCATCGAAAGCCCGGCCACGATATCGAGGCCGAACTGGCCGCGGCGCAACGACCCCACGACATCGACGACCAGCACGAGCAGTACGGCCGCGGTACCGAAGAACCAAAAGCCCGATGCCCATTGGTCGGCGCCGTTCAGCCAGGCGATCGTTCCCGCCGCAAGCCCCAGGAACGCGATGATGGCCAGCACCAGTCTGAAATTGGCTGAAAGCAGGCGAAACAGTGTACTCACATCCGGCTCCGGGTATAGGCGGCTCAAATTGCGGCGCGCGGGCCAGATTGGAATTTCTCTAAGGTGAAGGCAAGCTCTTCCGCCACCAAATGCGAAGGAAAGTGGGCATCCACCTTCACATAACCGACATGCACTTCGGTGATAGTTTTGCTACGATCATGGCTCAACTCCACTGCGAAGACCGGTGCCAGGATGCAAACGACCGATATCGTCGCGGGCGCGATTGTCATGTTGCTCATCTCGCTTGTCCTTGGCAGCGTGCTCGGTCATGCCGGCCCGACATCGGCCGCCTTCGGCGCAAAGATATTCATCGAGGTCTGGGTCCTGCTTGGCATTGCCAGCACCTTGTTCGGGCTGTCGGTCCATCGACACAGCCTTGCACAGGAAGCCCGCTCGACCCTGGCGATTTTCGGAGCACCCGTACTGGTCGCTGCCCTCATCTGGTGGCGTCTTGCCTGAGAATCCAGCGGCGCTACCCCCGGGGGGCTTGCGGTCCTACCTGGCATTGATCAATTAATTTCATTTTTTTGATTGCATTTTTTTGCAAGCGTATTATCGTAATCATCAAGCAGCGCCGATCCCGGACCTGCATGCAAGGACAATTCGCGAGGAGAGCGACATGAGCATTGCCCAAAATCCCGAGGTGACCGGTTTCTACGACCAGCGCACAGGGTCGGTCCAGTATGTGGTCGCCGATCGCGACACCGGCAAATGCGCGATCATCGATCCGGTCCTGGACTTCGATGAGAAATCCGGCTCGACCGCGACCCGCAATGCAGACCGCATCCTCGACTTTGTTCGCGCCAACAATCTCCAGGTCGAATGGATCCTCGACACCCATCCGCACGCCGACCATTTTTCCGCGGCCCGTTATCTCAAGAAGGAGACCGGTGCCCCGACCGCGATCGGCGCCAGGGTGGTCGAGGTCCAGGCCCTCTGGAAAGGCATCTACAACTGGCCCGAGTTCAAGGATGACGGGTCGCAGTGGGATCGGCTGTTCCATGCCGGCGACCGCTTCAAGGTCGGCAATATCGAAGGCCGGGTGCTGTTCTCGCCAGGCCACACGCTTGCCTCGATCACCTATGTGATCGGCGATGCCGCCTTCATCCACGACACCATGTTCATGCCCGACAGCGGCACCGCGCGCGCGGATTTCCCCGGGGGCAGCGCCCACCGCCTCTGGGCCTCGATCCAGGAAATCCTCTCGCTGCCCGACGATACCCGTCTCTTCACCGGCCACGACTACCAGCCCGGCGGACGGGAGCCACGCTTTGAAAGCACGGTCGGCGAGCAGAAGGCCAGCAACATCCATATGGCCAAGTACCGCACCGAGGCCGAGTTCGTCGCCGCTCGCGAGGCCCGTGACCGCACCTTGCCGATGCCGAAGCTCATTCTGCATGCCCTGCAGGTGAACATGAACGGCGGCCGGCTTCCCGAACCCGAAGCGAACGGCAAGCGCTACCTGAAGTTTCCGCTCGACGTGCTGGGCGGTGCCGCCTGGGAGTAATGAAATGATGACCAACGAAATGACGCAAGCCACGGCGGAAATGTTGCGCAACGTCAACGATGCTTCCGACTTCCTGAAGAAGCTCGCCAACCCCAACCGGCTGATGATCGTCTGCGCGCTTGTCGACGGCGAACGCTCGGTACGTGAACTGGAAGATGCGCTGGGCATTCGCCAGCCCGGCCTTTCCCAGCAACTGGCGGAACTGCGCGATGCCGGCCTGATCGAAGGGCGCAAGGAGTCGAAGTCGGTGTTCTATCGGCTTGCCGACGACCGGATCCGTGGTTTCGTGTCGATGATGCACGACATGTTCTGCAGCCGGCCCGGGACGACCGCACAACCGGCATCGAACTGACCCCCTCCGGCCCGACATAAACGGAACATAGACATGACCGAATTCACCCCATTCGCTTCACTCGCTGGCGGCGCGCTGATCGGCCTCTCGGCGGTTCTCCTGATGGCCTATCAGGGCCGCATCGCCGGGATCAGCGGCATCGCCAGCCGGCTGCTCCCGCCTTATCTCGACAAGGCACTGCCATCGCGCCTTGGCTTCGTCATCGGGTTGATCGCGGCACCTTTCGTCGCCCTCCTGATTACCGGCGCACCGGTCGTCCAGAGCGTATCGACCAACCTGCCGCTGATGGCGGCCGCCGGCCTGCTGGTCGGTTTCGGCGCGGTCTACGGCTACGGTTGCACCAGCGGCCACGGAGTATGCGGGCTATCGCGACTGTCGATTCGGTCGCTCGTCGCCACGCTGACCTTCATGGCCACCGCCTTCATCACCGTCTTCGTCATCCGTCACATTCTCTGAGGTCGATCCATGCCATTTCTCGTCAACTTCGCAATCGGCCTGATCTTCGGCCTCGGCCTCATACTGGGGGGGATGGGAGACCCTGCAAAAATCCAGAACTTCCTCGATCTCTTCGGCACCTGGGACCCGTCGCTCGCCTTCGTCATGGGGGGGGCGGTCGTCGTCACCTTTATCGGCTACCGCCTGGCCTGGCGTCGCCCGGCACCTCTTGCCGGCGGCAAGTTCCAGTTACCGACGCGGACCGACATCGACGGCCGGCTCCTCCTGGGCCCGGCGATCTTCGGCATCGGCTGGGGTCTCGGCGGCTACTGCCCCGGACCGGCACTGACCGCGCTCGGGCTCGGCGCGCCCGGCACGCTCGTCTTCGTCCCGGCGATGGTGGCCGGCATGTGGCTGGCCCGCTCCATGGCCGAGCGCACCTCCAAGCCCGCCTGAGCCGTACCCGCAGGAGAAGACAGTGACCCGGATTTCGACCTGGCTGCCGATCCTCGGCTGGGGCCGCAGCTATACCCGCCAGACATTCGCCAGCGATGCCATGGCCGCCGCAATCGTGACGATCATGCTCGTCCCACAATCGCTGGCCTATGCGATGCTGGCCGGGCTGCCGGCGAAATACGGGCTCTATGCGTCGATCCTGCCGCTGCTCGCCTACGCAGTCTTGGGCACCAGCCGCACGCTGGCGGTCGGCCCCGTCGCCGTCGTCTCGCTGATGACCGCATCGGCCGCCGGCGCGATCGCCGCCCAGGGCAGCGAAGGCTACATTCTCGCGGCAATCCTGCTGGCGCTGATCTCCGGGGTGATGCTGGTTGCCATGGGAATTTTCCGGCTCGGCTTTCTCGCCAATTTCCTGAGCCACCCGGTCATCAGCGGCTTCATCAGCGCATCCGCCATCCTGATTGCCGCCGGCCAGGCCAAGCATATCCTCGGCCTTAAGGTTTCCGGCGAAAACCTCTACGATATCGTGGCCTCCCTTGCCGGGCAGATCACCGACACCAATCTCTACACGCTGGCGCTCGGCGGCTCCACGCTGGCTTTCCTCTACTTCGTGCGCCTGCGGCTGAAGTCGTTGCTGGTTGCACTCAGATTGCCGGCCTATGCCGCAGACATCATCGTCAAGGCCGGTCCGGTGGTTGCCGTCGCCGGCACCATCGGCCTCGTCGTTGCCTTCGATCTCGGCGCCAGGGGTGTCGCGCTCGTCGGTGAAATCCCGCAAGGCCTGCCTGCCCTCTCCTTCCCCGCCATCGATCTCGCCATGGTCAAGGAACTGGCGGTACCTGCCCTGCTGATCAGCCTCATCGGCTTCGTCGAGTCGGTATCGGTGGCGCAGACGCTGGCGTCCAAGCGCCGCCAGCGGATCGTGCCCGATCAGGAACTGATCGCGCTCGGGGCCGCCAACATCGCCTCGGCGGCATCATCGGGCTTTCCCGTCACCGGCGGTTTCGCCCGTTCGGTCGTCAACCATGACGCCGGCGCGCAAACGCCCGCAGCCGGCATCCTCACCGCGATCGGCATCACCCTGACCGCGCTGTTCCTGACGCCCTACCTTGCGGCTCTCCCGCAGGCTACCCTCGCGGCGACGATCATCGTTGCCGTGCTGTCGCTCGTGGATATCACCGTACCGCGGCGGATCTGGCGCTATTCGAAGATCGACTTCATCGCCATGGCCGCGACCATTCTCGGCACGCTGTTCATCGGGGTGGAGACCGGGGTGGTGCTCGGGATCGCTCTGTCGCTGCTGCTGCATCTCTACCGTACCAGCCGGCCACACGTTGCAGTCGTCGGCAACGTGCCGGGAACCGAGCACTTCCGCAATGTCGAACGTCACGCGGTAGAAACCGTGCCGGAAGTCCTGACGATCAGGGTGGACGAGAGCCTCTATTTCGCCAACACCCGTTTCCTCGAGGATCGCATCGCCGAACTCGTGGCGGCCAGGCCGAAGCTCCGTCACGTCGTGCTGATGTGCTCGGCCATCAATGCAATCGACGCGAGCGCACTGGAAAGCCTGGAAGAGATCGACCACCGCCTGAAGGATGCCGGGATCACGCTTCATCTCTCGGAGGTCAAGGGGCCCGTGATGGATCGGCTACTGCGGACCGATTTTGTGGAGCAACTCTCCGGGAAAGTCTTCCTCTCCCAGTATGCGGCGATGAAGGCCCTTTCGCCACACCCAGCCGGCAGCAGCCGGAAACACTGAGGCGCCCCGGAAAGGGTGTAGCCCCCGGGCAACATCGTCAGCGAGCACGGTTCGCCTCTACTTGCCCGGCTTCTCCTTGCTCTTCTCGGGCTTGGGCAGCAACTGTTCCGCTGCCTCCCTTTCCAAACGCAGCTTTCTCAGGCGGGCAGTCTTCTTTTCCCGCTCGATGGTTTCCGCGTCGATCACGCCGCGAAAACTGGTGTCGGCGGACGCGGACTTGGACCGCCCCGGTGCATTGCCACCACTCTTGAAAAGGGTGTCCTTGCTTTTCGACGACATCAACAACCCCTAGAAACAACATAGGTTACAAATAGCAAAAAAGGCCGGGCGAACCCGACCTCCTTCGTAGTCTTTGCCACTGCCAGTACATCCGTGGTCAATGGCAAAGAGGTCAAAAGTCAAGCAGCCTGAATGTTATCGGCTGACATCTTGCCGGACTTGCGGTCACGGACCAGTTCGAAACTGACCTTCTGCCCGTCGTTCAAGCTGCGCAGGCCTGCACGCTCGACCGCAGAGATATGAACGAACACGTCCTGACCGCCATCATCCGGCTGGATGAAGCCAAAACCCTTGGTGGCATTAAACCACTTTACCGTACCCATTGCCATTACATTTGCCTTTCAATCGCTCGCGTGAAGTTTGACGTCTGCAATTGCACCGACGTTGATAAGACCGACTGTGAGAGGAAACTGGTCCAATACTTGGGATTGCGTCAAAAATTGGCGCCGGCCCCAAACAAGTTGATATCATTCATATAGAACATTACCCGGGCTTTAGCAAACTAATTTGAGGCTCGCAGAACCGCAGAAGTATTTTACGGACAATACGGCCTTCGCGACCTTTCACCTCCGGTCTCAAGAACCGCCTGCAACTCTGGATTATTCTCAATCCAGTTCCTGGACGCCGCCGCCGCTGACCGTCAGGATCTGACCGCTGATCCACGCCGCCGCCGGCGAGCACAGGAACTGTGCCGCCATGGCGATGTCGTCCGGTTCGCCCAGCCTCCCGAGCGGGGTATGCTTCAGCATCGCCTTCTCGACGTCGGGCGTCAGGACGCTCGCCAGCGCCGCGGTCTTGATCGCGCCGGGAGCGATCGCATTGACGCGGATATTTCGCGGGCCGAGATCGCATGCCATGTTGCGGGTCAGATGATTGACCGCCGCCTTCGAGGAACCATACGACGTCATGCGGCTGTTCCTGTTTTCCCCGGCCATCGAGGAGATGTTGAGGATGGCGCCGCCGCCGGCCGCTTCGATATGCGGGGCGCAGAGCTGGCACAGGCGAAAGATGGAGAACACGTTGAGCTGGAAAGCCCGGACGAAATCGCTCATCGGCATGTCGAACGGCTTTGGTCCGCCACCGCCGGCATTGTTCACCAGCAACGAGATCCGCCCGAACCGAGCGAGCGCCGCATCGACCAGAGTGGAAAGGTCGCTGTCCCGGGTGACGTCGCAGGCGACGCCCTGCGCCTGGCCTCCGGCAGCCGCGATTTCCTCGGCGACAGCCTCAGCGGCGGCAAGTTTCAGGTCGCTGACAAGCACGCTCGCTCCTGCGCCAGCGAAGCGCAACGCGATCGCCCGTCCGATCCCGGCGCCACCGCCGGTGACGACCGCGACCTGTCCGGTGAGCATGAAGGGGGCCGCTTCCGCGCCGATCAACGAAGACTGTCCATCTGAAGATGCCATTCGACCACCTCCCGAGCGTGGAGTCGGCCCCGCGACCTGCGGCGCGGCGGCTTCCATTCCCTGCTTCGGATACAACGGAAAGGTGGTGTTTGTGCGTCCGGCCTCTCGATATAACCGAAGCGAAAAGGCGACCCGCGCGGAGCGGATCGCCTTCGTTGCGGGCTTCCTGAAAACCCGATGTCAGTCGTTGTCGGCCGAGATGATCTCGCGCTTGCCGACGTGGTTTGCCGGGCCGACGAGCCCTTCCTTCTCCATCCGCTCGACCAGCGAGGCCGCGCGGTTATAGCCGATCTGCAGCCGACGCTGGATGTAGGAGGTCGAGCACTTCTTGTCGCGCATCACCACCTTGACCGCCTGCTCGTAGAGCTCGTTGCCGTCTTCGGAGGCGACATTCCCCTTGTCGAAGACCGCGCCGCTGTCGGCGGCGGGTTCTTCCTCTTCCTCCTCGGCCGCCGTGACCGTGTTGAGGTAGTCAGGGCGCCCCTGTGTCTTCAGATGCGCGACGATCCGCTCGACTTCCTCGTCGGAAACGAAGGCGCCATGCACACGGGCGATCCGCCCGCCGCCGGCCATGTGCAGCATGTCGCCCTGGCCGAGAAGCTGTTCGGCGCCCTGCTCGCCAAGGATCGTGCGGCTGTCGATCTTCGAGGTCACCTGGAAGGAGATGCGGGTCGGGAAGTTCGCCTTGATCGTGCCGGTGATGACATCGACGGAGGGTCGCTGCGTCGCCATGATCAGGTGGATGCCGGCGGCGCGCGCCATCTGTGCCAGCCGCTGGATCGCCCCTTCGATCTCCTTGCCCGCGACCATCATCAGGTCGGCCATCTCGTCGACGATGACGACGATGTAGGGCATCGGCGTGAGGTCCATTTCCTCCTGCTCGTAGGTCGCCTCGCCGGTTTCCTTGTCGAAGCCGGTCTGGACGGTGCAGATCACTGTCTCGCCGCGCTCCTTGGCACTGCGCACCCGGCTGTTGAAGCCGTCGATATTACGCACACCGAGGCGCGACATCTTCTTGTAGCGCTCCTCCATCTCGCGCACCGCCCACTTCAGCGCCATGACCGCCTTCTTCGGGTCGGTGACGACGGGGGTCAGCAGGTGCGGGATGCCGTCATAGATCGACAGCTCGAGCATCTTCGGATCGACCATGATCAGTCGGCATTCCTCCGGACGCAGCCGGTAGAGCAGCGACAGGATCATCGTGTTCACGGCCACCGACTTGCCCGAACCGGTCGTTCCGGCGACCAGCAGATGCGGCATCTTGGCGAGTTCGGCGATCACCGGCTCGCCGCCAATGGTCTTGCCGAGGCAGAGCGCCAGCTTGCACTTGGTATTCTCGTAGTCTTCCGACTCGATCATCTCGCGGAAGAAGACGGTCTCGCGCACCGCATTCGGCAGTTCGATGCCGATGACATTGCGGCCGGGAACCACGGCCACACGGGCCGAGAGTGCGGACATCGAGCGAGCGATGTCGTCGGCGAGGCCGATGACGCGCGATGACTTGACTCCAGGGGCAGGCTCGAATTCATAGAGCGTGACCACCGGGCCCGGACGGACATGGATGATCTCGCCCTTGACGCCGAAGTCCTCGAGCACGCTTTCCAGCAGGCCGGCGTTCTGTTCCAGCTGCTCCTGCGTGAAGGCGACTTCCTCCCTTGCTCCGGGCACCTGCAGGAACTCTGTCGACGGGTATTCGTAATCGGGCTGCAGTGGCGAGAACCGCGGCAACCGGCTGACGCGCGAGGGCGCAAGCGGCCGCTCCGGCTGCTCAACAGCGGGCAGCACAATCGTCACGCGTGACGCCTCGGCGACCGGTTCACTGGCGGCTTCAGCCGCAGCTTCGAGTTCCTGCCGCGCATTGCGCTCGTCGAGCAGCACCTGTGAGGCTTCGATCAGCCGCTCGGTTACGGTCGGCTTCTGTTGCGCCGTCATTGCGACCACGGTCGCCGCCGTGACCGGCATCACGGCCGGGGCGATGCTCGCGACCGGGGCAGCAACGGGCGTCGGTGCGGCTTCGCTCGGCTGTACCAGGGTTGCGGCAGGCTCGGTGACAGGCGCAGCAACCGGGACCTCCACGGGCATGACAGCCCCGGCAACAACTGGCGTTGCGGTCTGTTCGGGTGCCGGATCTGCTACCGTCTGCTGGACAGGCGTATTGACGGGCATCGGCGCGGCGGGCTGCACGACTGCTGCCTGTGCGATCGGCGTCTGCACGATCGGGGAGGACACGGCCGTCTGCAACACCGTCGCAACCGGCACGATCACCGGCGGCGCGACATGCGCAGCCATCTGGACAGTTGCGATTTCTGCTGCGGCAGCGGGCGGCGTGAAGCGCACCACTTCCACCGGGTGGCGCGGGCGCCGCCATTCGTAGGCACGAAACAGCGATGCGATCGGTTGCGGCGGCGTGCGCGGGGCCTCGGCCACGCCCTCGCTTGCCGTCGGGTTGGCCGGGGCTGCCGGGGCAGGAGCCAGGTTCAGTTCACCGGCCAGTTCCAGCGTTGCCCAGAACACGTGGTCGGGAACATAGGCGAACTGCGCGGCCGCCTCGGCGGGTACCGGGGCCTCCACTGCGGCCGGTTGCGCGGCGACATCGGCAGAAGGAGCGGCAACAGCAGCAGCGACCGGTACCGCTGTCGCGACCGGCGCTGCGACGACCGGATTGGCCGCGACTGCGGCGGGTGCTGCAGTTGTGACGGAAGCCGCCGCCACATTCTGGGGAACAGGATTCGGTGCCGACGCAGCCGCGGCCGGACCACGCACCTGCGGTGCGGGAGGCGGATTGCGGGGTGGAACGATGAGTGCGCGCGGCGACGGCTGTCCCGGCACCCTGACCGGCTCGACCTTCGGCGGTTCTGGCGGCTCCGCCGGCTGGCGGCGCTTGGCAAGCTCGCTTTCGGGGGTGCGGGTGAAGCGCACATTCTCGGCGAGCGTGAAGGCGCTCTGCCAGGTCGGCAACTCGCGTCCCGGAACGCCGCCCGGCATGCTGACCGACGGGGCTGCATTGCGCGCCGCCGCAACCGGCATCGGCTGTTCCGGCTGCGGGGCTTGCTGGCGAACCATTTCGCGTGACGGCTCGACCGGGCGCGCGGCCTCCGGCTGATATCCCGCCTGGTAGCCCACAGGAGCCGCGGGCTGCATCGAATACGGATCACGCCCAAATGTCTGATCGAAGCGGCGCGCGAGATCCTCTCGCACTATTCTCTCGACCGAACGCGCCGGGCTTTCTCCAGCATTGTTCAACTCTTCCTTACGGTCGGCGGAAGCCGATAAAAAGTTCGCTCTGGAGATACGCATGGGACCTAAACGCAATGAGAATTCGGGAGATTGGGCTCACCAAAGGGATAGGAAATCAAAGTTAATAACTTCCTACTTGCGCGGTCCGCACACGCCCCGTTTCGAGGCGTAACGACCAGGAAAAACGCTGGAAACGGACAATATTTCCGTTTATATTCCTGCACTTACAGATATCGCTTGAATATTGTCACCGCGAGCCCTGCTCTTCAAGCATGGCAGGCTGTCAGAACCGTCCTGGCCGGAAGCGCGCCGGGTCGACGCCGTGGCGGAGATGGGGATCCGGCAGACGCTCGCCGGTCAGCATAGAAGCCGCGAGACGGCCCAGCGCGGGCGAACTGAGTATCCCGAAGCCACCCTGCCCGGCCAGCCAGAAGTACGCCGGCTGATCCGGCGCCGTGCCGATGACCGGCAGGCGGTCGGGCGCGAAGCTGCGCAGCCCCGCCCAGCTTTTTACGACGCGCTGGACCCTGATCGTGGTCGCCTCCTCAATGTAATGCGCAGCCCAGGCAACATCGATTTCCTCCGGCTGGGCATCGCACGGGTCGCTCGGGGTCTCGTCGGCAGGAGACGCGAGCAGGCGTCCGCCGTCCGGTTTGAAGTAGAAATCCTCGTCCACCTCGTTGATCTCGGGCAGGCTTGCGGCGTCGACGCCCTCAGGCAAGTCCACGAGGATCGCGGTACGGCGATGCGGGACGATGCCTTGCGGGGCGACACCGAAAACCGTTGCGACATGATCGGCCCATGCGCCTGCCGCGTTGACGACGACGCGGGCGGAAATCTCGCCGGCATTCGTCGAGACGCTCCAGCGGTCGCCATCGTAACTGGCGGAGAGCACCTCGATGTTCTCGCGGATCTCGGTTCCGGCGCGACGTGCACCCCGGGCATAGCCCTGCAGTAGCGCGTCGACTTCGATATCCCAAAAGTCGGGATCATAGAATACATGGGCGACGTAGGACGGATCGAGAACCGGCGCCCGCGCGATCGCTTCCTCGACGGTCAGCATCTGCGGCTTGCCGCCCCGCCGTGTTTCCTCGTCGAAGGCCTCGCGCAGTCGCTCGCCCTTGTCGGCACCGGCAATGATCAGGCTGCCGCGACGGCGCAGCAACGGCACATCGGCAAAGCCCTCGGGCGGCGCGTCGAAGAATTCCTTGGCGACGGCTGACAATCTGCTGACCTCGGGGTGGCTGTAGCCGAGAAGGAATTCGGCTGCCGAACGGCCGGTGGCGTGGTATCCTAGACCATGCTCCCGTTCCAGCACGACGACGGAGCGCTTGTCGCCGAGGAAGTAAGCCAGTGAAAGCCCGGCGATCCCGCCGCCAACGATCGCGATGTCGAATTCCTGCATCTAAGCCTCCACGAATGCGCTCACGAGGTCCGACGCTATCGCGGAGCCCCCGGGACGGTCTTAGCGGCCGGCAAACCCGCGCTCAAATTTATAGGCGTTAATACCATTATCAATTTGAATGATGTCCGGACGTGTGGCGCGCATCGTGATCAAGCACCTCGGTATCCGCCATATGAGCCAGGAACGCGGTCTCTGCCGGATTGCGGATCGAGCCGGGATTGGTGATGCAGAAGACATCCGTCGTCGGCAGATTGTCGTAAGGCGGCAGCTGCCAGAGCCGTCCTTGCGCCACGAGCACAGACGCCAGGTGCTCGGGCAGCATGCCGATGCCGACATTGGCGACGATCAGCCGCGTCACCTCCTCGACATGGCTGGACACGGCGCGGACTTCCTGGCCGAACGATCCGATCGCTCTCACCGCGGTCACCGCCGTCATGTGCTGGCCGCCGAGCACATCGGCAGTGAAGGCGATGTAGGGTTCTCCGCGCAGATCGTTGAGCGTCGTTCCGGCTGCGCCGAAAAGGCGATGCCCCTTGCCGCAGTAGAGTGCGTAGCGCTCGCGCTTGTAGAGCCTCTTGGCAAGGTTGTCGGGAATGATGCCGTCGCAAAGGCCGAGCGTCGCCACGCTGCGCTCCACCGAGTTGATGACGTCGGCTGTGGTCTCGACGACGACGCTGAGCGTCACCTTGGGATGCAGCTGGCAGAAGCTGGCGAGCTTCGCGTCCCAGGCGGGATTGTCGACCTGGCTGACCGAATGGATGCTGATATGCCCGCTCAGCATTTCGCTCGCCGTTTCCATGCTGTCGGGCAGGCGCACGACCGCCGCGAATATATGCCGAGCCTGGCGATGCAGGCGCTCGCCCGCGTCTGTCAACTCGAACCGGCCCGGCCGCCGGTCGATCAGC
This sequence comes from Pseudomonadota bacterium, assembly GCA_023399465.1. Lineage (GTDB taxonomy): Bacteria > Pseudomonadota > Alphaproteobacteria > Rhizobiales > Rhizobiaceae > Ferirhizobium. The sequence goes on from JAEWPB010000055.1 coordinate 35,040, forward strand.
CGGTGGCCGACACTTGCCTCCAGACGCTTCAGCGCCATGCTCACGGCCGGCTGCTGCAGCAGCAGGCGATTGGCCGCCGCCGTTATGCTCCCCTCCTCGACCAGCACCACGAAGGTGCGCAGCAAATTCCAGTCGAGGTAGTGCGCAAAACGCTCAAGGCGATTGTTCGACATGATGGTCCTGAGAAAGCGATTGTGAAGTCCCCGGCAACAAGTAGCAGTTTACAATAAACAAGATTGATATCAAATATTATGCCTATCTATTTCGCTTATGGCCCCTGCATTTGCATAAATGGCCGTGAGCGCATCGACGCATGCAGCCAAAAAAAGGGGAAGAATGATGAAAAAGATCAGCTTGGCATTGCTCACCGCAGCGACCGTCGCCATCGGCGGCCTCGCCTCCGCAAATGCCGCAGAAAAACTCCGCATCGGCACCGAGGGCGCCTATCCGCCCTTCAACTACGTGGATTCCGCCGGCAAGGTGGGCGGCTTCGATGTCGATATCGGGCTTGCGCTCTGCGCCAAGATGCAGGTCGAATGCGAAGTCGTCACCCAGGATTGGGACGGCATCATCCCTGCCCTCCAGGGCAAGAAATTCGACATGATCATCGCTTCGATGTTCATCACCGAGGAACGCAAGAAGCAGGTCTCCTTCAGCCATCCCTACTATCTCGCCGCCATGACCCTGGCTGCGCCGAAGGGTGCGGGCATCACCGATTTCACCAACGAAGGCCTGAAGGGCAAAGTCATCGGCGCCCAGTCCGGCACGACGCAGGCCGAATACGCCACCGCCAGCTTCCCCGATGCCGAAGTGAAGCTCTATCCGACCCAGGACGAGGTCAACATCGACATGGTGAACGGTCGCCTCGACGTGCAGGTCGGCGACATGCTGCCGCTTCTCGACTGGGTCACCAAGAATGAAGACGGCAAGGCCTGCTGCGAACTCATCGGCAAGCCGATCACCGATCCGAAGTTCGTCGGTGAAGGCGTCGGCATCGCCGTGCGCCAGGAAGACAACGACCTGCGCGAGCGCCTGAACAAGGCATTGGACGAGATCCGCGCCGACGGCACCTACCAGACGATCAATGCCCGGTACTTCCCGATCGACATCTACACGATGAAGTAAACCGGTCTCGCATCAAGACTTCAGGAAGGCGCGCCCTGCCAGTCGCGGCGCGCCTTTTTCGTCCGACGGCGCTACAGCGGGAAGATGCTCGTTTAGTCGATCCCGACCAGCAACGCGCGGAAATCGTTGACGTTGGTGCCGGTCGGACCGGGCACGAAGAGATCGCCGACCGCCTCGAACGCCGAATAGGCGTCGTGCTTTGCCAGCAACGATCGCGGATCGAGCCCCGCCGCCCGGATGCGCGCTGCGGTAGCGTTATCGGCAAAGGCCCCGGCATTGTCCTCCGAACCGTCGATACCGTCCGTATCCGCCGCCAGTGCGTGAATTCCGCCGCAGCCGTCGATCTCGACCGCCAGCGACAGCAGGAACTCGCTGTTGCGCCCGCCGCGCCCATGCTCACCCGCAATGGTCACCGTCGTTTCGCCGCCTGAGAGAATGACCACCGGCTTCCTGAATGGCCGATCCCGCATCAGCACCTCGCGGGCAAGAGCGGCATGCATCTTCGCCACCTCCTTCGCCTCTCCCTCGATCGCATCCGACAGGATGACCGGCTCGATGCCGAGCGTCCGGGCGCGGGCAGCCGCCGCCTCCAGCGAGACATTGGCGGAGGCGATGACGTGGCATTGGTTACGGGCGAATGCCGGATCGGTGGAACGCGGCGCGGCCGCGGCATCCGACCGGAGGTGGGCGAGGACAGCGTCCGGCAGGGCAATGCGGTATTCACCGACGACGCGCAAGGCATCCTCCGGCGTCGATCCATCGGGAACTGTCGGCCCGGAAGCGACGAAGGCCGGATTGTCACCCGGCACATCCGAAACAATGAGACTGACGACCCTTGCAGGAGCCGCCGCAAAGGCCAGTCGGCCGCCCTTGATCTGCGACACATGCTTGCGCACCACGTTCATGGCCGAGATCGGCGCGCCTGAGGCAAGCAGCGCCCGGTTGACGGCGATTTCGTCCTCGAGGCTCAATCCGTCCGGCGGCGCCGGCAGCAGCGCCGAGCCGCCGCCTGACATCAGCGCGATGACCAGATCATCCTCGGTCAGACCGCGGACGCGCTCAAGGAGCGCGCTCGATGCCTTCAGTCCTGCCGCATCCGGGACCGGGTGTGCCGACTGCAGCACCTCGATGCGCCGGCACGGCTCGACGGGACCGTGACGGGCGACCACGACGCCCTCGAGCGGACCATCCCACAAGCTCTCGAAAGCTGCGGCCATCTGGCTTGCGGCCTTTCCGGCCCCGACGACGATTGTCCGCCCCTTCGGCCGTTCAGGAAGGTGCGCCTGCAGCGACCGGTACGGGTCCGCCGCGGCGACGGCAGCGTCGAACAACGCGGCCAGGAACGGTCGAGGATCGATAGTGGTCACGCATTCACCCCGGGATCTCGAGATCGTAGACGATGATGCCGCGCACGCCGCCTTCGGCAGCAGCGACAATCTTGTCCCCCGTCAGGCGATGCTCGGCGTCGGCAAGATAGGCATCGCGCGCCGCAGGTCCATCAAAATCGACGATGAAGCCTTCCGAATAGCCCTTGTCCATTCCGGTCTCGGGACTGACGTTGCGACCGACATGGGCATCGAGGAAGCCCGACAGCCTCGGCTTCAACGCGACGATCTCGGCAAAGATCGCCTGTTTGTCGTACTCGCTTACGGTCGGCTTGAAGTGAATGAAAACACAATGTCGGATCATGACGGTCTGTCTCCTAGCGGATTTCCGCGCGTGCACGCGGACGCGTATCGTTGCGCTCGTGGGCGAAGATGGCCGGCGGCAGAGGCGCGCGCTCGCGGATGATATCAGCACCCTTCTCGCCGATCATGATCGTCGGTCCATTGGTATTGCAGGAGGGAACGCGCGGCATGATCGAGGAATCACAGACGCGCAGTCCTTCGAGCCCCCTCACCCTCATTTCCAGGTCCACCACCGCCTCGGCATCGGTACCCATCTTGCAGGTGCCGACCGGATGGTGGTCGGTCTTGGCGTTAGCGCAACCATAGTCGAACAGTTGTGCCTCGGTCTTGATATCGTTACCGGGCAGGCGTTCGGCAAGAACATAGGGTTTTAGCGCGGCCTGGCCCATGATCTCGCGCGCTATCCTCAAGCCCTCCAGTGACATCCTGAGATCATGAGGGTCGCTCCAGTAGTTCGGATCGATGAGCGGCGCGGCGGCCGGATCGGCGGCGGCCAGCCGCACGGTCCCGCGCGAGCGTGGGTGAAGATAGGCGGAGTTCAGCGTCACGCCGGCATTCTTCAGGCGGGCCACTCCCGCCTCGATGCCGGAACCGAGCCCGAGATGAAACTGGATATCGGGCGAACGCGCATTGTCGTCGGCATACCAGAACCCGCCGGTCTCGAAGAGAGACGACGCGACCGGCCCGGACCGGAACAACACATATTGCAGGCCGGCCCAGAGGGTGCGGTGCAGCTTCGCGACATTGTCGTAGGTGTGGTCGCCGGTGCATTCGCTGATGACGAAAAGATCGAGGTGATCCTGGAGATTTCCGCCGACACCTGCGAGATCGTGCTTCACCGGCACGCCGACCGATTTCAGGTGATCGGCGGGACCGATGCCCGATTGCAGCAGCAGTTTCGGCGAACCGATCGCGCCCGAGGATACCAGCACCTCGCGCTCGGCACGGATCGTCTCGACGCCCTTGCCCGACACCACCTCGACGCCAACCGCGCGTGTCCCCTCGATAACGATGCGGGCGACCCGCGCGCCGGTTCGAATCGTCAGATTTTTTCTATCGCGGATCGGTGAAAGGTAGGCAAGCGAGGCGGATGATCGCCGGCGATTGCGCTGGGTCAGTTGGTAGAAGCCGACGCCGGCCTGCTGCTTGCCGTTGAAATCGTGGTTGTAGGGAATGCCGAGTTCCTGAGCTGCGCGGATATAGGCGTCGCAGATCGGCAGGGCCGAGACCGGCATGGACACCCCGAGCGGTCCGCCATAGGCATGATAGTCGTCGGCGAAGCGCTGGTTGTCCTCGGCGCGCTTGAAGTAGGGCAGGACGCTGCGATAGTCCCATCCGGTGCAGCCGTCTTCCGATGCCCAGAGGTCGTAGTCGGCGGCATTGCCGCGGGTATAGAGCTGGGCATTGATCGACGAACCGCCGCCGATCACCTTCGCCTGGGTGTAGCGCAGGACCCGGCCCTTCATGTGCTTCTGCGGCACGGTTTCCCAGCCCCAGCTGCCAACCCCTTTGGTCATCTTGGCAAAGCCGGCCGGCATGTGGAACAGCGGGTTCCAGTCGCACCCGCCCGCTTCCAGAAGCAACACCTTGACCCCGGGATCTTCCGTCAGCCGGTTGGCAAGGACACAGCCGGCGGGCCCGGCGCCGGTAATGATGTAGTCGTACCTCATCAAACTCCTCCGGACCGCCTCAGAGACGGCCTATAGACAGCCCACCATCGGCATCGATGACCGATCCGGTGGCGAACGCGAACTTTCCTGACGCAAGCGCGGCGACCATTCCTCCGATGTCGCCAGCCTCCCCCCAACGCTTCATCGGCACAAGGCCATCGGCGATCAGCGCGTCGTACCTGTCGGCGACAGCGGCGGTCATCGCGGTGCGGATGATGCCGGGCCGCACCTCGAAAACCGAAATCCCGCTTTCGGCGAGCCTCAGCGTCAGCCCTTGTGTGAAGGCTGCGAGCCCCGCCTTGCTGATGCAGTAGTCGAGGCGCTCCGGCGAGGTCAGGACCGCCGATATCGAGGTGATGTTGATGATCGAGCGCGCGACATCGGTCCTGTCCGCCGCCAGCATCCGGCGCAACACCGCCTGGGTGAAGAACACCGTGCCACGCAGATTGGTGGCCATGATGGTGTCGTAGTTCTCCGGGCTCAGATCGAGGAAGTCGCCACGCACGACCGATGCCATGCCAGCATTGTTCACCAGACAGTGGATGTCGCCGAAGCGGGAAAGCACCTGCGCAACGGTCGCCGAATGGCCGCTGACGTCGGACAGATCTGCCTGGAAATAGGCAGCTTCGCCGCCATGGGTGCGGATGTCGTCGAGGGCCTCACCTGCCGCTTCCGGCTCCACGAGCCCGGTGACGGCGATATCGAAACCGGAGGCAGCCAGTGCCTTGGCGGTTGCCAGGCCGATGCCCCGGCTGCCACCGGTAACCAGTGCGACGGGGCGCTTTTCCATCGTCATCACGCCAGATCCTTCCGCACGATATGGTCGGCGACGCGCAGTGCCTGTGCCGCGATCGTCAGCGCCGGATTGACGGCGGCGGACGTCGGCAGGAAGCTGGCATCGACGACGAAGAGGTTCGGGTGGTCGTATGACCGGCAGTAGACGTCGAGCGGCGCGGTCTTCGGATCATTGCCGATGCGAACCGTTCCGCACTGGTGCGACGGCGTGCGCTTGTCGAAGGCGCGCGAGAGCACGATCGGAAAGCCCGCCTTGCGCAGCACCGCCTTGAGCGCGGTGACGAGATCCAGATGCGCCTGCCAGTTGCTGCGCACCCATTGCAGCATGATCCGGTCGCCGTCGATCATGACGCGGCTTTCGGGATGCGGTAGGTCCTCGCTCATCGCATAGAAGTCGATCGCATGCGCCGCGACCCGGTCCAGCAGCCATTCCGGCGCCTTGCGGATGTTCGCCTTGAGGATTTTTCCGGAGACGCGACCAAGCAACTGCACATTCCCGAGCGGTGGCCCGCCCTTGCCGTCCGAAAGGTAGAAGTCGTTGAAGCCGAAGGTCTTCTGGTAGACGGAATCGTTGCGATACCACGGCGCCAGGGCGATCACGGCCGAGGAATTGTGGTTCATAAAATTGCGCCCGACCTGATCGGACGAGTTGGCAAGCCCGCTCGGATAGCGGGCGTTGGCGGAGCGCAGCAGCAGCACGGCCGACTGCACCGCCCCCGCCGCGAGGATAACGAGTTTCGGCGAGATCGAATGCGCAGCACCGTCCGCAACGAAATGTACGGTTTCGATCCGTTTTCCGTCATCCGAGGTCTCGAGGCGCGTGACCCGCGATCTCACTTGCAGCCTGACGTTCTCGTGTCGCAAGGCATGCGCCAACGCTGCCGTCTCCGCATCCATCTTGCCGTCATCGCTGTTCGGATGGGCGTCCCACGGCGTTTTGCCCTTGCCCAGCCAGCGCTCGATGTCGACGCCGAGCGGCAGCGAATAGGGATGGACGCCTGCGGACTTCAGCCTCGCCCGTACCTTGGCGATAGCGGGCTCATCCGGAACCGGCGGAAAGAGGTAGGATGCGGAATGGTGCGGCTCGGTCGGATCCTCGCCTGCCACGCCGCGGACCTGATAAAGCTGTTCGGCCCGCGTATACCAGGGTTCGAGCTCCGAATAAGCAAACGGCCAGGCCGGCGAGACCCCGTCCCGGTGCTGCATCTCCTCGAAGTCCTCGGCCCGGTAGCGCACCAGCACTGCACCGTAGAACTTGGAATTGCCGCCGACATTGTAGTAGTTGCCCGGATTGAAGCGCTCGCCGCCAACCTCGTACCACATCTCCTTCGGACGAAAATGCCCCCGCTGGAAGATTGCGCGCTGGTCACGGTTTTCCGGCCGGTCTTCGATATGCCCACCTGCCTCAAGGATAAGAATGTTCGCGCCGCTGCCCGCGAGCCCGGCGGCGACCGTCGCGCCGCCGATCCCCGAGCCGATAATGACGATGTCCGGTTGCCCCTGCATGTCACGGCTCATGCGATGCGAAGCTGGCTTTGCGGATCGAAAAATACCGCCTTGTCCAGGTTGAATGCCAGGCGGGCGAGTTGCCCGGCCGCGATCTTGGCGTCGGCGCGCAGCCGCGCCACCACTTCCTTGCCGCCGAGCTTCGTCACCGCGAAGGTATCGGATCCCGCAGGTTCCACCACCTCGATGACGCAGTCGCCTTCGGCAATCGCTCGGGCATTGCGGTCGGCGCCATCCGGATCCGTCAGCGCTTCCGGACGGATGCCGAAGATCACCGGCTTGCCGACATAGGCCGCAAGGGCACTGTTTTCGGCGGCAACCGGCAGCGTCAAAGGCCCGGCATTCGGGCGTTCAAGCGACACCTGCAGGCCCTCGGCGCCATTGCCGATGGTGGCCGACAGCAGGTTCATCGCCGGGGAACCCATGAAATCGGCGACGAAGGTATTGGCGGGATTGTTGTAGATTTCCGCCGGCGTGCCGAATTGCTGCAGGATGCCATCCTTCAGAACGGCGATCCTGGTCGCCAGCGTCATCGCCTCGATCTGGTCGTGCGTGACGTAGACGATCGTCGTCTTCATGCGGCCATGCAGCCGCTTGATCTCGGTACGCATGTCGACGCGCAGCTTGGCGTCGAGGTTCGACAGCGGTTCGTCGAACAGGAAGACCTGCGGATTGCGCACCAGTGCCCGACCCATGGCGACGCGCTGGCGCTGGCCGCCCGAGAGCTGGCTCGGCTTGCGGTCGAGGAGATGGCCGATCTGCAGCATCTCGGCCACCTGCTTGATCGCCTTCTCGCGCTCGACCTTCGGCACGCCGCGGATTTCCATGCCGAAGGCGATGTTCCCGGCCACCGTCATGTTGGGGTAGAGCGCGTAGGACTGGAAGACCATGGCGATGTCGCGCTGCGACGGCGGCAATCCGGCGACCGAACGGCCGGCGATCGCAATGTCGCCGGAGGTGATCGGCTCCAGCCCGGCAATCGTGTTCAGAAGCGTCGACTTGCCGCAGCCCGAAGGGCCGACGAGCACGAGAAAACCGCCCTCCTCGATCTCGATGTTGATGTCCTTGAGGATCTCCAGGCTGCCGTAGGATTTGCGGAGATTGCTGATCTTCAGAAACGACATTGCACTATCCTTTCACGGCGCCGGACATCAGGCCGCGCACGAAATAGCGGCCGGAAACGATGTAGACGATGAGCGTTGGCAGGGCGGCGAGGATCGCGCCCGCAAAATGGACGTTGTATTCCTTGACCCCGGTCGACGACGAGACGAGGTTGTTCAGAGCCACGGTCATCGGCGTCGAATGCGCGCCCGAGAACGAAGCCCCGAACAGGAAGTCGTTCCAGATATTGGTGAATTGCCAGATGACCGAGACCACGATGATAGGCCCGGAGGACGGCAGCAGGATCCGGTGGAAGATCTGGAAGAAGCTGGCACCGTCGATCTGCGCGGCGCGCACCAGTTCGGTGGGAAAGGCCTCGTAGTAGTTGCGGAAATAGAGCGTCGTGAAGCCGATGCCATAGACCACGTGCACGAGGACCAGTCCCGGGATCGATCCGGCGAGACCGACCATCCCGAGGATGCGCGCCATCGGGATCAGCACGATCTGGAACGGGATGAAGCAGGACAGCAGCAACAAGCCGAAGACGATGTTCGAGCCCCTGAACCGCCACTTGGTCAGGACATAGCCGTTGAGCGCCCCGATGATGGTGGAGATCGCCACAGCCGGCACCACCATCAGGATCGAGTTGATGAAGAACGGCCTGAGGCCCGTTGGCTGCACGCCGACCTGCGCCGTCGACCAGGCGGAAAGCCAGGGTTCGATGGTCCATGCCTGCGGCGGACTGAGCATCCCGCCCTGTCGGATTTCCTCGAGCGGCTTGAAGGAATTGACCACCATCACATAGAGCGGCAGCAGATAGTAGATCGCGAAGACGATCAGCGCCGCATAGATCAGCGCGCGTGTCAGCCGTCCGTGCGAGATCACGTTCTGAGGATTGGTAACGGCGCTCATAGGCGTTTCCCCTCGCGGATCTCGGAGTAGAGATAGGGAATGATGATCGAGAAGATCATCACCAGCATGATCACCGCAGACGATGCGCCGATGCCCATCTGGTTGCGGGTGAAGGTGTAGGAATACATGAAGGTTGCCGGCAGCTCGGTCGCCTGCCCCGGCCCGCCGCCGGTCAGCGCGATCACCAGGTCGTAAGCCTTGATGGCCAGATGCGCGAGCACGACGAACGCCGACAGGAAGACGGGACGCATCAGCGGTATGATGATCCGGCGGTAGACGGTCAGCGTCGTGGCGCCATCGATCTGTGCCGCCTTGATGATCTCGCTGTCGACACCGCGCAGCCCGGCGAGGAACATGGCCATGACAAATCCCGAGGACTGCCAGACCGCCGCGATCACGAGGCAGTAGATTGCGTAGTTGCGATCCTTGATCCAGGTAAAGGAAAAGCTCTCCCAGCCCCAGAGATGCATGGTGTGTTCAAGCCCGATGCCCGGATCGAGGAACCACTTCCAGGCGGTGCCGGTGACGATGAACGAAAGCGCCATCGGGTAGAGATAGATCGGCCTCAGAAAGCCCTCGCCGCGGATCCTCTGGTCGAGCAGGATCGCCAGGAAAAGGCCGAGCACGGAGCAGATGATGATGTAGAGCGAGGCGAAGATCGCTAGGTTGCTGATGGCCCGCCACCAGTGCGGCAGCGCCCAGAGCTTCACATAGTTGCTCAAGCCGACGAAATTGTAGGATGGCAGCATCCGGCTGTCGGTCAGCGAAAGCAGACCGGTATAGAGGATGAAGCCATAGACGAAGATCAGGATGACAGCGAAGCTCGGCGCCAAGACCAGCTTGGGCAGGAGCTCCTGAAGTCTGCTGCGACTGTGCATGGACGGTCACCACCTTTGGCGCACGGGTTTCGGCACGGTAAGGGACCCCGAAGCAGCGCCCGCTTCAGACGAATGGCATCGGGATCCTGTCAACGAGGCGATCGCCGCTGGTGGCCTGTCGGTCCCTCCCTTAAGGGAGGCACTGTTCAGGCGGCGCCCTTCGCTCCCCACAAGGACAGGGAGCAAAGGACCAAGAGGCGATCGCGATTGCCCCTTTCGGTGCTACTTGGCTGCCTCGACTGCGGCCGGCAGTTCCTTCACGGCCTCATCCGAGGTGATCTCGCCGTTGAACTGGCGGGTCACCACGTCGTAGATCGCGTTCTTGACGGCGGCCGGGTTGGCATGGCCGTGAGCCATCGAACCGTAGAGCGTGCCGCTGGCATTGGCTTCGGCAAGGTCCTTGATGCCCTTCTTGCCGCAATCGTCGAAGTCCGTGTCCGGAACGTCGGTGCGGGCGGGAACCGAACCCTTGACCACGTTGAAGGCCGACTGGAAGGTCGGGCTTTCGATAGCCGAGGCCATGGCGAGCTGCGCCGGAACCTTGTCATCCGCCACCTTGAACATCGCGAACTGGTCGGAGTTGAAGGTGACCGACCCTTGGGTGCCGGGGAAGCGCATGCAGACGAAATCCGCACCCGGCTTCTTGCCGGCCTTCAGGAATTCGCCCTTGGCCCAGTCGCCCATGAACTGCAGGCCGGCCTTGTCCTCGATCACCATTGCCGACGCTAGGTTCCAGTCACGGCCGGAGAAGTTGTCGTCGACATAGGAGCGCAGCTTGGTCATGCGATCGAACGCTTCCTTCATCTTGTCGCCGCCGAGCGCGGCGGGATCGAGATCGATGAAGGCGGCCTTGTAGAAATCGTTGCCGAGCGACAGCACCACGGCATCGAAGATCGTCGCGTCCTGCCAGGCCTGCCCACCATGGGCGACCGGCGTGATGCCCTGGGCCTTGAAGTTGTCGAGAAGGGCGACCAGTTCATCCCAGTTCTGAGGTTCCTTGCCGCCGGCCTTGTCGAGGGCGGCCTTGTTGATCCACATCCAGTTGGTCGAGTGCACGTTCACCGGCGCGGCAATCCAGTGGCCGTCATACTTCGAAAAGTTCTGGAGCGCCGTCGGGATCACCTTGTCCCAGCCTTCCTTGCCCGCGATCTCGTCGAGATTGCCGAGCGCGCCTTCCTTGGCCCAGTCGAGGATGTCGAAGCCAAGCATCTGCACCGCAGTCGGCGCATTTCCGGCGGTGACGCGGGCGCGAAGCACGGTCATCGCCTCGGTGCCGCCGCCGCCGGCGACCGGCATGTCGGTCCAGCTGATGCCCTTCGATTCAAGATCCTTCTTCAGGACGTCGAGCGCCGAGGCTTCGCCGCCGGAAGTCCACCAATGCAGGACCTCCACGTTCTCGGCGGCCTGCGCCGCGCCTGCCATCATCGTCAATGCCATTGCCGTCGTCGTCAGAAACTTGCGCATAGTATTCCTCCCGTTTGCAAGTTGACCTAGCGGATACTCCTCCCGCTACTGGCAGTCTTTCCGGTCGGTTCGACCGGACATTCAAAATAACCGCGGCCTCCCTGCCGCTCGTTATAATTTAGATGGGACAGTCTTCCCGGCGTCAAGCACCCCTTGCGGTTATTTTAAATCGATTTAGACTCACCGCGGCATCCACCAGTTCGTTCGTCCGCCAATATGCATGTTGAGCGTCTTCGTCTCGGTATAGTCCTCGACCGCGTGACGCCCGAGTTCACGGCCCAAGCCGGACTGCTTGCAGCCACCGAACGGCAGTTCGCACGCGCCATCCATGAAGGTATTCATCCAGATCGTACCGGCC
>JAEWPB010000131.1 GCA_023399465.1 Pseudomonadota bacterium
GACCATCACCTTCAGCGAAGCGGTCACCGGCTTCGACAACACCGATCTCACCGTCAGCAACGGCACGTTGAGCCCCGTGAGCTCCAGCGATGGCGGCATCACCTGGACCGCCACATTCACGCCGACCACCGGGATTGCGGACACGACAAACGTCATTACCCTCGACAATTCCGGGGTGACGAATGCGGCCGGCAATGCCGGGAGCGGCACGACCGATTCCAACAATTTCGGCATCGACACCGAGCCCAAGCCCGATCCTGGTATCAGTATCCCCGGCCGCAACGGCAGCGATGTCATGGCCGGCGGTTCCGGCGACGATACGCTCGGTGGTGGCGGCGGCAACGACCGGATAGATGGCGGCGCGGGCAACGACAAGATCTACGGCGGTACCGGCGACGACACGGTCTTCGGCGGTGACGGTGACGACACCATATGCGGCGGCGTCGGCAATGGTGCCGATCAGATGTATGGCGGCGGTGGCGATGACGAGATCTGGTCGGGCGCCGGCAACGACCGTGCCTATGGCGGCGACGGCGACGATATCATCGGCGGCGGCGATGGCGATGACGAAATCGGCGGCGGCAATGGAAACGACACGCTCTACGGCGGTACCGGCAACGATACCATTTTTGGTGGCGGGGGAGCCGACGTCATCAACGGCGGCGCCGGCGACGATTTCATCTGGGGTGGTGCAGGCAATGACACCTTGTCGGGCGGCGCGGGCAGGGACACCTTCTCGTTCTCGCCCGGCCATGGCCAGGACGTGCTTCTCGATTTCACCCGGGGTGATGACCGGATAAATCTGCGCAATTTCGGCGATATCGATTTCACGGATCTCGGCATAACCGTCGTCGGCGATGATGCAGTCATCGCGATCGGGGGGATTTCGATCACCGTCAGCAATGTGACCACGCTCAGCGCCAGCGATTTCATCTTCGCATGACGTCTCGCGCCCGGGGAGCTTGGCGACAAGCTCTGTCCCGGCGCTCGATCAAATACGAGGAGGGGCCACCTCCATGCCGTCCCGGCACACGCGCCGGGATCGGCCCGCCTTATTGCAAAGCAATGGCCGATGCCTCAGATCGGATCACTTCAATCGAACGCGCCGGAGCTGGCGCCGGAAGACAGTTGCCGATTGGCTGGAAACGTCCTGCCAAATTGGGCCATCTTCGAGTTGCAGCGGTGCGTGAAGGGATGGATCGGCCGTTCCTTCCCCTTGCGCGAAAAACCACTTCGATCGGCACGAAACGTTAATGCAACGCTCTCTATCAATAGGAGCTACGAAGACATCAATGATGAGCAATGAATGACAATGCAGTTAGGCCATAACATATGAGGACGTCGACAGGCACAGCGCTCAACCGCAATTCCGCTGCTCATCGGAGCGCGCAACGGATTGATCATCGAACAAGCCAATGATCGAATTCGGCGACAACCTCTTGGCGTTGATGGCTCCGGTCTTCACGATATACTTGGGTGATACTTGGGTGCCATGTTCCTTGCCTGCTGGTCACGGCTCAGGCATGCCACGTATCTGCTCTGGATCGGCGCTGGCTACATTCTGCCCTCGCTGGCGCTCGGCGCCCAGACCATGATGGGTGGCGACCAACTGGCGAGATGGGCCGTGGTTTGCGGCATTTTCTATCTCTCGGGCACATGGTTCGTCTCCGAGGGCCTGGCCAGGCGATCTGGCTTTCACCTGCGCCCGCAGATCGCCATTGCAGTCATAGCGGGTACTCTTGCTCTTCTTCTGTATTATTCCGTCGTTGTCGATGAGCTGTGGATACGGGCCTTGTGGCTTAACATCGGCATCCTGACGCTGCAGGTCCTGCCTCTCCGACGGCTGTTTTCGTTGCTGCCCACACAGGGATTCCAGGAACGCATCCTGTGCTGGTCGTATGCGTTCTGCGCCCTCATGACCCTTGGCAGAATCGTAGTAGTGCTGGTCCTGATCCCTGACGCCCAGGTCGCCGACGAGTTGGCGTCCTCCACGTACTGGAAGATTATCCTGTTCAGCCTGTGGTTTGTCTGTGTGTTCTTGACTGCAATATTGTTCAGCGTCATTACCTCGCTCCGTGATGAACGCGATCATGATCCGCTCACGGGTGTTCTCAATCGCCGCGCCTTTCACGAACGGGCCCAGTATCTACTGGATGCCAGAGCCGGTCATGTCCTCATTGCCTGCGATATTGATCATTTCAAGCGAGTGAACGATACCTATGGTCACGATATCGGTGACCAGGTGTTGCGGGAAACCGCTCAGCTCCTGAAAGACAATGTCCGCAAGGGGGATTTGATAGCGCGCTTCGGCGGTGAAGAATTCATCGTCCTGTTGGCGAATGCCGATGTGTCCATGGCCGGAACCATAGCCGAACGGATCCGCCAGCAGTTGTCGCGAACACGTTTCATCGGAGATCGTGTCTGTGTGACGGCAAGTTTTGGAATATCTGCAGTTGCGAGCGTGGCGGATTTGTCCGACGCACTCAGGCTGGCAGACATATCGTTGTACCAGGCCAAAGCCGAAGGTCGTGATCGCATCGTCGTGGACTCGGCAATTGCCGATGCGGATGCTCGATCGAACCGAACCGGGGCTGCCGAAGGCCATTTGGCTTAAGCGCCATCGGTTGGTTGAAGCCTGCCAGCTATTGCTTCGACACGGTCTCGGGTGTCGGTCTCGGACTGTGCGGTGTCGCGGGATGTACTTTTGGCCGATGAGCCATTCGCAGGCGCTCTCAGCGACGCGATCGACGATTTCAGCAACGCCGACGTTCCGGCCGCGCCACGTGCTCGCCGACGAAGGTCTTGCCTCACGGTGGACAATTTGGCCCCGGCGCTTCATAACGGCCTTTGCGGTTAGCCGGTGCTTCCGTCCTTGCGCTTGCGCGCCGTTTCCATGGTGCGGCAGGCCCCGAAGTGGACCAAGTGGACCTACATCGTCGTACCGAAGCTTGAAAAATGCTGCGCCAACGCGCAAATACAATCGTAAATGGCTCTGAATGTGCGTGAGGAAATTGGCGCAAGTGACTGATGTATATGGTAACGCTTTGAAGGCAGGTCGGAAAATCTTCGCCGTCGCGCCGATGATCGACTGGACTGACCGCCATTGCCGGTATTTCCATCGGCAGATCAGCGGCCGGGCGCTGCTCTATACCGAAATGGTGGTGGCGGATGCGATCATCCACGGGGTGCGCGACCGGCTGCTCGGCCATCACGATTGCGAGAACCCGCTGGCGCTGCAACTCGGCGGCTCCGATCCGGCCAAGCTTGCCGAAGCGGTGCGGATCGCCTCCGAATACGGCTATGATGAGATCAACCTCAATGTCGGCTGTCCTTCCGACCGGGTCCAGTCCGGCACCTTCGGCGCCTGCCTGATGCGCGAGCCGGCGACGGTTGCCGAATGCGTGGAGGCGATGCAGGCGGTCGCGAGCGTTCCAGTAACGGTCAAGTGCCGCATCGGCGTCGACGATCAGGATCCGGAGGCGGTGCTGCCCGACTTTCTCGATCGGGTTATCGACGCCGGCGCCGATGCGGTCTGGATCCATGCGCGCAAGGCCTGGCTGCAGGGGCTCAGCCCCAAGGAAAACCGCGAGATCCCGCCGCTCGACTACGGCATCGTCTATCGCATGAAGGAGCGCCATCCCGACGTGTTCATCGGCATCAATGGCGGCATTGCCGATCTCGACGCTGCCGAGGAGCATCTGCGCCATGTCGACGGGGTGATGCTCGGGCGGGCGGTCTATCACAATGCCGCACTTCTGGCCGATGTCGACCGGCGGATCTATGGCGCTGCCGAGCGGACGATCGACTGGGACGTGGTGCGCGATACGATGATCGCCTATGGCGCCGGACACATTGCCGCGGGCGGCCGGCTGGTGCATGTCACCCGTCACATGGTCGGGTTGTTCGCCGGGGTTGCCGGTTCGCGGCGCTACCGGCAAATCCTCTCCGCCGACGCCACGAAGCCGGGGGCGGGGCCTGAAGTGATCGGCGAGGCTTTTGCGGCCATCGATTTCGACGCGCCGGTACGCCAGACCGCGGCCGCGCCGGCGGCCTGAAGGTCCGCGGCGGGAGGCGGTGGCGTGCGCATTGCCCAAACGGAAAACGGCGCATCCGGGGGATGCGCCGCTCTCATGAATTCTGTCCGTCAGCGACGGTCAGGCGCCTCAGGCAGCCTGGATGTTGACGGCCTTCGGGCCCTTGCCCATGCGATCCGGCTCGGTGTCGAAGGAAACCTGCTGGCCGTCCTTCAGGGTGGCCAGGCCGGCAGCCTGAACGGCCGAGATGTGAACGAAGACGTCCTTGTCGCCGTTGTCCGGCGTGATGAAACCAAAACCCTTGTCCTGGTTGAAGAATTTTACGGTGCCCTTGGTGGCCATGGAGAGAAGTCCTTTTCTCGTTTTCGAAAACCGCGTGGCTGGCAGCCGGCTCCGGCATGCCTGAACGCCCCGCGGCGTGGTCTTGTGCCCGGCCTCGTGCGAGACTGGGCGGGGTGCCGTCCGGTTTGCGCCGGCTGGCTTAGTCGAGAAGCACGATAACGGGGAAAGAACGTCTTGGCGTGGGGTCCACCCCCACGCGCCTCCCGGATATACCGTCCAAAGGCGCTATCATCAGTCCAGTCTCCGGGATGTTTTGCCCGAACGCCTGAATCCCTGACAGCATTCGCACGAAAAAGCAAGCGGCAAAATTGTGACCGCAGGATCGCTGCACCCCACGCGCAACGGTTGGGGTGGCATTTTTCGCACAATCTTCCCGGCGGAGCGGGGCTGCCGGGGCGAAAGTGGTGGAAAAGCGCCTGGCATTTTTTTCGTCCACATTTTTGCCAGTCTGCGGCCGCATAGGCCGATACCCGTCTTTGATCGGTGCATGGATGGCGCGGCCGCTTGATGCTGGCGGCAGCGGCAGCTAGAAACGGCGGGGAGAATTTTGGAATGCTTGGACAGGTGACGCTTTGATCGATCCCTATGCGATGCTCGAAATTGAACGCGATGCGGACGACGCCGCCATCAAGCGGGCCTATCGCCGGCTGGTGAAGACCGCGCATCCGGATGTCGGCGGCGACGTCGAGCAGTTCGGCAAGGTCACTGCCTCCTACGAGCTGCTGAAGGATCCGGTGCGCCGCAAGGTCTATGACGACACCGGCTACGATCCGCAGCTGGCGGATGCCCGCGACCTCAAGGGGCTGATGATCATCGAGACGCTGGTCAACGAGATGATCCTCGACGAGCGCGACCCCGGCAGCTTCGATCCGGTCGCGGCGATCCGCCGCAAGCTCACCGACGACATCCTGAAGACCCGCTTCCACATTCTCGAGCTCGAGCGCCACCGCACCCGGGTGCGCCAGCACATGGACCGCATCGGCCGCAAGCCCGAGGCGGACGTGCTCGGCTCGATGCTGCGCGCCCGCATCCAGTCGATCGGCGACGCCATCCGCGGCGCCGAGACCCAGATCGAGACGATCGAGCAGGCCTATACCATGCTCGAGGGCTATTCCTACGAACTGGAGGCGGTTGCCGCCGCCGCCAAGGCCGCGGAAGCGCAGGCCGCCGAATAGCGGCGTTCGCCCCGTTTTCCTGTTCTCCCGTCTGCCATATCTGCCCAAGCCGAGCGCGCCACCCGACGCGCACGGGGCGCATGGCGCGCAGGCCGCGCCGGGTCAGAGCGACCAGTCGGTGAACTGCCGCCGCTCCTCGAGGAAGCGCGCGAAGCTGCGGTAGTCCTGCAGGTCCCGACCATGCTTGAGCCGGGGCGCGCAGGTCTCGCGCCGTCGCAGCCAGGCCCCGAGGTGAGGTCGAAGCCCGGGGCAAGCCGGATCACCCGGGCCGCGATGGCGATCGCCGCGTCCTGCCTTTCCCTGATGTCGGGATCGGGCGAGGGCGACGGCGGCCAGTCGGCGAGGATGATGCGCAGCGCCCGCTCGGCATCCGCGAGCCGCGCCGGATAGGCGGCCTGCTCTTCCCCGGACAGCAGCGACAGGCAAGACGGCCGGCCGAGCGTCTCGTCCCACAACAGGCAGCGTCGATGCCGCCGGCAGGCGCCCGAGGCGCAGGCGGTCGCCGGCACCATCATGGCGGCGGTATCGAACATCAGTTGCGGTCGCATCAGCGCGGTGTCGATGCGATCTGGAAGGGGCATGCTGATCTCCTTGTAGCCAGCCTCGTCCGGACGAGGGAGCGGGCCTCCTTGCCTGCGATTGCCTGCGCCGCCTGTCCGCAATTGCCTGTCCGCGAATGGCAGTCCCGGGCGGCTATTGCCGCGGACATGCGAAAACCGCCGCGCGCGGTCGCCCGCCGCGGTGTCGGCTATTGCGGTCCTCCCGGGCCTTTCGGCATTGGAAGGGATCGGACGGGGCGCTCGAAGCTGCCTCGTAAAAACTTGTATTCGTGGCACCTTCCAGCGCCCCGTTCGGCGGTTTTTGCCCGCGACTCCGGCCTCTCTGCTCCGGCAGGCCTTTTCCGGATTTCCGCTGCGGGCTGCCGGCGTTTCTGCCGGGCGGATGCCCGCGGCCACCGGCCGCCTGCGGGTCTTCGCGCCTCACAGACGCACCCGGCGTGATCGGGACAGTCAGGCGCCGCCATCCGCAGCGTCACCCGTGCCCCGCCGTCGGGGGGAGACCATTTTCCGCGAACCCCTGCGCCCCGGGCCTGCGATCGCCCGGCGCGCCGGCGCCGGTCCCGCCTCGCCGGGCACGCACACCCGGTGTATCCGACGACGGAACGGGGAAATTCTAGCCACGGGTTTTGGGCGCGGGGAAAATGCGGGCCGGCGGAAACCGTGATGTCACTGGAATTGCTTGGAGATTTTTTCGCCGGGGCGGGCCGATGCGCGGTGTCTCCGTCATGCCGGACAGGGGAGTATCCTATAATCCTCCGTCATGCCGGACTTGATCCGGCATCCAGCAGCGCGATGTCCAT